>JAHECL010000060.1:11293-14823 GCA_024641745.1 Gemmatimonadota bacterium | reverse complement strand
CGATCCACGCCCCGCGGTCGGCCAGCAGCATGGCCTCCTCGAAGAGGGCCCGGCGGCGGTTGACGTGCGTGGGATTGAAGACGCGGGGAGGGAGTTCACTCTCGTCGAGCGCGGCGCGAATCAGGTCCAGGCCGCGCGGGCCGTCGCCGAGATGCAGGTGCACGATACCGGCTTTCCCGGTCATGAGGCCCGCCACATGGGCCTCGCTCGCCACCCGCAGCAGCTCGTCGAGGGTGGGCTGGCTGGAGCGATGGTCGCTCAGCGCCAGTTCGCCGACGCCGATGATGCGGTCCACGTGCACGATGTCGCCGCGGACGCTGCCCGTGAGCGTGGTCGGCGGGAGGTGATAGCCTCCGGTGTGGCACCAGGCGCTGAGCCCCTCGGCGACCAGCCCGCGCGCGGCGGCGACCAGGGAGGCGGTGCTCCGGGTGACGTCGTCGGTGCCCAGGACGCCGACCACGGTCGTCACGCCGCTCCGGGTGAAGCGCGTGAGCGGGACCGGCGGTACCCGGCTCTCCGGACCCGACTCGCCCCCGCCGCCGGTCAGGTGGACGTGCCCGTCGACCAGTCCCGGAATGACACGCCGCCCGCCGAAGTCCCGCTCGACGACACCGAGCGTGGCGGGCAGGGCGGGGACGTCGCGACCCATCCAGAGGACCTTGCCGCCCCCCACGAGAATGTGGCGGGCTTCCCGGGGCTCCGGAGCGAAGATCTCGACGTTCCTGATCAGCGTGAGCATGCGTGCGGAAGGCTCCGTCGGCGTGAGGGGGGACGGGATAATAGCGCGGGCGAGCCATATATTGGAAGGATGAACGCCCCTGCGATCCCTCCTGCCGCGCCGACCGGAAATCTAGTCGTGGCAGTGCGGTTGTGGCGGCCGCCCTCGGCGCGTTAGCTTGCCCCAGCGTCGCGCGCCTGATCACCCTCACGAAGATGCTCCCATGCTATTGAACACTTCACTCCGCAAGGCGGACCTCGCCTCGGTCACCACCCCGCTGCTGCTCGTGGCCGTGCCCAAGGGTGGGCTGCCTGCGTCGCTCGTCCCGCTGGACAGGGCCGTCGGAGGCTCCCTCGCGCGGCTGTATGCCGCCGCCGATTTCACCGGAAAGAAGGACCAGGTCGCCGCCCTCTACCCCGACGGGCCGATCGCGCGGCTCCTCCTGGTCGGGACCGGCGACGCGAGCACGGCCTCCGCACGGACGATTCGGCGTGCCGCGTCGGTGGCGGGGAAGCGCGCCCGGCTTGCCGGCGTGACCGACGCCATGTTCCACCTCACGACGGAAGCACGCGGGGCCGTGCCCGAGGCCGACGCGGTGCAGGCCACGGCGGAAGGGCTCCTGTTCGGCGCCTGGCACTTCGATGCCCTGAAGCTGCCGCCGGAAGAGAGCCGGGCCGCGCTGGCCGGGGTGGAGATTCTGGCGCAGGGTGCCGCCGCGGAGGCGGGGCACCGGCTGGGTGCGGCCATCGGGGCGGCGCAGGCGCTGACCCGCGGCCTGCAGGTGCTCCCCAGCAACACCTGCACCCCGTCCTTCCTCGCCGCCCAGGCTGAGGAGATGGCGGCGCGGCACACGTTCGGTATCACCGTCCTGGACCGCGCCGCCATCGAGCGGGAGGGGATGGGTGCCCTGCTCGCGGTGGGGAAGGGAAGCGCGGAAGATCCGCGGTTCATCGCGCTGGAGTACAAGGGCGCCGCGGGGGCCCCGATTGTCCTGGTGGGGAAGGGGGTCACCTTCGATACCGGCGGGATTTCGATCAAGCCGGCCGAGCGGATGGAGGACATGAAGTTCGACATGTCCGGTGCCGCCGCCGTCCTCGGCGCGTTCGAGGCCCTCGGTCGCCTGCGGCCCAAGGCCCACGTGATCGGCCTCATTCCCTCGGCGGAGAACATGCTCTCCGGCACGGCCTACAAGCCGGGTGACGTGGTCCGTGCCATGTCGGGGAAGCACATCGAAGTCATCAATACCGACGCCGAAGGGCGATTGCTGCTGGCCGACGCGCTGCACTACGCCCGGCGGTATGACCCGGCGTGCGTGCTCGATATCGCGACGCTGACCGGGGCCGTGGTCAGCGCCCTTGGCTATACCGCGGCGGCGGTGATCGGTGCAGACGAGGCGCTGGTCGATGAGGTGCGGCGTGCCGGGGACCGCTCCGGGGAGCGGGTGTGGCCGCTCCCGCTGTGGGATGAATTCCGCGAGCATATCAAGTCGGACATCGCCGACGTCAAGAACTCCGGCGGCCGCCCGGCGGGCACGATCACCGCCGCCTGGTTCCTGCGTGAGTTCGCCGAGGGGTATCCCTGGGCCCATCTCGACATTGCGGGCACGGCGTATACCCAGAGCGAAGATGCCGGCGCGGTGAAGGGGCCGACCGGGATGGGCGTGCGGCTCTTCACCGAGTTTGTGCTGGCCCGGCAGGGGTGACGCACCGCCGCGGGGTCCCCGCCGCCGGGCTGGCCCTGCTGTTGCTCCTCGCCGGCACGGCGCTCGACGCCCAGGTGTCGGGGCAGCCCAACGTCGACTCCCTGCGCAACCAGCGGGACACCGTGGACCTCAGTGCGCGGTACCTCGAGGGGGAGGCGCTGGCCAAGATTCGCCTGCCGGTGGTCCCGCGGCTCGATCCCGACGGCGTGATGCCCGACGGGTCCCGGCTGGTGTTCGATCACGCCTCCCTCGACTGGGCCACCGCCGAGACGGTCGGCGGACTCCTGCTCGACGTCCCCGGGTTGTACCTCTGGCGCAGCGGCTGGATCGGCCGGCCGGCGTACGCGAGCTACCAGGGGCGCGGCGCGACGTCGGTCGAGTACTTCCTTGATGGACTTCCCGTCACGCCGGTCGGTCCCGATTCGGTCGGCATCGATCCGGCCCTCCTTCCGCTCCATCTCCTCGATCGCGTCGAAATCGAACGCTGGGCCGGCCTCCTGCGGGTCCGGCTCTACACCCCGCGGCACGACGTGGCGGCGGCGGCCACCGAGATCATGGTCTCGGCCGGCGACCGCGGCATCGCGCGATACGGCGGGAGCATCCAGAAGCGGTTCCGTTCCGGCTTCGGGTACGGGCTCGCCGCGGATTACTGGGACGCGCCGACCTACGACGCCGCCCAGAGCGATGCCCAGGAGACCAGCGCGTGGTTGCAGCTCAGTTATCTCCGCGCCGAGCGGTGGGGGCTCCAGTTCCAGTACGTGGCGCAGGCTCCCAACCGGAAGCCGTACGTGACGACGGGCGGAGACAGCATCGGGGCCGGGGTGGACGGGAGTCGCAGCGAGATGCAGTTCCGCGCCTTCCTCCAGGGCGGGTCGGGTGAACTCTCCCGCCAGGTGAACCTCGTCTTCTCGTCGACTGGATGGAGCGGGGACGACATCTCCCAGCGCATCAACGGGGTCGGGCTGGTCGCCTCCTGGAGGCGGCCCACGATGTCGGCGTCGGTGAGCGGCTTCCTTCGGTCGCACTGGACGCGTGGCGATGTCCGCGGAAGCGTCGGGTGGGCGCCCACCAGGATGCTGAGCGCCAGCCTCGAGGGCGAATGGCGCTCCT
>JAHECL010000060.1:0-11283 GCA_024641745.1 Gemmatimonadota bacterium | reverse complement strand
TCCTACGACAACAGCCGGTCGAGCCGATGGCTGGGGGCGCGGGCCGGCCTGGCACTCCCCCACGGGTTCGGGCTGAGCGGCTCGGCCCGGCTGGGGACCGTGGTGGCGGCGCCCGCCATCGCCACGAATGTGGCGCAGGACATCAGCGACCTGACCGCCACTCTCCTCTGGGATCGCTCGTGGATCGCCCTGCAGGCAGATGTCTCGCAAACCAGCGCTTTTCAGGGACTGGCGCCACAGCCCTACCTCACGGTGCCGGGGCTGGCCGAGACACCGTCCACCACCTGGCTCACGCTCGGCGGGAAGCTCGCGCCCGTGCCGTGGCTCATCCTCGAGGGCCGGTACGGCAACCCCGCTTCCGGTACCCCGAACGGAAATCCGCCGACGCACTTCGTGACCACGGCCACCATCCGTTCGAAGTTCATCCGGACCTTTTCGAGTGGAGCGTTCGACCTGAAGGCACAGGTCGGCCTCGAGTCGTGGGGAGACGGGGTGCTCGGGCTCGACGCCTCGGACGCCCCGATCACTATTCCGGGGGCAACCTTCCTCCGGGCCTACCTTGAGCTCGCGATCGGCAGCTTCCGGTTCTATTACGATCGGATGAACCTCGCCGGTTCCGACGCGACATATCTCCCCGGATTTGTAATCCCTGCCTACGGAAGCACTTACGGTGTTCGCTGGTCCTTCGTAAACTGAAGTTCGGAGCGAAGCGCCAGGCGAAGCTTGTATTCCACATCACAAAGATGTGTTGATATGTCGCTGCCATCCTGCGGCCAGTCCGCCGGGCCTGGCAGCCCTCCCGCGTCCCCGGTCCCGACGCCTATCCTCCGCCCTTCCAACCGGCTATCTTTCCTTGCTTTACCAGACTCGCGGGGGTTGAGTGCCGCACAGCATGACCGGGTTCGGCGCGGGCGAAGGCGGCGCGGGGGGCGGCCGGCTCCGGATGGAGATCCGGACCGTCAACCATCGCTTCTTCAACCTTTCGGCCAAGTTGCCGTCCGATCTCGCGCCGCTGGAATCCCAGCTCCGCGAACAGCTCCGCAAGGAGCTTGAGCGGGGGCACCTCAGCGTGTCGGTGCGCTGGGTGGAATCGCCGGCACGGGAAGCGGCACTGGCCCTGAACATCGAGCGGGCCCGGGTGGTGGTGGCTCGGCTCCGCGAACTGCAAACCAGCCTCGGTCTCGTCGGCGAAGTTTCGCTCGATCTCGTGGCGCGGCAGCCCGAGGTGCTGGTGTTCGACGGCAGCGAGACCCCGACGGTGACCTGGGAAGAACTGGAGCCGATCGCCGCCGCCGCCATCGCGGAGTGCAAGGCGATGCGCCTTCGGGAGGGCGAGGTGCTGGCCACCGAACTGGCGCACCGGCTCGACCGGATCGAGGCGGCCACCGCCCGGATCTCGGCGCTGGCGCCGGCACGGCTGCCGCGGGAGCGGGACCGGCTCCGCGCCGCGGTCGGCGACCTTCTCGACGGTCGCTCGGTGGACGAGGCGCGACTCGCGCAGGAACTGGCGCTCCTGGCGGACAAGCTGGACATCACCGAGGAGCTGGTGCGCTTCGCGGCCCACGTGGCCGCCTGCCGCGCCGCGCTCGCCGGCAACGACCCGGTGGGCAAGCGGCTCGGATTCCTGGCACAGGAGCTTGGTCGTGAGATCAACACGATGGGCGCCAAGGCGAACGACGCGGAGATCGCCCAGCAGGTCATCCTGATGAAGGGGGAGATGGAGAAGTTCCGCGAGCAGCTCGAGAACCTCGAGTGACGCCCTTCCTCCTCGTCCTCTCCTCCCCCTCCGGCGGGGGCAAGACCAGCATCGCACGCGCGCTGCTGCAGGCGCGGACCGATGTCGGCTACTCGGTGTCCGCCACCACACGCGCCCCGCGGCCGGGCGAGCGGGACGGGCAGGACTACCACTTCCTGACCCCCGCCGAGTTTGAGCGGCGCGTGGCGGCTGGCGACTTTCTGGAGCACGCCAGGTACGGCGGGCACCGGTACGGGACGCTGCGCTCGGAGATCGACCGCGTCCTGCGCGGCGGACATCATGTGGTCCTCGACATCGAGGTCGAGGGGGCCCGGCAGGTGATGGAGCGGATGCCCGATGCGGTGCGGGTGTTCGTGCTGCCGCCGTCGGCCCGCGTGCTCGCGGAGCGGCTGCGCCGCCGCGACACGGAGACGGCCCAGGCGCGCCGGACCCGGCTTGAACGGGCCGCGGAGGAACTGCTGGCCGCCCACGCCTACGATTACGTGGTGATCAACGAGCACCTGCGGGATGCCGTGAATAGCGTCGGGGCGATCCTCGACGCCGAAACGAGCCGGGTGGCGCGCCAGCGCGACCTGGTGGCCTTTATCGAGCAGTTGCGCCAGGGTGTCGTTGATGCGGCGGCCCGCGGCGAGAGCGAATGACCAACCAAGGGAGCAGGAACCGATGAAGATCTACACCCCGGTGGACGTGGCAAAGAAGGCCGGCAACAAGTACCTCGGCGTTCTCGTCGCCGCCAAGTTTGCGCGCTACCTGAACGAGTTTCCCCGCGACCACCTCGACACCGGCGGCGAGAAGCTCACGACCACCGCCCTCGAGGCGCTCACCTTCGGCGATCTCGAGTACAAGATGATTCGCCGCCGGCGCTCCGAGGCGTAGGGTGTGGGCCGGCCGACACGTCGTCCTCGGCGTGTCGGGCGGGATCGCATGCTATAAGAGCTGCATTCTTGCCCGACGCCTGACGGAGGCAGGGGCGCGGGTGGATGTCGTCCTCACGCGTGCCGCCGCGGAGTTCGTGCGGCCGGTCACCTTTGAAGCACTCACCGGGCGCCCGGTCCTGACTTCCCTCTGGGAGCGGGATCGGGCGCTCGCGCACATCCGGCTGGCCGACGAGGCCGACCTGCTCATCCTGGCCCCCGCCACCGCCCAGTTGCTGGCGCGCGCGGCGCAGGGCCTGGCCGACGACGTCCTCACCACGCTCCTCCTGGCCCGGACCGGGCCGGTGCTGGTCGCCCCCGCCATGAATGACGCGATGTACGCGCACGAGGCGACGACGCGCAACGTCGAGGTGCTGACCCGGCGCGGCTGGGCCTTCGTCGGGCCGGAAGTCGGCCCGCTCGCGGAAGGGCCGTCCGACCGGCCGGGCCGGATGAGCGAACCGGAGACGATCCTCGCCCATGCCGCGCGGGTCCTCCGGCGGGAAAGCCTCCTCGCCGGGCGGACGGTGGTGGTCACCGCCGGCCCCACGCGGGAGCCGATCGATCCGGTACGTGTCGTGACCAACCGCTCCAGCGGCAAGATGGGCTATCGCCTGGCGGAGGCGGCATGGGAACGCGGTGCCGACGTCGTGCTCGTGAGCGGTCCGACGACCCTCGCCCCGCCGATCGGCGTCCGGCTGCGCTCGGTCGAGACGACCGAGGACCTCGAGCGGGTGGTGTCCGAGGAGCTGCCGGGCGCCGACGTGCTGGTCATGGCCGCCGCGCCGGCCGACTATCGCCCGTCGCGGCCGAGCGACGCGAAGCGCCCGCGCACCGATGGCGCCCTCGCCATCCCGATGGAGCCGACGGCGGACATCCTCCGGGCCACGGTCGCCATCCGGAAGCCCGGCAGTGTCATCGTCGGCTTCGCCCTGGAAACGGGGGACGCGATCCAGAAGGCGCGCACCAAGCTGGAAGGAAAAGCGCTCGACCTGATCGTGGTGAACGACGCGCTCGAACCCGGCGCCGGATTTGACGTCGACACCAATCGTGTGGCGATCCTCGACCGCGAGGGGAATGCCCGGGTCGTGCCGCTCGCCTCGAAACGCGCAATCGCCGACACGATCCTCGACGCCGTGGAGGCCCGCCTTGCCCGATAAGTGGCAGCAGTACCTGCGCCAGCAGGCCGAACTCGGTGGCTCGGAGATCTATCTCGCGGAGGCGGCTCCGGCAGAGGATGCCCCGGCCCGTCCGCCCGTCGGCCCGTCCGCCGTTGACTGGCAGAAAGGCGCACCCCCCATCCCCGGGCCCGGCCTGACCATCGACCTCCCGGCCCCGGACCTGCTCGGTGATGGACTGGGGACGCTCGAGACACTCGACGCCATCGCGGCGCGCGTGGCGGCGTGCACGGCCTGCGGGCTGGCCCAGGGCAGGAAGCACACCGTGCCGGGTGAGGGCGACCCCGCCGCGCGATTGATGCTGGTCGGCGAGGGACCGGGCGCCAACGAGGACGCGACCGGCCGTCCGTTTGTCGGTGCGGCGGGCACCCTCCTGACGCAGATCCTCGGATCTATCGGGATTCCGCGGGAGAGTGTATTCATTGCCAATGTCGTGAAGTGCCGGCCCCCGCAGAACCGGAAGCCGCTGCCCGACGAGGCCGCCGCCTGCCTCCCGTATCTCCGCCGACAGGTGCAGCTGGTCCGCCCGAACGTGATCCTCGCCCTCGGCGCCACCGCGGCCGAGGCGTTGCTCGGTGGCCGGCAGACCCTGGGCCAGATGCGCGGGGCCGTCCACAGCTACGGGGGCGTGCCGCTCGTCGTGACCTATCACCCTGCCGCACTGCTCCGTAACCCGAATTGGAAGAAGCCGACCTGGGATGACGTCCGTATCGCCCGACAGCTCCTCGATCGCTGAGACCTACACCGGCCGCGCCGTCCCCTGGAGCCAGGAGGCGGAACAGGCGGTGCTCGGTGCCATGCTGCTCGACCAGGACGCCGCCCTCCTGGCGACGGAGCTGGTGCAGGACGAGATGTTCTACCGCGAGGGCAATCGCCGCCTCTTCCGGGCGATGGTCAGCCTCGTGGAACGGCGGACCGTCATCGATCCCGTCACCCTCAGGGAGGAACTCGGGCGCCGCGGGGAGCTCGACGTGGTGGGCGGCGCCGACTACCTCGCCGACCTCGTGGACGCCGTCCCGACTGCGGCCAACCTCGAATACCACGCTCGGATCGTCAAGGACAAGGCGATCCTCCGACGCCTCATCGAGACCTCCACCGGCATCATCACGGAAGCCTACGACGGCCGCTCCACCGCCTCCGACCTGCTGGACAAGGCGGAGTCGCGGATCTTCCAGATCTCCCAGGAGCGCGGCAGCGAGGGATTCAGCCGGCTCAAGGAGATGCTCTGGCCCACGATGGAGCGCATCGAGGCGCTCCAGCGCAGCGGCAAATCGATCACGGGCGTGCCGAGCGGCTTTGTAGACTTGGATCGCCTGACGTCGGGGTTCCAGCCGTCGGAACTGGTCATCGTCGCGGCCCGGCCGTCGATGGGGAAGACCGCCTTCTGCCTGAACCTGGCCACCCACGCGGCGGTCGACGGGCAGGGGGTCGCGATCTTCTCGCTCGAAATGTCACGGGACCAGCTGGTGCAGCGGATGCTCACCGCCGAGGCGCGGGTGGACAGCCAGCGGGTGCGGCAGGGCGGCCTGCGAGATGCCGACTTCACGAATCTTGCCCGCGCTGCCGGGGTGCTGCAGAGCTGCCCGGTGTGGATCGACGACACCCCCAGCCTGACGCTGCTCGAAATGCGCAGCAAGGCCCGCCGGCTCAAGGCCGACAACGACATCAAGATGGTGGTGGTGGACTACCTGCAGCTGATGCGCAGTCCCGAGTACGCCGAGAACCGGGTGCAGGAAATCAGTGACATCTCGCGCTCGCTCAAGGCGCTGGCCCGGGAACTCGCCGTGCCGGTCGTGGCCCTCTCCCAGCTTTCCCGCGCCTCCGAGCAGCGGGGCGGGGAGCGCCGGCCGATCCTCTCGGACCTCCGCGACTCGGGGGCCATCGAGCAGGACGCCGACCTCGTCCTCTTCATTCACCGCCCGGAGTACTACGACCGGGAGGATGAGTCGAAGAAGGGACTCGCTGACATCATGCTGGCCAAGAACCGGAACGGCCCCACCGGCGACGTCCAGCTGCGCTTCAGCCGCGAGTACACCCGTTTCGACAGCTTCTCGTCGCGAGACGATCCGGAGTAGCATGGCACGCACCCACTCGGTGTATCGGTGTACCGAATGCGGACACGACCATCCCAAGTGGGCCGGCCGCTGCGAGGGGTGCGGCGAGTGGAACACCGTGGCGGAGGAGCCGATGGCCAGGCCCGCCGCCTCCCGGACCGGGCGCCGCATGGTCACGCGGTCCGTCGGTGCCCTGCCCGCCGTCCGCCTCCGCGATATCGCCGAATCCCGACTCATCCGCTGGTCCACCGGCTTGCCCGAACTCGACTTCGTGCTGGGAGGCGGCATCGTGCCCGGTTCGATGACCCTGATCGGCGGTGAGCCCGGGATCGGCAAGTCCACCCTGCTCCTCCAGGTGGCGGCGCGCCTCGAGGGCTCCGGCCGGCGCGTCCTCTATGCCAGCGGCGAGGAATCGCCGGACCAGTTGCGCCTCCGTGCCGGGCGCCTCGAGGAAGACGCCGGGGCGGTGCATGTCCTCGGCGAGACCCGGCTCGAGGCGGTCCTCGAGGCCGCGGCGGCGCTTCCCGCCGAGTTCCTCGTGCTCGACTCCATCCAGACGGTCTACACCGACTCCCTCGAGAGCGCCCCCGGCAATGTCGGGCAGGTGCGGGAGTCGTCCGCGCTGCTGATGCGGTACGCCAAGGAGTCCGGCACCGCCGTGGTGGTCGTCGGGCACGTGACCAAGGGCGGCGGCATCGCCGGGCCGAAGACCCTCGAGCATATCGTGGACACCGTGCTCTACTTCGAGGGCGAGGGATCGCTGGATTATCGGCTGCTCCGGGCGACCAAGAATCGCTTCGGGTCCGTCGACGAACTCGGCGTCTTCTCGATGACGGAGCGTGGCCTGGTGGCGGTGCCGAACCCGTCCGCGATGTTCCTCGCCGCACGCGCCGCCGGCACGAGCGGCAGCGCCGTGACGGCGCTGATGGAGGGCACCCGTCCCGTCCTGGTCGAGGTGCAGGCGCTCGCGGCCCCATCGGGCTACGGGACGCCGCAGCGGGTGGCCACCGGCCTCGACCCCAAGCGCCTCGCCGTGCTGCTTGCCGTGCTCGAGCGCCGGGCCGGCACCTCGTTCGCGTCGCTCGACGTCTTCGTCCAGGCGACGGCCGGCGTGCGGCTCGCCGAGCCGGGGGCCGACCTGGCGGTGGCGGCGGCGCTCCTCTCGAGCCTGCACGGCAAGGCGGTGCCCGCGGACGTGCTCTACCTCGGCGAGATCGGCCTGGGCGGCGAGGTGCGTCCGATCAGCGGCATGGAGCGCCGGATGACGGAAGCGGCCCGCCTCGGCTTCCGCCGGGTCTTCGCGCCGGGGAGGAACGCGCCGAGTGTGTCGGGCATCTCGCTGGTCGGGGTCGATCACCTCGATCAACTGGTGAAGAGCCTTGCCGCCTGACGTCGGCGTGATCGTCGTGGCCGCGGGCCGCGGGACGCGCGTCGGCGGGATGCCCAAACAGTTCCGCCAGCTTGCCGGTGTGCCCGTGCTCCTGCGCGCCCTCCGCCCGTTCACCTCCCACCCGGCGGTCGCCTGTACCGTCGTCGCGCTGCCCCCCGAAGAGGCGGAATCCCCGCCCGACTGGCTGCAGCCGTTGCTGAGCGCCAGCCTGATGCTCGTGCCCGGTGGCCGGGAGCGGGGCGATTCCGTGCGGGCCGGCCTCGCGGCGCTTCCGCCGGCGTGCCGAATCGTGCTGGTCCATGACGGGGCGCGTCCGCTCGTGTCCCGCAGCACCGTGGACGCCGTGATCGACGTCGCGCGGAGCGGAGCGGGGGGCGTTGCCGCCGTGCCGGTCGGCGACACCCTCAAGGCGACGGAAGGCGGTCCCGATTCGCTCGTGGTGGCGCGAACGGTCCCGCGCGCGGGGCTCTGGCGCGCGCAGACGCCCCAGGGCTTCCCGCGCGACCTGCTCGAGCGCGCCGCGGCCGCGGCGCTGGCCGACGGGGTGCAGGGCACCGACGACGCAGAGCTCGTCGAACGCATCGGCGGCCGCGTGCAACTGGTGCTCGACCACCCGGGCAACCTCAAGCTGACCACGCCGGGAGATTTCGCCCTCGCGGAGGCCCTGCTGCAGGGGGCATCATGATCCTTCCGTTCATCACCTCCGACGACGTCGAACGCGCCATCCCGGCGGTGCGGGAGCATCTCGCCTCGGGCCAGCTCCTCGCCTATCCCACCGAGACGGTCTACGGTCTCGGCTCCGCGCCGACCGACGACGCCCTCGATGCGCTCGCCCGCCTCAAGGGTCGGCCCCCGAAGAAGCCCTTCCTCCTCCTCGTATCGAGCGAGAAGATGGCGGGCGAGTGGGGTCTGGTCTTTTCGCGCGCGGCAAGCGCACTGGCGGACGCCTTCTGGCCCGGGCCGCTGACCCTGGTCCTGAAGGGCGGGGAAGGGCGACTGCCCGATCGCCTGCGCGGCGCGGAGGGCGGCATCGCCGTCCGATATACCTCGCACGCCGGGATCCGGCGGCTGGTAGCGGCCTGCGGCATCCCCCTGACGTCGACCTCCGCCAACCGCCCGGGAAGTCCGCCGGCGGCAGGTGCCGCCGGCATCGAATCGCTGTTCAGCGACGCGGTGCGCAGCGGACATCTCCTCGTCCTCGACGGCGGTGTGCTCGGGAATGTGCCGCCTTCGACCCTGGTCGACTGCACCGAGCCGATCCCGCGGATGGTGCGCGAAGGCGCCATCCCGCGGGGCGAGCTGCGGCGCGCGGTCGGGAGTCTCGCCCCCTGACCACGGTTCCCGCCGCGCCGCGCCGGGTGGTCCTGGTCTGTACCGGGAACACCTGCCGGAGTCCCCTCGCGGAAGCGCTCCTGCGCGAGGCGCTGGTGCAACGCGGCCTCGACGGGATCGAGGTCCTCTCGGCGGGCACCGGGGCATGGGAGGGCGCCCCCGCCTCGGAAAGCGCCTACCTGGTGGGCCTCGAGCGCGACCTGGACCTCTCCGGTCACCGGGCCCGCCTCCTCACCGGGGACCTCATCGCACCGACCGATCTCATCCTCACGATGGCCCGGCATCATCGTGCCAGGGTCCTGGAACTCATCCCCGGGGCGCGGGTGCACCTGCTCGGGGAATATGCGGGGCGCACCGGGACCGCCGCGGAAGTGGCCGACCCGTACGGCGAGGATCTGGAGACCTATCGGGCAACCCGGGACCAGCTCGCGATCCTGGTCACCGCCGTGGCGGGCAGGATTGTCGGCGGGAAGGCCTGATGCGCGGGGCACGGACCCGGGTCTTCGCCCTGCTCGGGAATCCGGTGTCGCATTCCCTCTCACCGATCATGCAGAACGCCGCCTTCCGCGTGCTCGGGCTCGATGCCGTCTATGTCCCGCTGCCGTGCGCCGCTGATCAGGTGCCGGTGCTGATGACGGTCCTGGCCGCCGCCGGCGGCGGGGGAAATGTGACGGTGCCGCACAAGGCGGCGGCGGCGCGTGCGCTCTCGCGTCCGTCCGAACTGGTCGGGGCGCTCGGCACCTGCAACACCTTCTGGTGGGACCGGGAGACGCTCACCGGCGACACCACCGACGTGCTCGGTGTCCAGGCGGCCGTCGGGCAGCTCGAAGTCGAGGCCGAGGCCTGGCTGGTGATCGGGACGGGCGGGTCGGCTCGCGCCGTGCTCGAAGCGGCCCGCCTCCAGGGGGCACGGATCGCGGTGTCTTCCCGCAGCCCTGCTCGCGCGGCCGAATTCCTGGCGCTTGCGGGGACCCGCGGCGTCGGTGCGGCCGCCGCCGAGGAGGCAGGCCT
Source organism: Gemmatimonadota bacterium (assembly GCA_024641745.1). GTDB lineage: Bacteria > Gemmatimonadota > Gemmatimonadetes > Gemmatimonadales > GWC2-71-9 > SPDF01. The sequence continues at coordinate 1,648 of JAHECL010000060.1, read as the reverse complement.
GATCATCAACGCGACACCGCTTGGCCTGGCGCCAGGGGATCCCCTCCCATCGCGTCCGGAGGCCACCCCGGCGGCCATCGCCGCGCTGGATCTCGTGTATCGTCGTGGAGAGACGGCCTGGGTCGCGGCCCAGCGGCGCGCCGGCCGGCGTGCCATCGATGGTCGCGAGGTGCTGCTCGCCCAGGGTGCGGCGGCGCTGCGGCGCTGGTTTCCCCTTGTCGCGCCTCCACTCGACGTGATGCGGGCCGCCCTCCGTGCTGCCCTCGATTGACCTGCGGGGCGTCCTCGTCGCGCTGGAGCGGGCCCTGCTCCCTCCCCAGTGCCTGACCTGCGACGAGGCCGTCCCTCGGAGCGACGGTGAGGCCCTGATCTGCGCCGTCTGCCGGTCACGGTGGCGCCGGGTGGCGCCGCCCTGCTGCCCTCGCTGCGGGGGAACCCAGTCGCCTGGTGGGCACTGCGGCTTCTGTGCGGACTGGCCGGAGGCGCTGACAGCCGTCTGGGCCGCTGTCTGGCTGGACGACGGCGCACGGCGCGCGATGCACCGGCTCAAGTACGGCGGCTGGTGGCGGGTCGCCGATGCGGTTGCCGCGGGCATGCAGCCGGTCCCCCTCCTCTCGGCGCCCAGCGTGCTGGTACCAGTCCCTCTCGGTCCGCGGCGGCTCCGACACCGGGGCTACAACCAGGCGGAGTGCCTGGCCGCGGCGCTCGCCCGACATGGGGGTCACCAGGTGCGGACCGACCTGCTCCATCGCCGGCGCGAGACGGGGACCCAGACCCGGCTTACCCCAGAGGCGCGCACGGCGAACGTGCGCGGGGCGTTCGAGGGTTCGTCCACGGTGCGGGGAAGGGTCGTGCTGGTGGATGATGTGCTGACCACCGGTGCGACGCTGGCAGAGGCCGCGGCGGCGTTGCGGGAATCCGGGGCGGATCGGGTGGATGCGGTCACCTTCGCGCGTGCCCGGCCTCCGGCGACGATGCTGGATTGAAGGTGCGGTATCGCTGATTCGGGTTATTTTTGGATGGTTCGGGTCCCTTCACAGGAGAAATCATGGCGGTCAAAGTCGGCATCAATGGGTTCGGCCGGATCGGGCGCAACGTCGTTCGTGCGGCCAAGAAGCTCGGGGCGACCGACCTCGACTTCGTGGCGGTGAACGACCTCACCGATACCAAGACCCTGGCGCACCTGCTCAAGTACGACTCCGTCCACGGCCGGTTCGACGGCTCGGTGGAGGCCCGTGAGGGCGCGCTCGTGGTCAACGGCGACACGATGCAGGTCCTCTCGGAAAAGGACCCGTCGAAGCTCCCCTGGAAGGCGCTGGGCGTCGACGTCGTGCTCGAGTCCACGGGGCGGTTCACCGACCGCGAGCATGCCGCGATGCACCTGGCCGCGGGGGCGAAGAAGGTCATCATCTCCGCGCCCGCCAAGAAGGAGGACGTCACCGTCGTCTATGGGGTGAACCACGACTCGTACGACGCCGCGACGCATCATGTCATCTCCAACGCCAGTTGCACCACCAATTGCCTGGTGCCGGTGGTCAAGGTGATCCTCGAGCGGTTCGGCTTCGTGCACGGCTTCATGACGACGATCCACTCGTACACCAACGACCAGAACATCCTCGACCTCCCGCACAAGGACTTGCGTCGTGCG
>JAHECL010000163.1 GCA_024641745.1 Gemmatimonadota bacterium | reverse complement strand
AGCTCCTCGCCGACGTCCTGGGGGCGTAGTCGAACGATGCCCGAAGTCCGCTTCATCGACGCCATCGGGCAGGCGCTCTCGGACGAGCTGGACGCCGATCCCGCGGTGGCGCTCCTGGGGGAGGACATCACCGTCGGCGGCCCGTACGGCGCCACGCGGGGCCTCGTCGAACGCTTCGGGCCGTGGAGGATTCGCAACACCCCGATCAGCGAGGCAAGCGTGATGGGTCTTGCGGTGGGGGCGGCGCTCACGGGCTTGCGGCCGGTTGTGGAGGTCATGTTCATCGACTTCGCCACCCTGGCCATGGATCAGCTCGTCAACCACGCCGCGAAGCTGCGCTACATGAGCGGCGGCGCCCTGGCCGTGCCGCTCACGGTCCGCTCCTCGTTCGGGGTCTCGGGCGGGTACGGCGCCCACCACAGCCAGAGCCTGGAGGCGTGGTTCGCCCATGTCCCGGGCATGCGGGTGTGGGCGCCCTCCACCCCACGGGATGCGTACTCGGGTCTGCGGGCTGCGATCCGGGCAGACGACCCCGTCCTGTTCCTTGAACATCGGGCCCTGTACTTCACCCGAGGGCCTTCGGGTGATACCGGGCAGGATGACCCGCTGCGGGCGCGGATCGTGCGGTCGGGACGCGAGGTGACGGTCGTGACGTGGGGTCGAATGGTGCACACGGTGCTGGAGGCGGCTGCCATCCTCGCCGGCGAGGACATCGAGGTGGAGGTGATCGACGCGAGGTCCCTGTCGCCACTCGACCTCGACACGATTGCGGCGTCAGTCGGCCGGACGCACCACGTCGCGGTGGCCCACGAGGCGGTGACGACCGGCGGGCTTGGGGCGGAGATCGCGGCCGCCCTCGGCGGCACCGCGTTCGATGACCTCGATGCACCGGTCCTCCGCATCGGCGCACCGTTTGCGCCGCCGCCCGCGAGCCCGTCGCTCGAGGCGATCTTCGTGCCGTCAGCCGCGCGCATCGCGGCGGAGCTCCGGTCCCTGGTCGGGCCGGAACCGCACCCGGCGACGCGGTAGCCGGCCACACGGTTGTCCAGCCGCCCCGCCTGCCCGCCAGTCGCAAGGGGTCGGCCATGACCCCCGTCCGATGACGAGCGGCCCGACGCGGGCGGTGGCGTTGCCGGGCAGCCTGGCCCCGCTCGGCTACCGCAACTACGCGCTGTATTGGTTCGGCCTCGCGTCGTCCAACGCGGGTCGCTGGGTCGAGCAGACCGGTGCGGTCTGGCTCGTGTACCAGATGACCGATTCGCCGATCCTGCTCGGATTGCTCGGCGTCATGAAGGCGCTGCCGACACTCCTCATCGCGCCCTTCGCCGGTGTCATCGCCGACCGCATCGACCAGCGCAGGCTGCTGTTCGTCACCCAGGGGCTGGCACTTCTCCTGTCCCTGGCCCTCGGTCTGCTCATCCTGAGCGGGACCATCCAGCTGTGGCAGATCTACGCCGAGATCCTGCTGACATCGGTCATCTCGGCATTCGACGTGTCGGCCCGCCAGGCGCTCTTCCCGCGCCTCATCCCGCGCGAGCTGCTGCCGGCAGGCGTGACCCTGACGTCGCTCGCAAGTCGCTCGTCGGCGGTCATTGGGCCGGCCGTCGGCGGCATCGTCATCGCGACACTCGGGACCGCATGGGCGTTCCTGATCAACAGCGCCACCTTCCTGGTGCTGATGGGGGCGCTGGTGGCAATGCGAAACGTGCCCCCGCAGGCAGCCGTCCTGAAGGCATCGTTCGCGGGCGAGCTCCGCGAGGGCATGCGGTACATGCGGCGCACCAGCATCCTGTCCGGGCTTCTGCGCCTCGAGATCGTGTTCGGCGCGTTCCAGGTCAACCCCGTGATCGTCGCGATCGTGGGCCGCGAGGTGCTCAACGTCGGGCCCGAGGGCCTCGGCGGACTCCTCGCCGCACCGGCGCTGGGCGCGATCGGAGGGCTCGGGTGTCTCCTCATCTTCGGGCACACGCGCCGCCCCGGCCGGTTCGTCGTCCTTCTCCAGTGCCTGTACTCCGGGGCACTGGTGCTGTTCGCACTGTCCACCAGCTACGCGCTGTCCTTCATCCTCCTTGCCGCAACCGGCTTCCTGGACGTCCTCGAGACCGTGACCCGGCTCAGCATCGCCCAGCTCGCGGCCCCGGCCAACATGCGCGGTCGCGTCATGTCCAACATGCGGACCGTCACCGGCGGCATCGGCCCCCTGTCCCAGACGCTGTACGGGGTCATGGCCGCCCTGGTCGGTGGCCCCGCGGCGCTGGCCGTGGCCGCGGTCGCGCTGGTCACCTCGGCGACCACATCCGTTCGTACCAACCGGCCGTTGTGGCGCTTCTCGATCGACGATGCCATGGCCGAGCCGGAGGTCATCGCTGCCGAGGAGGCGGTCACGACGGAGTTCCCACCGCCCGATCCCGGCCCAGATACTCGATGATGTGCAACCCGGTGCCAGCCCGGTCCGTGAGGTAGGCCAGCCCGCGGTGATCGAGGTCCACGTCATTGGACTGGATCACGACCTGGTTGAGGCCCTGCAGCTCCGGATCGTCCTCGAACCGCGATGGCCGTGCCCTGGTCAGCCCAGTCGTGGCGGGCACGTAGTGACCGACCTCCCGGATCGTGAACGGATCCGAGAGGTCGAGGATTCGGAGCCCAGCGCTGAAGTAGGCGAGGTACAGCAGGTTGCCATTCTCGGCCGGAGCGTAGAGCCGGCCGTCGCAGGTCTCTGCGAACTGGTGCGGACCGAACCGCCCTCCTCGACCCGCGTAGTCGCCGTCCGGCACCCGAAAGGTGGACACGGTCATCGGGTGGTCCCAGGCAGTCACGTCGAGCACGTACAACATGGTCCGGATCTCCTTCTTGCCCGGACGCCAGTTGTTGGCCTCGTTCACGAACACGATGAAGTCGCGGACATCGCCGATCCCCGGCGCGAAGTTGGGGCAGGTCACCCCGAACATCGGCAGGACGGTGTGGGGTCCCTTGTTGAAGGTAGGAGCGATGGAGAATGACAGGATGCTCCGAGGCCGCCGGATCTCCGTGATGTCAATCACCTCCAGCTGGCCACCCCACGGGTAGCCGACGTACACCCTGCGGTTCGCCATGTCGACGATCGGGTGATGCATGGTCAGGCCTCGTCCGCCGGGGTCGGGCTCGGACAGGCGCTGACCGGCGATCCAGTGGCGCGCGACGAAGACCGGATTCCTGGGGTCGGCGAGATCCCAGATGACCAGGTGACCACCGGGCCGGAAGCCGGGCTCTCCGGCCGACGCGAAGTACAGGCCGGTCTCCTCGTCCCACCAACCCTTGTGGGCGTGGGAGATGGGCCCGGCCGGCGTATCGCCGATGGCAGCCACGGCGACCGGGTTCGCCCTGTCCGTCACATCGAGGATCTCGAAGGTGCGGGAGGCCGCCGTCTCGTGGGTCCGGGTCAGGTAGTCGTGCCCATCCCGCGGGCTGTGGATCGCCTGGACCCCGCGGCAGTTGGCGCCTGCCTGCCCCGGGATATGCGCCACCAATACCGGGGAGGCAGGGTCCGAGACATCGAGGATCGATGTGCCGTTCTCCTCCTCTCTGCCGGTCAGGTGGTTCACGGCACGTCCTGGCAGGTGGCCCACGTAGCACCAGTCGCCCTTGAGTGTGACCTGGAGAGCCTCGCGGCCCTGCAGGTCGTGGGTGCCGACGAGCCTCGTGCGCAAGGAATCTGGGGAAGCCTGTGACGTCGCTCGCATGACCGCTCCTCGAGGTTGCGCAGCAGACCCATTCCCGGGCCGGGTGCAGATGCGATATATTCGCACGATGGAACGGTCATTCCAATTCTGGACCCGCCGTCGGAGGTGGCGCCAGGCCGAAGGAGCCGCGGTCAAGGCCGCAGGAGGGCTGGCTTGCTAGTCACGAAGACCGGTCTGAACCTGTTCCGGCTCTACGCAG
>JAHECL010000059.1 GCA_024641745.1 Gemmatimonadota bacterium | reverse complement strand
CGCGAGGCCGGGGAGGGTCCAGCGCGCCACCGAGCGCCACGCGGACTCCTCGGCCGCCTCGACGGCCACCGCCCGCATCCGTCCCGCGAATGCCGCGTCATCGGGCGCCGAGAGGTGCGCGTGCAGGAGCGCGCCGAGCTCCCCGTCCCGGTCGGCCGAAAAATCGGTCAGGTCTGTCATTGATCGCCCTCCTTGAACGGGCTCAACGCCGCGCGCATCGCGCGGCGGGCATGAAAGACGTCGGAGCGGACGGTGCCGACCGGCACGTCGAGCATCGCGGCGATCTCCTCGTGCACATATCCCTCGGCGTCGTGCAGCACCAGCGCGATCCGGCGCCGCTCCGGCAGGGTCGCCAGGGCCCGATCGAGCCGCTCCCGCAGCAGGGCCCGGTCGGTCTCGCGCTCCGGGGTCGGTCCGGGGTCCGCGACGTGCTCGGGAACCTCCTCCGTCCGGCGCAGCTTCCCTCGTCGGCGCAGGTCGGCGGCGGCGTTCACCACGATCCGCAGGAACCAGGGCCCGAACGGTCGGGCGGGATCGAACCGGGCGAGGGCCCGCCAGGCGGAAAAGAGCGCGTCCTGCACGGCGTCGTCGGCATCGTGCTCGTCCAGCAGGGCGGCGCGGGCCACCCGCCTGGCCCGCGCGGCGTGGCGCTCCACGAGCGCCCCGAACGCCTCGCTGCTCCCCTGTCGGGCCTGGGTGGCCAGCTCGGCATCGGTCACGGGAGGGGTACGCACCAGGGGTGGAAAGCGTTGAGGGGGCGGGGGACCGGCCTCACGAGCCGAGGCGACCGCGGAAGGCCTGCAGGGCGGCCCCGAGCGCCAGCCAGACGCAGATGGCCGCGATGATGAGGGCCATGGTGTGGGGCAGGATGAGGAGGAGGAGGCCGAGGGTGGCCAGCCCGGCCGCCACCGGCCCGAAGACCGAGCGCTGGGCGGCACTGGCCAGCCCCCGGAGCGCGAGGCCGGTCCGGCGGCGGTATTCGCGAAAGCGCCGGGCATGCGCCCGGTCCGGAGTGGCCGTGTCCGACTCGGTGGGCACCGCGCGCTCCAGGGTCCGGCCGCCCCCCCGGCGAGGCAGCTCGACCTCCCCGCTGCGGGCCATGTCGCGACGGAACTGGGCCTCGAGCTGGGCGCCGAGGGCCGGGTCGTGCAGCAGGACATCAAGTTCGTAGTTCCCCACCAGGCTCGAGCTGTTGAGGTTGCTCGAGCCGACGCGGCACCAGGCGCCGTCGGCCACCATCGTCTTCGCGTGGAGCATCGGGCCGCCCCACTCGAAGATCCGGGCGCCCGCCTGGAGCAGGGGCCGGTAGCCGATGCGGCTCAGGTTCCGGATGACCGGGAGGTCGCTCGCGCCGGGAAGGAGGAGACGCACATCCACGCCGTTCCGGGCGGCGTCCAGGAGCGACTGGAAGAGGGAGCGGGGCGCCACCAGGTAGGCGTCGGTGATCCAGAGACGCTCGACCGCGCCGGCCGCGAGCAGCTCCACCACCCGCTGGATCCGGGCGCGGCGCGGTTCCCCGACGATCACCCCGATCTCGGCCGTCCCCGGCGCCGGGGATTCGTCTCCGTGACGACCCGGGGGGATCTCCCCGCCGGCCAGGCGCCAGACCTGCTCGAACGCCTGGTCAAGCAGGGTGGCGACCGGCCCGTCCATCTGGATGGCGGTGTCCCGCCAGGGCGGGATGCCGCGGGCCGGATCGCCGGCCCACTCATCGCCGATGCAGAGCCCGCCGATGATCGCGGTGCCGCGGTCGGTCACGACCAGCTTGCGGTGATCGCGGGCCACGTTGCCGATCAGGTCGAGGAACCGGGGGGGATTGAATCGACGGAGCTCGACACCGGCGGCCCGCAGCTCGGCGGCGAGGCGTCTCCCGAGGCCGCGACTCCCGAGCCAGTCGGTCAGGAGCCGCACGGCGACGCCGGCACGCGCCCGCGCCGCCAGCGCCTCGCAGAACATCCGGCCGGTCGCGTCATCCCGGATGATGTAGTTCTCGAAGTGGATCCAGCGCTCCGCCGTGCGGATGGCGTCGAGCATCGCGGGATAGACCTGCGGGCCGTCGAGCAGCAGCCGGGTCGCGTTGCCGGGGACGAAGCGCGTGCCTCCGGCCCGGGCGAGTGAGCGCTCGGCCAGCGCGGCGACGGCCGTCGGGGTCATCCCGGCTGCCCGAGCCCCAGGACCGACTCGTGGGGGCGCAGCGCCTCGAGCAGGAAGCGGATCAGCTCGTCCAGGGGCATCCCCAGCTCCTCGGCCCCGAGCCGGACATCTTCGCGGCTGACGCCCCGCGCGAAGGCCTTGTCCTTCAGCTTCTTCAGGACGCTCTTGGGCTCGAGATCGGTGAGGGAGCGGGAAGGGCGCACGAGGGCGCAGGCCACGAGGAACCCGCAGAGCTCGTCCACGCCGAAGAGGGCGCGGGCCATCGGCGTCTCCCGCGCCACGCCGGTGTAGGCGGCGTGGCCGAGGATGGCCTGCCGCCACGCCTCCGGGGCGCCGAGTTCCGCCAGGATGCGCACCCCCTCGCTGGGGTGCTCGGCGTCAGGGGCGTGCGCGGCATTCGGGAAGCGTTCGTAGTCGAAGTCGTGGAGCAGGCCGACGGTTCCCCAGTCGTCCGGATCCTCTCCCGAGCGGGTGGCCATCGCCCGCATCGCGATCTCGACGGCATACATGTGCTTCCGCAGGGCGTCGGATGGGGTGTATTCGTGCATCAGCGCCAGGGCGCGGTCGCGGTCCAGCGTCATGGTGGCTCCAGGAGGGGTCGATGCGGGAAAGGTAAGGGGGCGCGGGGGCAGGGTAAGAGGCGGGGGAAACGACACGGGGCGGCAAGCCGAATTGGCTTGCCGCCCCTGCCGCGTGCTGGACTCGCTCAGGTCTTCAGGGAATGCTGGTCCCGAAGAACTGGTTGACCACCGAGACCAGGGAATCCGTCACCAGCTGGTGTGCCAGGGTGGACGGGTGGAGCCCGTCGAGCGAGAAGTACGGACCGAAGGTGACCGACTGGCCGGCCAGCGCGGGCGCGATGTTCGGGATCGGCGGGATGGCGCCGGTCGCCACCAGGGCGAGCAGCGCGGGATTCAGGTTGAGATAGGCCATGCCGCGGGCCGCCGCCTGCCCGGCGATGTAGTTGTTGTAGCCGAGCGTCGCCGCCTGCAGGTTGGCCACCTCGGTCGGGGTCACGACGAGGGCGTCGATGGAGCAATCCATCGTCTGGGGCGAGCCGCCTGCCGCCGCGGCCAGCATCGGCACCGCCTTGGTCCACGGGATGAGGGTGGCAAGGCCCGCCGGCGCGGCGCAGTTGACGTCCACGTTCCAGAGGCCGAGGAAATTGAGGCCGGCCAGGTTCGGGTCGGGGGTGGTCGGGAGCGGCGCCTGGCAGCGGGCCGGGTCGACGTAGGTCAGGCAGTAATAGATGGCCGTCCGGGACGAGAAGGGGGCCACGGTGACGTCCATCACGCTGATCAGCGCGGCGCTCGCGCCGGTCGCCTCGATGGCGTCCAGCATGGCCGAGTAGTTCTGCTCGAACACCGGCTGCGGGGTGATCAGCGCCGGGTTGCCGGGGTTGGCGCCGTTCGCGTAGGCCCCGAGGACGTCGTTGTTGCCGATCCAGGCGCTCACAAACGTCGGGTCGGCGTCCTGCATCGCCTCGTTCTGCGTCCGGCCGCCGAGGATCAGCGTCGTCAGGGCGTTGCTGTTCGCGAAGGGGCTGAGGTTGTCGTCCGGCGAGAAGGACGTGGCCCCGGGCACCGCGACGTTGCTGACGTAGGGCAGCCGCTCGTCGGCGCGGGCCGCGCATGTCGAGCCCGTGGACGGGGGTGCACCGGGAAGCGTGACGCGGGTCTGCGTGACGTTGTTGGTCAGCGGCGGCGCGCAGCCGGGCATGTTCAGGGACGGAATGTTGAACGTCGCGTTCGCCCGGTTGGCGAAGAGCACCGCGTAGGACCGCTGCTGGGTGCTGTCGTTGATGCCGCCCGACTGGTAGCCGGCGGTGATGCTGTTGCCCATCGAGACGTAGCGGGCCATCAGCCCGTTGCTCGTGGAGAGGTCCGGTGCGCTGAGCGGTTCGTTGTCGTAGCACCCCGCGACGAGCGGGAGCGCCAGCAGAAGAGCCGCGGTCAGTCGAATGCGCTGCATATGCTGTGGTCTCCCGATCAGAACGAGTAAGTCAGGGTGATCCCGACCAGGTTGGCGCTGAAGGTGTAGAGTCCGTCGTTCACTGCCGTGGTGGGGGCGGCCATCCCGCCGTCGCCACTCCGGCCCTGTCGGTCTGCCTGATCGATGTATTGGTACGCGAGGTCGAAGCCGAACCGGTCCGAGAGGCGGGACCCGAAGCCGGCCGTGAATTCGGTGCGCGGGCCTTCCGGCAGGAGGGGCGTGACGGTCTGCGGGGGCGCCGCCGCGTTGTGGGCGATGAAGCCGAGCCGCGCCGTCGACTTGGATCCGACCGCGTACTCGGTGCCCAGGCGCCACGTCGTGGTGTTCCGGTAGTCCTCCACGAGGGTCCTGTCCCCGAGGTACTCGAAGTTGAGCGGGAGTGTCGACCAGACCTCCCAGAACTGGATGCCGACGTCACCGAGCACCTTGAGCTTGTCGGTGACTTGCAGCGTCAGGCCCATGTTCAGCTGGGCGGGGTAGGGCAGGATTGCCGCGCCTTCCTGGTCGACCAGACGACCGCCGGGCTGGAACTGCGGGGCGAGGAGGGCATCGATCGGCGTGCCGGCCGGCAGGCCGAGGGGGTTGTTCGGGGCCAGGTAGAGGTTCGTGGCCACCTGGGTGATGGTGGCCTCGCCGTTGTCGACGTTGACGGTCTGCTTGGACAGGTACCGGATGCCGAAGGAGAGGTCATCGGTGATCTTGGCGATGGCGCCGAGATGGAACCCCAGGGACATGTCGTTGCCCGTGAGCTGGACATTGGCGAAGTCGGTCCCGTAGGCGATGCCGAGGTTGGCAAAGGTGGCCCCGCCGCCGCCGGGGACGAGCTGGCTCGCCAGATCCACCCGCTGCTTGAGCTCGAGCGAGGACTGGGTGATGTCGAACCCGATGCCGAAGCTCAGGCGATCACCCGCCTTGAGCCCGAAGGTCGGCTGGACGTAGATGCCCTTGACCGAGCTGTAGTACCCGAGAAACCGGCCCTGCGCGTCGTCCGGCCACTCGATGGCCAGGCCGTACGGAGCGAAGATGCCGAGCCCGATGGTGGCGGTCTCGGAGACACCGTACCCCACGTAGAGCGCCGGCACCGGGGTGATGTGGTCCTCGAGGGTGCTGACCTGTCCCGTGGCGCTGTTCGTGAAGTCGCCCTTGGCGGCGATCATCGTCGCCCCCGCGCTCGTCACGCCCTTGCCCTTCGGCAGGATGAGGCCGGCGGGATTGAAGAAGATGGCGGACCCGTCGGCACAGGGAGAGGCGACGCCCGTGCCGCCCCGACCCATGGCGCACGAGCTCTGCTCATTGACGCTGAACCCCTGGGCTTCGGCCGACTGAGGCATGACCAGAATGGCGGTCAGGACTCCGGCGGCAATCCAAACCTGGAACCGTCGCATACGTGGACTCCAATTCAGGGCGACTGCAGGGACGCTCCGGGCGGACCCGGCGGGAGGGACAGGGAAAAACATATCGCGCGGAGGAAAGGGTTGTCAAAGCCGACTTTCATACCCGACACGCCAGCTCGGCAAACCCGTCAGTGGGCGTCGCCGGCCCGGGCCTGGCTGGCGGTCAGGGGTACCCGGGTCACGCCCCCGCCGTCGAGGGTGATTTCGAAGGCAAATTCCCCCGGTTTCGGCAGCGGCACGTCGAAGACCAGGACCGCGCCTGCCTCCACCTCCGTCACCCCGGCCGCCGGCTCCCCGAACTTGACGCTGCCCTCGCCGCCGAGGAGCTCGGTGTTGTCCTCGTCCACGAAGCGGATCCGGATCCCGTGGGTCCCGATGTCGGTCCGGCGGCCGCGGACCCGCAGCACCAGGTGGGTCCTGGGATGGATGGCGGGGAACGCGGCCACCCAGACGTGCTGAAACATGCCGAGGACCGACAGCTTGCCGTGCTGGTCGACGAGGGCGTAGTCGGCGATGACGGCGAAGTCGAGCCGGAGCGTCACGCGACCCGGATCGATTCGATGACGTCGTTCTGCTTGATGGCGTTGACGATGTCCATCCCCGTCCTGACCTGGCCGAAGACGGTGTGGACGCCGTCGAGGTGACCCTGGGGGCCGTGGCAGATGAAGAACTGGCTGCCGCCGGTGTTCTTGCCGGCGTGGGCCATCGAGAGCGTGCCGGCCACGTGCCGGTGGGTGTTCTTGTCGGTCTCGCACTTGATGGTGTAGCCCGGTCCGCCGGTCCCGACCCGCGGATGGTTCGCGTCCCGGCTGAGCGGATCACCGCCCTGGACCATGAAGTTGGCGATGACGCGGTGGAACCGGGTGCCGTCGTAGAACTTGTCGTTGGCCAGCTTCTCGAAGTTGGCGACGGTGCCCGGCGTCTCGTCGTCGAAGAGGTCGGCGACGATCGTGCCGCGGCTGGTTTCGATGGTGGCGGTCTTCATCAGCAATTCCGTGGAGTGAGGGTCAGGTGGCGTGCGCGGCCCGGTCGGCCGGACGGAAAGATAGCGCGGCGGCCGCCAGGCCGGCGAGCACCCAGAGCGCCCCCGTCCAGTACGGCGCACCGTATCCAATGTGGTCGAAGGCGAGACCGGCCCAGAGCGGACCAAGAATGCGCGTCAGGCTGGCGACCGACTGCATCGAGCCGAGCATCCTGCCCTGCTCCTCGCCGCTGACGTTGCGCGAGACCTCGGCGGTCAGCATCGGCGCGGCCGCGGCGTTGCCGAGCGCCAGGAGCCCGGTCGCCGGATACAGCCAGAGCACGGAGGGCGCGAAGGCGGTTGCGGCGAAGCCGGTGGCCATGAGCGCCAGCCCCGACATGGCGATCGTGCGTTCCCGGCCCCGGATGGGAATGCGCCGCAGGAGCACGCCCTGCACCAGGACACTGATGGCCCCGACCAGCGTGAAGAGCCAGGCGGTGCCGGCGGGGCCGAGGCCGAACTGTTCCCGGGTGAAGACCGCGTAGTTCGACTGCAGCCCGGCCATCGCGAAGCTGATGGCGAAGAACGCGATGAAGATGCGCCGGACCCCGGGTCGCCGCAGCGCCTCCCCCAGGTGGCCCAGCGGATGGAGTTCGTTGAGGCGGAAGGGGGTGCGGACGCGGCGCGCCGGGGGGAGTGACTCCGGGAGCAGGATGTACCCGAGACCCACCGTGAGGAGGGAGAGGCCCGCCGCCGCAAAGGCCGGCGCGCGGAGGCTGACGTGACTCAGGATGCCGCCGATGGCCGGCCCGAGGATGAAGCCGAGGCCGAAGGCCGCACCGATCAGCCCGAAGTTCTTGGCGCGGTCCTCGGGCGGCGAGACGTCGGCGATGTAGGCCTGTGCCGTGGAAATGTTCCCGCCGGTGAAGCCGTCGATCAGCCGCGCCAGGAAGAGCAGCCAGAGCGTCTGGGCGAAGCCGAACAGGAAGTACCCGCCTCCTGTGCCGAGCACGCTGAGGAGGAGGACGGTCCGGCGGCCGTACCGGTCGGAGAGGGCGCCGAGGACGGGGCTGGCGAGGAACTGCGCCGCCGCGAAGGTGAGGCTGAGCAGGCCGACGGTGAGCGCGTCGCTCCGGAACTCGGCGACAATGAACGGGATGACCGGCACGAGGATCCCGACCCCGAGCAGGTCGAGGAAGACGGTCAGGAAGATGAAGACGAGCGGCCCCGGCCGATGCCTCCCTGTGCTAGCCATGCGCGGCCGTGGTGGCGCCCGGGCACTCGGCCGCGATCGGGCACTCGCGGCAACGCGGACGCCGGGCAATGCACACCGCGCGTCCATGGTCGATCAGCAGGTGCGAGAGCATGGTCCACCGGGGTCTGGGGAACAGCGCCATCAGCTCCCGCTCGACCTTCTCGGCGTCGGTGGCCCGGGTCAGGCGGAGCAGCCGCGCAATCCGGCCGACGTGGGTGTCGACCGTGATGCCGTCATTTCGCCCGAAGGCATTCCCGAGGATGACGTTCGCCGTCTTGCGTCCCACCCCGGGCAACGCGTGGAGTGCCTCCATGGTGTCGGGCACGGCGCCGTCGTACTGCGCCACGAGCGCCGCCGCCATGGCGAGCAGGTTCCTGGCCTTGTTGCGGAAGAAGCCGGTCGAGCGAATCAGCGCCTCGACCTCTTCCTGCGTCCCGGCGGCGAGGGCGCGCGCATCGGGGAAGCGGGCGAAGAGGGCGGGGGTCACCATGTTGACCCGGACGTCGGTGCACTGGGCCGAGAGGATGGTGGCCACGAGCAGCTGGTACGGATCGGCGTGGACCAGCGCGCAGTGGGCGTCGGGGTAGGCGGCCTCCAGCGCCGCCAGGATCCGCCCTGCCCGGGCCTCCCGCGCCGCGACCGATTCCCGCGGCACTCAGGCCCGCCGCGCGCGCACGAAGGCGAGGAACCCGTCGGCGTCACGGGTGTTCAGCACCTCGCCCGCACCCAGCCAGCCCTTCCGCGCGATCCCGACGCCGTACGGCACGTTGGCCAGCCCCGCCAGGTTGTGCGCGTCCGACCCGATGGAAATCATCACGCCGTGTGCGCGCGCGCTCCGGAGCACGCGCCAGTCGAGGTCCAGCCGGTGGGGATCGGCGTTGATCTCGATCGCCACGCCCAGCCGGCCGGCCTTGACGAAGATCCGCTCGAGGTCGATGGCATAGGCGTCGCGCGAGAGGAGCAGGCGCCCGGTGGGGTGGCCGAGGATCCCGAGGCAGGGATGGTCGAGGGCGGTGAGGACGCGATTGGTCATCTCCGGCCCGCTCAGGTTGAACCGGCTGTGAATCGAGCCGATGACGAAGTCGAGTCGGGCGAGGACGTCGTCGTCGTAGTCCAGTGCCCCGTCCGCCAGGATGTCGGCCTCGATGCCGTGGAGGATCCGGAAGCCGGGCATCCGGGCGGCCACGTCGGCGATCTCGTCCGCCTGGCGACGAAGGTCGTCGGGGGAGAGTCCTCCGGCATACGCCGCCGCCTGGCTGTGGTCGGTGATGCCGATCCACTCATAGCCGGCCGCCTGCACGCCACGCGCCAGTTCCTCCACCGAATTGGATCCGTCCGAGTAGTTGGTATGGCAATGGAGGAATCCGCGGAGGTCCCCCTCCACGAGCAGGCTCGGGAGCTGGCCGGCGACGGCAGCGGCGATTTCGCCCGTGCCCTCACGCATTTCCGGCGGGACCCAGGCGAGGCCCAGCGCCTGGTACAGGGCCGGCTCGTCCGGGGTCGGGACGAACTCGCTGCCGCGCCACAGCGCGGCCCCCCGGAGGGAGCAGCCCCGGGCTGCGGCACGGGTTTCGAGTTCCCGGAGGTGGGTCTCGCTGCCGGTGGCCTGCGCCAGGACGGCGCCGGCATTCACGGGGGGCGTGACGATGATCTGCGCGCTGGTGCCGCCGACGAATCGGAGGGTGACATGGCGTTCGTCCTGCCCGGCGAACTCGTGGACGCCCGGCACCTGACCCAGGCGCGTGAAGATTTCGGCGGCGGGCACTTCCGCCACCAGCACAATGACCAGTTCCCGCACCACCTCGCAGCGGCGGCGGACCTCTCCGGCGGCGATCGCCTCGAGGACGCCGGGCACCCGGCCCAGCGCCTCCACGAGGGTCCGGGCCTCCTCCGCGGCATGATGCGCGAGGCGGAAGGCGCTGGCCTGCCGGAGGAAGCCGATGCTCTTCCGGATATTGTCGGCTGTCTTCTGGCCGAACCGGGGGAGCGCGGCCAGGCGACCATCCGAGGCGGCGGCCTCGAGGTCGGGGAGGGAGTCGATGCCGAGCGTGTCGTGAATCTGCCGGATCTTCGCGACCCCCAGCCCGGAAATCGCGAGCATCTCGACGAGACCGGGTGCCACCTGCCCCCGCAACTCTTCCAGCAGGACGGAGCGGCCGGCGCCGGCGAGTTCGTTGATGACCTCGAGGGTGGCGGGGCCCACGCCCTTCGTGGCGGCGAGCGAGCCGTCGTCCAGCGCTTCCCGCAGCGTTCCGGGCAGGCCCCCGACCACGCGGGCGACCGTGCGGAAGGTGCGGACGCGGAAGAGATTCTCGCCCTTCAGTTCCATGAAGGCGGCGATCTGCTCCAGCGCGTCGGCCACCGCGCGCTTGTCCATCCGGTCGGTCATGCCTCCTCCAGGCGGAGTGGGACGGTGGCCGGATCGGCCAGCAGCCGGCCCGCCAGTTCGACCAGTTCGCCGGCCTCGACCAGGGCGAACAGCCCTGCCTGTTCCCCCCCCTCGAGGGCGGGGGCAAACAGGGGCGAACCATCCTGCCTGGCCTGCAGGGATCCCGGCACGCCCGTCGACTCGGCGACGGTGAATCCGTCGCGGGCGGGGTGCATGCCGAAGACGCCGAGCACGTGCAGCGCCCCATCGGCCCCGCCGTGCACGAAGCAGCCGTCCAGCGGCTCCCACGGACCCGATGCGTCGAGGGAGGCCCAGATCAGCCGCTCCGGGAACTGGAGATAGCCCGCCGATACGGATGCGGAGACCGCGGCGGCGGGATCGGAGAGGATGCGCCGGAGTGCAGGCGCCACGACAGGCCAGGTGTGCACGCCGTCCGCCCAGTGGAGATAGGCGTGGTGCAGCAAGGCGGTCAGCTCCTCGATCCCCGCCCCTGCCGCGGCGTCCTCCGGACGGAGCTCGCGAAGGAGGGACATGGCGGGACGAGTGAGGAGGAAGGCGTCACGCTGGCGTGGATCGGCGGAGGCGGTGACGAGGGCGTCCTGGATCGCGGGGAACCGGTCGGGAGCCAGTCCCGAGAAGACGAGTTCGAACGGCGTCGGACGATCCATCACGATAAGATAATCCCTCTGGCGAGGGGCTTCGGGTACCAGTACCTTCACGCCTCGGCCGGTGACGTGACTTCGTGACGGAGGTACTGGTGGTCAAGACCCGCAGCATCGCCACCAAGGTGGCTCTGGTCGTTTCAGCGGTCGTCATCGGTGCGCTGGCGCTGACGGGGTGGTTTGCCCTCAAGCGGACCGATGCCGAGCTGGTGCGCCTGCAGCTTTCCCAGGCAAGCACGCGGCTGACCACCAACCTCGGCATTGCCCAGCGGATCTTCGATGAACGGTTCCCCGGCCCCTGGCAGATGGCGCCGGACACGCCGCTGGTGTTCAGCGCGGGCGAGGCCGCGCCGGCGGAAACGCTCGCCACCCAGCTGTTCAAGGGGCGGGTGCCGATCTACGGCAACCCGGAAGTCGTGGCCGCCCTGGTCGAACTGTCGCGCCTGACCGGGACCAAGCTCAGCATCGCCCAGCGGGCCGGGGACGACCGGGCCCTCCGCCTCGCCACCAGCGACACCGCCACGGTGACGGCGGGCCCCCTCACCGTCATGCCTTCCAAGGACCCTGGCACCGGGCTTCCGGTCGCCGCCGGGCTGGCCCTGGCGAAGGGCAGCGCGGTCGAGGGCCGTGCCACGATCGGCGAGGACGACTGGACGCTGTACTGGCCGATCCGGGGCGAGAGTGACGGGTCCATCCTCGGGGTCTTCTATGCGGCGACGCCCTACGCCCCGTTCGCCGCCGCCGCCGTGGCCGCCTCGCGGGAGGTCGCGGAGGGGCTCGTGCCGCTGGTGCTGGCGATCGCCCTCGGTTCCTCGCTGCTGCTCTTTGTCCTGATGCTGGGAATGCTCCGGCCGCTTCGAGCCATTCACCACGCCGTCTCCCGCCTCGGGGAAGGGGAGTGGCCGCAGGAGGTCAAGGTCCGGAGCCGCGACGAGGTGGGCGCCCTGGCCGGCGCCTTCAACCGGATGGCCGCCGACCTGCGGCAGACCTACGCCACGATCGAGGACAAGGTGAGGCTCCGCACCCGCGAGCTGGAGGAGACCAACACCGCCCTCGGCCAGGCGCGGGAGGCGGCGGAGGTGGCGAACAGGGCCAAGAGCAGCTTCCTCGCCAACATGAGCCATGAGCTGCGGACGCCGCTCAACGCGATCATCGGGTACAGCGAAATCCTGGAGGAGGAGGCCGAGGACCGTGCCCTGGACGACCTCGTGCCGGACCTCCGGAAGATCCATGGCGCCGGCCGGCACCTGCTCCAGTTGATCAACGACATCCTCGATCTCTCCAAGGTCGAGGCGGGCAAGATGGATCTCTACCTGGAGACCTTTGCCGTCCGTGGAATGCTCGAGGATGTGGTCAGCACCATCCAGCCGCTGGTGGCGAAGAAGGAGAACGCCCTGGTGGTGGATTGCCCCGACGACATCGGCAGCATTCACGCCGACATGACCAAGCTGCGGCAGTCGCTGTTCAACCTGCTCAGCAACGCCTCCAAGTTCACGGAAGGCGGGACGATTGCGCTCCGGGTACGGGCGGAGGAGATCGAGGGCCGGCGCTGGGTCCGGATGTCGGTGCAGGACAGCGGGATCGGGATGACGCCGGAGCAGGTGGAGCGGCTCTTCCAGCCGTTCACGCAGGCCGACGCTTCCACGACGCGGAAGTACGGCGGGACGGGGCTGGGGCTCACCATCACCAAGCGGTTCGCCGAGCTGATGGGCGGCACGGTCACGGTGGAGAGTGTGGAGGGCGAAGGCTCGACGTTCACGCTGACCCTGCCGACGGAGGTCGTCGCCCGTCCGGTGACGAGCGACCACGTGGCGCTGCTGGCGGGGCCCACGGGGATGGTGCTGGTGATCGACGACGACCCCGCCATGCACGATCTGGTGCGGCGCACCCTCGAGAAGGAGGGGATCGCGGTGGTCCCCGCGATGAGCGGGGAGGAGGGCCTCGAGCTGGCGCGACAGTTGAAGCCCTCGGTCATCACCCTGGACGTGATGATGCCGGGAAGCGACGGATGGAACGTCCTCCGCACCCTGAAGGCCGATCCCGAGTTGTCCGCCATTCCGGTGGTGATGCTGACCATCATTGACGACAAGAACCTGGGGTTCTCGCTGGGCGCCTCCGAATACCTGACGAAGCCGGTGGACCGCGACCGACTGGTGCGCGTGGTGCGGCGGTTCCGGCATGAGGGCGGCGGGCGCGCCCTCGTCATCGATGACGACGAGGCGGCGCGGGATCGGATGCGGGAACTCCTCCGCGCCGAATCGTGGGAGGTGAGCGAGGCGCGCAACGGCGTCGAGGGGCTCGAGGCGCTGGGCCGCGGCATGCCGGACCTGATCCTGCTCGACCTGATGATGCCGGAGATGAACGGCTTCGAGTTTCTTTCTGCGTTCCGTGGCCGGGAGGGCGGGGAGCGGGTCCCGGTGGTGGTGGTGACGGCCCACGACCTCTCCGCGGAGGAACGGGAGCACCTGTCGACCCACGTGGCCCGGGTGTTCGACAAGGACCACCTCGACAGCGAAACGCTCGTGGCGGAAATGAAGCGGCTGCTGGGCGAGGCCGGCGCCGGGGAGGGGACGGCGTGATGAAGATCCTGCTGGTGGAAGACAACGAACTCAACCG
Organism: Gemmatimonadota bacterium; assembly: GCA_024641745.1. GTDB lineage: Bacteria > Gemmatimonadota > Gemmatimonadetes > Gemmatimonadales > GWC2-71-9 > SPDF01. Next base: position 1,620 of record JAHECL010000059.1, on the reverse strand, counting down.
TGACATGCTGTCCCGCCGTCTGACGCGGCGCGGGTACGAGGTCGTGGTGGCCGAGGATGGCGAGCGGGGCCTCGACCTGGTCCGCTCCGAACGGCCGGACCTCGTCCTGATGGACATGAGCCTCCCGGGCATCGACGGCTGGGAGGCAACGCGCCGGCTCCGTGCCGATCCCTCGATCGCCGGCACCCGCGTGATCGCGTTGACCGCGCATGCCATGGCGGGGGACCGGGAGCGGGCCCTGGAAGCGGGCTGCGACGACTACGACACGAAGCCGGTGGAAATGAACCGGCTTCTCCTGAAAATCACCACGCTGCTGGGAGCCAATCCATGACCTCTGTCCCGTCCCCCCGCCGCCTGGCGCCCCTGGTGCTGGCCGGTGTCCTCGCCTGCAGCAGCGGCGGTTCCACCGCGGCCGCCCCGGCGCCCACGCCCGCCCCCACGGCGGGCGGCACACCGCCGCTGCGCGTGGAGGAGGCGCCCGCCCCCTCCCTGAGCGCGACGGTGACGGGCAACGGATGGGTGGACGGCTCCGCCATGGCGGCCACGAGCACCCGCTACTTCCGGGAGGTGACCGGAACCCGCGGGCAGCTCTTCGAGCTGAAGAGCGATGCCACGGGGGACGAGAAGGACAAGGCGTGCGGCACCGACTGGCGCGCGTCCAGCGCGCGGTCGCTCGTGACGGTGACGCCGGACGCCGCCGGGTTTGCGTTGGCCGCCACCGCGACGGCGAAGCGCGGCTTCTGGCGGAGCAAGGCGACCCTGAGCTGCACCACGATCAACTACACCGACGCGCAGGCGGCCTCGATGGCGCGCGGCCAGGCGTGGATCACGCTGGGCGGCGGTGATGCCGACGGTGACCAGCTGGTGATCGAGACGACGGGCTCCACGTCGGGCGAATGGGCGCTCAGCGTGACCGATACCGCCGGACAGAAGTTCGCGACGACCCAGGTCGGCTCCACGCTGATCGCGGCGGTCCCCGGGGCCGGGCGCTACTCGGTGGCGGCCTCGATCACCGCGCGCGCAGCCGCCGGCGCCAGCAAGGACTCGATGGACCAGCGGCTCCGGGCGAGCGTGAAGGCGAGCAGCGTCCGGAACGCGCTGGCGGCCGCGATCGGGCGGGCGCCCCTGCGCGACCTCCAGGCGCCCCTCACGGTCACCGTCCCGGCCTCGGTGCTGGCCACCCCGATGCTGGAGGCGCTCACCGGCTACCTGCCCTGCGACGCCAAGCCGGGATGCGGGGGCAAGGTCTCCGACCTTTCGGTGAGCGCCGTGGACGTCCGTGCGGCGGGTGGCGGCGCCATCGTTCGCCTGACGCTGGGCGGCAAGAAGCAGTCACCCATGGTGGTGCAGCTGGTCGGGTCGACGGCGACGGAAGACGATACCCTCCGGATATCCGACCTGCGGCTCGCGGATGGCCAGCCCAATATCGCGAAGAAGCGGGACCTGTCCGCCGCGGTGGCGGCCTTCGCCGCCAGGGCCTCGGCAGTCGGGGCGCCGCTGGGTCCGGAGCGGCGGTCGGCCGAGGCGGCGCTCCGCCAGCGGCTCCCCCTGCGCGTGGGCGACCTCTGCGCCGAGGCGCCGGCGGCTCCCGCGCCGTTTCTCGGCACCGTCCCGTCCGCT
>JAHECL010000162.1 GCA_024641745.1 Gemmatimonadota bacterium | reverse complement strand
CCGCCGTGCCGCTCGAGGAGGAATCGGTCGGCCCATGGCTCGAGGCCTGGTCACGGCTGGAGGAACTGATCACCGAGGCGGCGGCGCAGGCGATGATCGCCTACACCGCCGACACCCGGGATCCGGCGCTCGAGGCGGCGCACCTCCGGTTTTCGGCGGAGATCTTCCCGCCGCTCGAGGAACAGGGGGTGCGGCTCGCCCGCCGGCTGCTCGAGACCGGGTTCGAACGCCCCGATCTCGAGGTGGTGCTCAAACGGTTCCGCGCACAGATCGACATTTTCCGCGAGGAAAACCTCCCGCTCTTCACCGAACTGGAAGCGCTGTCGGCCCGGTACCAGCGGCTGACCGGCGGCATCACCGTCGATTGGGACGGCGAGACGAAGACGGTGCCGCAGCTGAGCCCCTACCTGAAGGATCCGGAGCGCGCGGTGCGCGAGCGGGCCTTTCTCGCGATGGGCGCACCCTACGTGGCGATGCGGGACGAGCTGGCCGCGCTGTTCACCGAGATGTATGACCGGCGCCAGCGCGTGGCGCGGAACGCGGGTTTCGCCGACTTCCAGGCCTACAGCTTCGCGGCCAAGTGCCGATTCGACTACACGCCGGATGACGTCACCCGGTTCCACGAGGCGGTGGAGGCCGAGGTGGTGCCCGCCGTCAGCCGCATCCTCGATCGGCGTCGCGCAGACCTCGCACTCGCTCGATTGCGGCCCTGGGACCTCGACGTGGATCCCCGTCAGCGGCCGCCGCTTCGGCCCTTCCAGGACGCGGCGGAACTGATCGAGAAGTCCTCGCGGGTGTTCCATGCGGTGGCGCCGCAGCTGGGCGCCGAATTCGACGTGATGAGCGGGGAAGGGCTCCTCGACCTGGAAAGCAGGGCGGGGAAGGCCCCCGGCGGCTACTGCGAGACGATGCACTTCCGCGGCCGCCCGTACATCCACATGAACGCGGTCGGCCTGCTCGACGATGTGAACACCCTGCTCCACGAAGCCGGGCACTCGTTCCACGCCTTCGCCGCGCACCGGCAGCCCCTCCTCTGGCAGCGGTATGTGGGGGCCGAGTCGGCGGAACTCGCGTCGATGTCGATGGAATTGCTGGCGGCGCCGTACCTCGCCGAGCCGGGTGGCATGGCCTCGGCGGAGGAGCTCCGCCTGGCACGGATCGAGCACCTCGAGGAAGTCCTCATGACGCTGGCGCACGTGGCCGCCGTCGACGCCTTTCAGCGGTGGATCTACACCAGCGGGGAGGGAGGGGATGCGGATGCGCGGGACCGTGCGTGGCTGGCGATCCGTGACCGGTTCCAGGTGGGTGTGGACTGGTCGGGGCTCGACCAGCAGCGGGTGGCGCGGTGGTACCGCCAGCTCCACATCTTCCTCTATCCGTTCTACTACATCGAATACGGCCTCGCCCAGCTCGGGGCGCTCCAGGTCTGGCGCCGCAGCCGGACCGACCAGGCAGGGGCGGTGGCGGACTACCGGGACGCCCTGTCGCTGGGATGCACCGTGTCCCTCCCGGCGATGTACGCCCGGGCAGGGGCCCGGTTCGGGGGGGACCGCCCCCTGATCCGGGAGCTGGTGGAGCTGGTGGAGGACGAACTGGCGCGGCTGCGGGGCGCCTGACCGCGGTTGCTTAATGGTCGCCGGGGGGCAAGATTCCCCCGCGAGACCGCAGCGGCCCCGTACCGCGGCCGTGACGAGACCCAACCTGTGGAGTGCCCTGGATGGCGAAAGAAGAAGGCATCGAGATGGAAGGGGTGGTGACGGAAGTCCTGCCCGACCGGAACTACCGCGTCCTGCTGGAGAACGGCCACTCGATCCTGGCCTATGCCGCCGGCAAGATGAGCAAGTTCAAGATCCGGGTGCTGGAGGGGGACCGCGTCAGCGTGGTGCTCTCACCGTACGACCTCACCCGCGGGCGGGTGACCTACCGCCACAAGTAGCGCCCCGGCGCGACTGACAGGTCCACACACGACGCGGGCCGCTCCAGGGGAGCGGCCCGCTGACGTTGTGCCTGCTACACCCGAGTCAGACCTTGATGACGTTCTCGGCTGCGGGGCCCTTGGCGCCCTGGACAATGTCAAACTCAACCTTGTCGCCTTCGGCGAGGCTGCGGAAGCCCTCGGCCGCAATGGCCGTGTGGTGGACGAAGCAGTCCTTTTCGCCGCTTTCCGGGGTGATGAATCCGAATCCCTTCGCGTCGTTGAACCACTTCACGGTGCCGGTTGTACGTGCCATGAGTCCTAACTCCAGTGTGGTGTGTGCGTGGCCCGGACGGGATGTCCCGGGCCGTCAGCCAGTGTGGCTTGGATAATTTCCCGTCAAATACCGATCAAGTCAAGAGGAGCCCGGGGGATGGCCCCCGTGCCACCAGCGGACCGCCGCCCGGGCCCATTCGCCGCTCCGTTCCCGGACCTTTCGACCCATCGCGCGCTGGAGGGCCTGCCGAAACTCGGCGGCGGAGGGGTACCGGGCCTCGACCTCGTTCCGAAGCGCCCTTCGGAGCACCTCTTCCAGCGCCTCGGGGACGTCGGGGCGCTTCGTCCGGAGGGCGGGAATGCGGTCGGCGGTCTGCCGGGCCAGGATCTGCTCCGGCGTCCCGGCGGGGAACGGGGTCTCGCCGAGCAGGACGTAATAGGCGACGGCCGCGAGGCTGTAGAAGTCGCTCCGCTGGTCCACCCGCTCGCCGAGCAGCTGCTCCGGGCTGGCGAACTGCGGGGTGCCGCTCTGGCTGGTGGCACCGCCGAACCGTCCCTCGCCGCGCAGGGCCAGCGCCAGGCCGAAGTCGGTGATCCGGAGGGTGCCGTCCGGCGCCAGGAGGAGGTTCTCGGGCTTGATGTCCCGGTGGACCAGGCCGGCGGCGTGGGAGTGGGCCAGGGCGTGGAGCGCCTGGTGGAGGAGCTGGAGCACCAGGTCGAGCGGGAGCGGCCCCTCCTTCTCCACGAGCTGGGCCAGGTTCGGCCCCTTCACGTATTCCATCGTGTACCAGAGCAGGCCGGCGCGCCCCGAGATGTCGTAGATGTCCACGATGTTCGGGTGGTGCAGCCTCGCCGCCAGTTGCGCCTCCCGGCGGAACCGCTCGACGACCGAGGGCTCCGCCGTCAGGTAGGGGTGCAGCACCTTCAGCGCCACCTCGCGCTCGAGGTGCAGGTCGCGCACCCGGTAGACCCGCCCGAATCCGCCCGCCCCGAGCGCCTCGAAGAGCTCGTAGTCGTCACCCAGCGCCCGGCGGAGCCGCTTTTCCCAATGCTCGGTGTCCTGCCGGGGGAGAAAGTCGCCGGGCGAAACCGCCGGGCTGGGGTAGGTCCCCGCGTCCGAGGCGAAGTCCTCCAGCATTTCGGCGGGCGTGAGGTACCGGTCGTCCGGGGCAGCGCGCAGCGCGCGGAGCAGGATGCGATCCAGCGCCTTCGGGCTGGTCGGCCGCAGGTCGGACGGGACGGCGGTGAGGCTGGAATCGAGGGGTGGCTCCTGCCCGGTGATCGCGAAGTAGAGAATCGCGCCAGCCGTGAAGACGTCGCTGGCGGGGTCGCCCCGGCTGCCGTCACGGACTTCGGGCGCCATGAACTCCAGGCCGGTCGGCTCGTGGCCTGCGGGAATGTCCTGGAGGGTGTAGCTGCAGTACCGCAGGTCGGTCACGGTACCCCGGCCGGTGGGGCCGAGCAGCAGGGAGGCCGGGACAATGCGCCGGACGATGATGCCGCGGCTGTGCGCGTGGTCGAGGGCCGTCAGGATGTCCCGGGCGAGTCCATGGACGGTGGGGATCGGGCGCGGCCCGCGCTGGATCGCCTCGAGCGCGCTCTCGCCGTCGATCCAGCTGCCCGCGCGAAAGGCGATATCCCCGAGGATGCCGGCGTCGTACACATGCCGGATCGCCGGGTGATCGAGCTGGGCCAGCGCCTCCGCCTCGCGGAGGAACCATCCCCGGAAGGCGCTGTCGGGATAGAGATTGACGCGGAGGCTGACGCGACGCTTGA
>JAHECL010000161.1 GCA_024641745.1 Gemmatimonadota bacterium | reverse complement strand
AACCGCGGGGGTGGGCGGCGGGGCGGTCGATGGAGCGGCGGTGGCGCACCCCATCACGAGGCTCACACCGAGACCGGCGCCAAGGGTGGACCAGCGGGGGCGGCGAGTGGCGAAGGGCATGGATGGATCTCCCATTACTTGCTGCCGACCGCGGGCAGCTTCTTGAAGAGTTCGTCGATCGCCTTCTGGACCGCCTCCTGGCTCGGGACCTTGCCCGTGGCCTCATGCTTGTAGATGCCGCGCCACGCCAGGGTGCCGGTCTGCAGGTCCACCAGGTCCACCACCACGCCCGACTGCTTGGATTGGACGTCGGTGGTGCCGCTTGCGCCGTAGCCGTATTCCCAGCCCGACCAGCAGGAGGCGCCGCCGCAGGTGTTGGAGCTGACCACCCCGCTGCCGGTGACCGCCTGCTGGTTCACCTCGGTCTGGGTGAACCTGGACCCGACCGCGAAGCGGACCACGAAGGTCGCGGCGGTCGAGTCGGTCAGCCGATAGCCCTTGGCCTGGAGGTCGGTATTGATGGCGGTCTTGATCCGCTGGTGGATGACGGGGCTCTGCTCCACCACGCCCCCCCCGTTCGGCACGTTCTCGGGCGCCGGCCCCCAGACGTAGGTGGCGGCGCCCGGCATCGGCACGGTGGCGTCGCGGGTGACGGTGATCGAGGGCCCGCAGGCGGCGAGGGCGAGCAGGGCGAGTGGTGTCAGCGGGTGGCGCATGGGTCCCCTGGGGGTGGAGGGTGTCGGGGGAATAATAGGGGGCGCGGCGCAGTGCCGAAACCCGCGCCCGGGGTTGCGGTGCTTCCCCTTCCGGGAAAGATTGGGTCGGATGCCCCGAGGTGCGGGGCACGTCATTTTCCAGGGGGACCGTGGCCGACCAGCAGACCCGCCTCGACACTGCGCTCGGGGATACCTATTCCATCGTACGCGAGGTCGGGGCCGGCGGCATGGCGACCGTCTTCCTCGCGCGCGACATCAAGCACGACCGCCAGGTGGCGCTCAAGGTCCTGAAGCCGGAGCTGGCCGCCGCGCTCGGTGCCGAGCGATTCCCCCGCGAAATCCGGATCGTCGCGCAGTTCAACCACCCCCACATCCTCTCGCTCTACGACTCGGGCGAGACCCAGGGCTTCCTCTACTACGTCATGCCCTTCGTGGAGGGGGAGTCGCTGGCCGACCGGCTGGGGCGCGAGAAGCAGCTCCCGGTGCCCGACGCCGTCCGCATCCTCCGCGAAGTGGCCGACGCCCTGGCCTACGCCCACTCCCGCGGCGTGGTCCACCGCGACATCAAGCCCGGCAATGTGCTGCTCTCCGGCCGGCACGCCGTGGTCACCGACTTCGGCGTGGCCAAGGCGGTCTCCGCCGCCGGCGGCGACAAGCTCACCACCGTCGGCATTGCCGTCGGCACGCCGAGCTACATGGCGCCCGAGCAGGCGATGGGCGAGGCCGATATCGATGCCCGCGCCGACATCTACGCCCTCGGCATCCTGGGCTACGAGATGCTGGCCGGCCGGCTCCCCTTCGAGGCCAAGACGGCGCAGGGCATCCTCTCGGCCCACGTGATGGAAACGCCGAAGGACATCCGCGAGCTCCGGCCCGGGGTGCCCGATCCGCTGGCCGACGCGCTGATGCGCTGCCTGGCCAAGAACCCCGCCGACCGGTGGCAGAGCGCCGACGAGCTGGTGACCCACCTCGAGATGATCGGGTCCACGCCGAGCGGCGGCATCACCCCGACCCACACCCGGCCGGTTCCGAAGATCACCCTTCCCCGGCAGAAGTCGCCGCGGTCGTGGATCATGGGCGTGGTGGCCGGCGTGGTGCTGCTGGCCGGTGCGGTCGGTGCCTGGTTCATGACCCGGGGATCGGGGGGCGGCGGGAGCATCGACAAGGTCGGCGTCCTCGCCATCAACGACATCTCGGGCCAGGACTCGATCTTCGTCCGCGCCATGCAGGACGCACTCAACACCGCCATCGCCCAGATCGGGACGGTGGGGGTGGCGCCGGTGTCCGACATGATGCGCTACGCCGACGGCAGCACCCCCGACCGCGAGGTGGCCGCCAAGCTGGGGCTCGACGCCCTGGTGGTGACGTCGGTGTTCCGGGCCGGCAACGTCATGCGCATCACCGTGCAGTTCAGCGATCCGGAGACCGCCCGGAGCCTCTGGTCCGACAGCTACGAACGCGACGTGAGCGACGTGCTCGCGGCGCAGAGCGACATTGTCAATCGCATCGCGAACGGCGTGCGCGGGGCGCTCGATCCCCAGGCCGTCGCCTCCAACAGTGGAGCCGCCCCATGAAGCGTCTGATCATCCTTGCTGCCCTTCTCGTGCTGGCCGCCTGCGGCGACCGGTCGGGGCTGCCTCCGGTCACGACCCTTTCTCCCGTCGGCGCCAACGACGTGGGCGCGGGATACTCTCCGGACGGCTCGCGGATCTACTGGTGGTCTCGCGCCGGCGACAAGTGGCAGCTCTGGCAATCGCCGGCGGACATGGGAACCCCGACGAAGGTGCCGCTCGTCTCGTACGTCACCACGCCGCTGACCTGGTCGCCGGATGGGTCGCGGTTTGCCGTCGGGGTGATGCAGGACCCGGGAGCGATGCGCATGTGGCTGGTGGATGCCGCCGGGACGGAGGCACGGCGGGTGACCGCGTCGGACAGTTGGGAGGCCCCAACCGGGTGGAGCCCCGACGGCAAGCGCCTGCTGTTCTTCAGCGTGCTCGAGGGGGGACAGCTGACCATGATGGTGGTGGACGTGGATGGGGGGACACCAACCCGGCTGATCCCCGATGAGACCCGCCCGCACTTCGCCGTCTGGTCTCCTGACGGGAGCAAGCTGGCGGTCCAGGTAATTGATGCCGGTCGTCTGTATATCCAGCTGGCCGACGGCGACGGGTCGAACCTGCATTCGCTTACCACCGAAGGCTTCGAGGACATGCAGGGCCCGAATGGCTGGTCCCCGGACGGCTCCAGCCTGCTCTATGTATCCACCCGCACCGGTGCGGGCGACATCTGGGTGGCGCCGGTGGACGGGAGTCCCCCGCGGCAGCTCACCAACGATGTCCGCGTTGACGACCAGCCGTACTGGTCGCCGGACGGACAGTGGGTGGCCTTCCGCTCGGAGCGCGGGCTCCAGACCGACCTCTGGGTGGTGCCGGCGGCCGGCGGCCCGGCCGAACGAATCACTGACGACGTGCTCCGCGAGGACCTCGGCGGATGGCGGCCGGGAACGGCGCAGGTGGCCTATACCACCGGCCGGAACCTCGCCACTCTCTGGGAACACATGCTGGCCGATGGTGCGGAGCGGCAGCTCACCCCCGACTCGGTCGAGGTGTCGTGGTTCAACCTCTCCTCCAAGGGAGAGCTCGAGGTCACCATCAACCGGGGCGGCGGCGTCTTCGACTTCACCGCCATGCCGCTGTCGGGCGGGGAGCCCCGCACCGTCCTCGCCAACGCGGGGGGAAGCGCTGCCCGATGGTCGCCCGACGGGTCGATGCTGGTCTTCACTTCCGACCGGGGCGGATCGCCTGACATCTGGGTGGTGGACGCAGCGGGCGGTGCGCCCCGGCAGCTCACCAATTGGCCCGGCGGAGAGGACCAGCCCACCTGGAGCCAGGATGGCTCGTCGATCTATTTCCGTGCCGACCACGAGTCGGCCCTGGGCGACGTCTGGCGGGTTCCGGCGGCAGGCGGGGAGCCGGTCAGGATCACGACGACGGCAGGGGTCCTCACCGTGTGCGGGCAGGTTCGCCCAACGTCGTCGCTCTTCGTCGTGATGCTCGGCGAGGGACCCAGCACCTTCGCATCGGCCCGCATCCGGCCCGACGGCTCGCTGCAGATGGTCTGGGACAAGACGACTCCCGGCTGCGCCGTGGCCTCTCCGGCCGGCGACTCGCTGCAGCTCCCGGTCGCCGTCGGGGGCGGCGACCGGGCCACCATGCTCCTCCCGCTTGAGGGGGGCGCCGGCCGCCAGTTGTTGCCATCGGGACAGCTCGGCAGC
>JAHECL010000160.1 GCA_024641745.1 Gemmatimonadota bacterium | reverse complement strand
GACCACTACGCCTTCATGCTCGACCGGCTCCGGGAGGACGGGTGCCGACGCCTCCGGGCGTTCGCCGTGGATGGGAGGGGGAAGTTCACCACCTGGCTCGTCGTGGTGGCGCGTCGGCTCTGCGTGGATCACCACCGGCAGGTGTACGGGCGCCCGCAGGGGCCTTCAGGATCCCCGTCGGTGGATCACCTGGCGCGGCGCAACCTGGTGGACCTGATGGCGGGTGAGGTGGACTGGGATCGGATGGGCGACGGACGCACGCCCTCCCCCGATGCCAATCTCCTCCGCGAGGAGAGACGCTCGGCGCTCGATGCCGTCGTGGGGTAGCTGGATCCAGCCGACCGCCTGTTGCTGACCCTTCGATTCCAGGATGAGGTGCCGCTCGACACGATCGGTTCCATGGTCGGCCTCCGCACCCGATGGCAGGTACACCGCCGGCTGAAGGCCGTACTGGAACGGCTCAGGGTCGGGCTCGGGGCTCGGGGCATTGCGGGGTGACAAGGGCACGCACGGCACGCCCTCGCCATCCGTGTCATTGGTGGAGTGAACGTCCCCACATGAACGAGAGGAACCATCCGTGACACAGCCTGTCCATCTTTCCCCGGAACTGATCGCCGCGTACCTGGCGGGGGAGGCGACACCGCCGGAGCATCGGGCGGCACAGGCCCACCTGCTTGCCTGCGCCGACTGCCGGCTCGACATGGCCGACGCCGCCGAGCTCGGCACCGGACGCACGCCACGGCGCTGGCTGCCGGTCATCATCCCGGCCGCGGCCGCAGCCGTTGTCGCGCTGTTCGTCTTCCTCCCCGGCCCGGGGAATGCTCCCGATGGACCTGTCACGCGCGGCCCCGGAACCGAGGGGGTCCGCCAGTTCGTGGCGGTGGCGCCGGCCATGGGCGCCATCGTGGCCGGCGACAGCGTGGTCTTCCGGTGGCGGAGCGAGGGGCCTCAGGTGCACTACGTTCTGACGGTGACCGACGAGAGCGGTGACGTGGTCTGGACCGCGGCCCTTCCAGATACAGCCGTGGCGCCGCCTCGCAATGTGGGACTGCAACCCGGCACGCGGTACTTCTGGTACGTGGACGCACTCCTTGCGAATGCCCGCTCCTCCACGACCGGCGTGCGGGAGTTCAGAGTCCGCCCATGAACATCCGTGCCTCGCTGGCGCCGCTGCTGGCCGGTCTGTCGCTGGCGGCCTGCTCCCCGCCCGACGTGGACGATGCGGTGGCGCGAGCCCCTCCGTCCCCGGCCGACGCCGTGACAATGAATGAAGCGGACGGCAAGTACGACGCGATCTTCGTCGCCGCCGAGTCGATCCACTTCGCCGGCGCATTCGACAGTGCAGTCGTGCTCCTGGAAGCGGTTCGTGACCGGGCCAGGCGGGAAGGCGATGTGTCCGTCGAGGCGCGGGCGCTGACGCGACTCGGGCTGGCGCACTGGCGTCTCGGGAACTACGCGCTGGCGCGGTCGCGTGGGGAGGCGGCGCTCGAACTCAAGGAACGACATACCCTCACGGATCAATATTTCGAGTCCTACAACGCGCTCGGTCTGCAGGCCTGGAATGAGGGCCGGCTCTCCGATGCCGAGCGCTGGGATAACCAGGCGATCCTCATCGCCCGAAGGACGGGTGACCGACACGCCGAGGCGAAGGCGCGCGGCAATCTGGCCCTGGTGCAGACCGATCTGGGGCAATTCCCCGAGGCCCGTGCCGGCTTCGAGGCGACGCGGGCGACCATGGCGACGCTCGGTGATGCCCGCCTCGAGGGAAATGCGCTGACCAACCTCGGCATGCTCAACATTCGGCTTGGTGACCCGCAGGCCGCCATTGCATTTCTCCAGCTGGCGCTCGCCCGCTACCAGCCCATCAGGTACAACACCGGGATCCAGTCCGCCCTCGGGCAACTCGGGACGGCCTACACCGCCCTCGGGGACCCGGCCCAGGCGTTCACCATGCTCGACAGTGCCTTTACTCTGGCCAGCCAGCAGGGACTCGAGCAGGAACGCGCCAGCATCTTCGAAGCGAAGGCCGACCTCTATCGCGTGGCCGGGGACTTCCCCAGGGCGCGCGAAATGTACGATTCGGCCAGGACGCTCAACGCCGAACTCGGGATGGAACTGGAACAGGGGATCGACCTCCGCGGTGAGGCCGATATCCAGGCCAGGCTGGGGGACCTGGTGCGCGCTCGCAGTTCTGCGCTCAAGGGACTGCAGATCCACCGCCGCGTGGGGGCACCCACCGAAACGCTCGCCGACCTCCTGATCCTGGCGGAGATCGAGGACCGATCTGGAGCAGATGGAGCGGGTGACGAGATGCTGGCCGCTGCGCGGTCGCTGGCGGGTGAGCTCAGTACGAGCGTCGCGAACGTCGAAGTGGGCCTGACAGAGGCCAGGATCGCCGACAGGCGACGGCGCTCCCCTGCGGTGCTGGTGGCCATCGCACGGATCCGGCCTGACCTGGCGCGGGGGGGCTACGCCGCGGAATGGGAGGCCCAGCTGCTCGAATCCAGGGCCTTGGCGCGGCTCGGGAGAAGCGAGGAGGCGGCGGCCGCCGGCCGCCGGGCGCTCGCCACGGTCGAACGGGTCCGGGGAAACTTCGGCTCGGGAACGCTGCGCACGGCGTTCGTCACCGACAAGCGCGAAGTCTATGCGCACCTCATCTCCGTGCTCCTCCGACTCGGGCAGGTGGACGAGGCGTTGGCGGTCGCAGACGCCGCCCGTGGCCGGGTCCTGCTGGAGCGACTCCCCACCGCCGGCCTGGCGGCCGAGACCTCCGCCCAAACCGTCACCTTCTCCGAAGGTGAGCTGCTGTTGACCGAAATCGATCGCCTTGTGGAGAGCATCGAGGAGCTCGCCGAGCGCCCGGCGGAACATGTGCGGGAATTGACACTCCTGGACGACCGATTGAAGCGCGCGCGGCGCGAGTACGAGGGGCTGGTCGTGCAGGTGGCGGAGGCGAATCACGATGCGGCGGCCTTCCTCGGCGGCGCCCGTCTCGATGTTCGGGGGGTCCAGGCCACCCTGGCCGCCAACCAGCGGTTGATCGAGTACTTCGTCCCGGTGGATGGCGATGTGGTCGTCTTCGTGGTCTCCCGGAACGATGTCCTGGCCCTGACGAGCCCGGTGACCCCCCAGAACCTGACCAGCCGAGTGCGCCTGGCGCGTGAGATCATGGTGCGCGGCGAGACGGCCGGCGATCGACTAGGGCACGTGCTCGATGCCCTGCACGAGGCTCTCATTGGTCCCGCGCTGCAGGCCGGGCTGTTGAGCGAGGCAGACGAACTCATCATCATCCCCCACCAGGCCCTCGTCTATCTCCCCTTCGCCGCGCTGCGGGACCGGACCACGGGACGGTACCTGGTGGAGGACTTCACGATTCGGGTCCTGCCCTCGGCTGCCGCGCTGCCGGTCCTGGCCGACCGCGGGCGGACCGCAGGGAAGGACCCCGCCGCGGCGTCCGCCTTCGCACCCTTTCCAGGCGAGTTGCCGGCGACGCCACTGGAAGTGGCGGCCGTCAGGACCGAGGGCGCCCGGGTCCGTCGGTATGCCGGATCGAGGGCGACGGAACGGGCGGTCAGGCAGGCGCTCGGCAATCCCGGCATCGTGCATCTGGCCACCCATGGCGTCCTGAACGCCAATAATCCGATGTTCTCCCGCCTCGAGCTGGCCCGGCGCGACGGGGGCAGCCCTGCGGACGACGGACGGCTCGAGGTGCACGAACTGCTCAGCCTCTCCATCCGGGCCCGGCTGGTCTTTCTCTCGGGCTGTGAAACCGGCGCCGGGGCGGCCTACTCCACGGCGTTCGCGCCTGGTGAGGACTACGCCACGCTCGCCCAGGCCTTCCTGCACGCGGGCGCAGGCAGCGTCATCGCGACCCTCTGGCCGGTGGAAGACATGGGCGCCGCGGCCTTTGCCGACCAGTTCTATCGCCAATTGCAGGGTCGCACGCCGGCGCGGGCGCTGGCCCGCGCCCAGCGCTCGATGCTGGCTGGCGGTCGA
>JAHECL010000058.1 GCA_024641745.1 Gemmatimonadota bacterium | reverse complement strand
AGCCGGCCCGCCAAGGAGGCGCAGGCACCCGGCGCGCAGTCGGCGCCGGCCGCGGCGGTGCCTCGGGGACCCCCGACTGATTCCGCGGCCCGCGCCCGTGTGGCCAGCGGCCAGGCGGTGGATACCGCCGCGGCCCGTCGTCTCGGGCTGCCCACCGAGCCGGTATTCCCGTTCCCGGCGCCCGACTCGACGATGCGCCTGCTGCTGCAACGGGAGGGGTATGTCGTGACGCGGTACCGTGCCGATTCCGTCACCTTGCTGGCGGATGAGAAGCGCATCCTCATGGTGGGGGATGCGCGGACGGAGCGGGAGGGCGCCACGCTCGAGGCGCAGGAAATCGACTACCAGGACGCCAGCGGAATGCTGGACGCCCGGGGATCACCGACGCTCTTCAGCGAAGGGAACGTCCTCGTGGGTCGGGACATCCGGTACTACACCAATTCCAAGCGGGGCGTCGTCACCGGCGCCCTGACGAATTTTGAGCAGGGAGGGACCGAGTGGTTCCTGCGGGGGAGCATCGCGCAGGACTCCAGTTCCCAAAGGATCTACGCCCAGTCGAGCGAGATCACCAGCTGCGACCTGCCCGACCCCCACTACCACTTCTCGGCGGGCGAGGTGAAGTGGATCCACGGCACCGTGATGGTGGCGCGACCGACGGTGCTCTACGTCCGGGATGTCCCGGTCATCTGGCTGCCGTTCGTGTTCCAGGACGGTCGCCCCGACCGTCATTCCGGCATCCTCGTGCCGCGTATCGGCATCAGCGACGTGGCCCGGCCGACCCCGTCCTACAAGCGGCAGATCACCAACGTCGGGTACTACTGGGCCGCGAGCGACTACTTCGACCTGACGGCACGGCTCGACTGGCTCGACGGGCGCTACACCACGCTCGGGCTCTTCGGGCAATACCGCTGGCTGGATCGCTTCACCAGCGGCTCGATCGGGCTCAGCCGTCAGTGGGCCTCGAGCGGGGGAAGGTCGACCGGCATCCTCTGGGATCACCGCCAGGTCTTCTCGCTGAGCACCTCGCTCAACCTCTCGCTCAACTACGTCACCAACAGCTCGGTCGTCACCCAGAACGCAATCGACCCGCTGCTCACCACCCAGCAGATCACCAGCGCCCTGAACTACACCCATCGGTACTCCTGGGGCACGCTGACGCTCGGCGGCAACCTGCGGCAGAACCTGCAGGACAACAGCGCCACCATGCAGCTCCCGGCGATCACCCTCAGCCCGAAACCGGTCAACATCGGCCGGAACATGACCTGGTCGCCAGGGCTGTCGTTCACGACCGAATGGGGCTCCAATACTCCCCTGTCGGTGCCGGTCGTGGTGGTGCAGCCTGACGGATCCCTCGACACGCTGACCCGGACGTCCGACTCCCGATCGACGGCGCTGAGCATGGAGACCCCTCTTCGCCTCGGGAACTTCAACTGGCGGAACGCCGTCCGTGTCACCGATCGCGAGGACGACATCCCGTTCACCGAGTTCACGAAGGTGCCCGATCCCGACAACCCCGGCGATTCGCTGACGGTCACGACCACCTACGCCGGCCGGTACTCGACGGGGGTCGACTGGGACACCGGCATCAATCTGCCGCTGCTGTTGCGGGGGTCGTGGAAGGTGCAGCCCTCCTTCGGGGTCACGAACGTCTCGCCGGGCCAGCCCTACCTCATCCGGAATCAGCGGACCGACGGAGCCTACGTGGCGCAGTCCAAGCGATTCACGTTGAGCCTCAGTTCGAGCCCGACGGTGTTCGGGTTCTACCCCGGGTTCGCCGGCATGCAGCGCATCCGTCACAGCTTCTCCCCGGTCATCTCGTACGCGATGGCGCCGGAGGCGAGCATCCCGGAAGACTACGCCGCCGCCACGGCGAACCTGGGCGCCGCGACCAACCTGATCAGTCCCAAGGTCCAGCGGCTCTCGGTCGGCCTGAACCAGAACTTCGAGGGAAAGCGGCTGAAGCCCGGCGCGGATACCGCAGCGGCGGACGCGTCCACCAAGCTGCGCCTGCTGAGCATCACGACCAGCCCCGTGGGATACGATTTCGAGCAGGCCAAGGAGCCGGGACGGACCGGCTGGACCTCCCCGACGCTCACCAATTCCTTTCAGAGCGACCTCCTCCCCGGCTTCAACTTCGCGGTCACCCATGATCTCTGGGACGGGCCGGTCGGGTACGAGACCACCTCGTTCGACTTCGCGCTCCGCCAGGTCAACCTCAGTTTTGCGGTGTCGTCCGCGACCTTCGCGCCCCTCCTGCGGCTCTTCGGGGCCCAGACCGCGGGTGGCGCCGGGCCCAACCCGGAGGATCTACGCGGCTACGTCGCCGACTCCTACCGGCCGGTCCGCCCCGGTCCGGAGGCCATCTACGGCTACAATCCGGGCAATACCCCGCTGGGACGCGCCTTCCGGGCGAACGTGAGCTACACCTATGCCAAGGACCGCCTCTCCGACGTCTCGCAGTCCAACATCGGGTTCAACACCACCTTCTCCCCGACGCCCCTCTGGGGGGTGTCCTGGTCGACCCAGTACAACGTGACCGACGGCAGCTTCGAGTCCCAGATCATTCGCCTGGAACGCGAGCTTCACAAATGGCGTGCCGGGTTCAACTTCGTACGGAACCCGAACGGCAACGTCTCCCTCTTCTTCTCGATCTCGCTGACCGACCTGCCGGCCATGAAGCTGGACTACAATCAGTAGCGAGTGCTGTCACCGCGACCGTCCCCGACCTCGGACAGGCACGACCCCTGTGACTTCTTCGAACACAATGCAGTGCAAGCACTTACGCCAATATCGATGGTGGCATGGACCCTGCACGTAATCAGGCGTCCCCTCCGTGAGGAATTACGATGCGTCTCGCTCTGGCTGGTGCGGCCATGCTCTCTCTCGCCGCCTGCGACAGTTCTACCACCGTGGTGGCACCGCCGGTCGGCATCCTGCCACCCGCCGCGCTCTACTATCAGGTCGAGCCGATCGGGACGGGGACGGCGCCCTCCGGTCTGCTGCTCTCCTGGCCCGACGACGGGAACCCCGACCTGGCGGTCTGGCACGTCTACTCACGCGGGTCGACCGCCGAGGCGTACGGCCTCCGGGGTTCGACCACGTCGAACTCCTTTCACGACAATGGGCCCCCGGACCTGCAGTACTACGTGACCGCCGAGGACATCTACGGCTACGAGAGCTCGCCAGGCCCGACCATCACCATTGACGAGCGCCTGGCCCTTCCGGCGCCCGCGACCCTGGTCAGCGTCAGCCTCGACGGGGCCGTCGCGCTCGCCTGGGCGGACAACGCCCACGACATCTCGCCGGCGAGGTTCTCCAACTACCGGGTCTACAGCGCCGCCTACGACCTCGATACCGGGTTCTGCGACGCGCAATGGTTCCTCGAGGGAACGACCGTCTCGCCCGAGTTCATCGCGGGTGCGCTGCCGAACGGGCTGCCGCTCTGCTTCGCGGTGTCCGCGGTGAGTCGGGAAGGGTACGAGAGCCTCTGGTCGCCGATCCGGGCGGACACCCCGCGGCCCGATGCCCGCAACGTGGTGCTCTACGCCGCCGAGGCGAACCTCGGCCTGAGCGGGTTCCGTTTCTGGAAGGACCTGAACGGCGACTTCGCTGTCCAGCCGGGCGAACTGGGCCTCATCGGCTCCGGCAACGCCACCGACATCGATTTCGTGGTGGAACGCGACGGCATCGGCGGGCTCCGGCTGCGGCCGGTCCGCGCCGGCACCGGTGTCGAGTTCTACGGCAGCGCGCCGGTGGGCGACCTGACCGATATCGACTGGGCGCCCGACCAGGCCTACAGCGCGGCGCCGATCGCCGCGCGGGTCGGCTGGGGCTACGTGTTCGAGATGAACGGCGGCGACCTCTACGCCCGCTACGGCGCCCTGCGCGTGACCCACATCGGGCAGGACTTCCTGATCCTGGACTGGTCGTACCAGACCGATCCGGGCAATCCTGAACTGGTGGTGGGTGGCGGCGTCCGCACCGCCGCGCCGTCGGGGGTGACCGTCCCGCAGTAGTCCGGGCTTGTGTCGGCCGGGGTGTTCGGGCAATTTCGGCTGATGCCGACCGATACCCTGATCCTCGACGGAAACTCGCTCACCATCGCCGATGTCGTCCACGCGGCACGCGCTCCAGCGTGCCGCGTTGGCGTATCTCCCTCTGCCCTGGCGGCCCTTGACGCGAGCCGCGGCCGGGTGGAGGCCGCGCTGGCCTCCGGCCAGGCCATCTACGGGATCAACACCGGGTTCGGGAAGCTTGCCAACGTGCGCATCGCCCCGGCGGACCTCGATCGGCTGCAGGTCAACCTCATTCGCAGCCACGCCGCCGGCGTGGGGGCGCCGCTCCCGCCGGAAATCGTCCGCGGGCTGATGATCCTCCGTGCCAACGTCCTGCTCCGGCCGACCAGCGGGGTGAGGCCCGCCCTGGTCGAGGCGCTGGTCGCGATGCTCAACGCCGGCCTCATTCCGCATGTCCCGGAGCAGGGGAGCGTCGGGGCGAGCGGCGACCTGGCGCCCTTGAGTCACGTGGCGCTCGTGCTGATGGGCGAGGGGGCGGTGCGGGTGGACGGGAGCCCGGCGCCGGCGGGCCCGGCACTCGCCGCGGCGGGGCTCACCCCGTTTCGGTTCGCCCCCAAGGAAGGGCTGGCCTTCATCAACGGGACCCAGGCGCAGACGGCCATCCTGGCCTTGCTCGTGCACGACGCCGAGGTGCTGTGGCGGAGCGCCGTCGGGGCGGCGGCGATGAGCCTCGAGGCGCTGCGCGGCACCCCGACCCCCTTCGATGCGCGGATCCACGCGGCACGTCCGCACGCGGGACAGGTGGAGGCGGCGCGCCTGATGCGGGCGCTGCTCGCCGACAGTGCCATCCGCGAGTCACATCGGGAGGACGACGCCAGGGTGCAGGACGCCTACAGCCTCCGCTGCACGCCGCAGGTCCTCGGCGCCGCCTGGGATGCGATCGCCTTCGCCGCGCGCACCGCCGCCGTGGAACTCAACGCCTCCACCGACAATCCGCTCGTGTTCGAGAACGGCGATGTGCTGTCGGGCGGGAATTTTCACGGGCAGCCAGTCGCGCAGGCACTCGACGTGCTCGCCATCGCGCTCACGACCCTCCAGGCGATCTCGGAGCGGCGCGTGGAGCGGCTGGTGAACCCCGACCTGTCGCAGGGCCTCCCCGCCTTCCTCACGGCCGACCCGGGGCTCTCGTCGGGCTACATGATGGTGCAGATCACCGCGGCGGCGCTGGTCGCCGAATCGAGGACCCTCTGCCATCCGGCCAGCGTCGGCTCCATTCCCACCGATGCCAACCAGGAGGACTTCGTGCCGATGGGCATGGGCGCCGCGTACAAGGCGCGTCGTATTCTGGCGAATGCCACCCACGTGGTGGCCACCGAACTGCTGTGCGCAGGGCAGGGGCTCCAGCTGCTCCTCCCCCTGACCCCGGGTCGCGGCGTCGGGGAGCTCTTCGGCCGCCTCCGCGGGCTCCAGCCGCCGGTACCGCCGCTTGCCGAGGATCGGCCCCCTGCGCCGGACCTGGCGCGCCTCGCGGACGCGCTCCGGGAAGGGGTGTTTGACCCGGCGACCATCGGATAGCTTGCTCCCCCCCTACCGCCTCCATATCTTACGGCGTGGCTTGGCCCTTAAGTCCAAGTCCTGTCGCCGCTTTCCCCCTTCTCTGGCCGAGCCCGAATGAACCTCGAAAAGCTCAAAGACACCGCCAGGAAGCACGAACAGAAGGAGGAGTGGCGGAAGGCGATCGAGGTCTACCAGCGCGTCCTCTCCGCGTTTGAATCCGGCGAGGTCGGCGCGCCGGACCTCGCGCTGTACAACAAGGTCGGCGACCTCCATCTCAAGGTCGGCGACATTCCCGCCGCCGTCCGGTCGTACGAGCGTGCCGTCGAGCTGTACAGCGAGCAGGGCTTCTCGAACAACGCCATTGCCGTTTGCGGCAAGATTCTCCGCTACGACCCCCAGCGTACCCGCACCTACATCCAGCTCGCCCGGCTCCATGCCCGCAAGGACATGGCGGGTGAGGCCAAGAAGAACCTGATCGAATACCTGGAGCGCATGAACCGCGAAGGCCGGCGGGACGACGCCTTCCAGGA
Organism: Gemmatimonadota bacterium; assembly: GCA_024641745.1. Lineage (GTDB taxonomy): Bacteria > Gemmatimonadota > Gemmatimonadetes > Gemmatimonadales > GWC2-71-9 > SPDF01. Next base: position 9,072 of record JAHECL010000058.1, on the reverse strand, counting down.
AGTGAAGGAGTTCGCGGACCAGTTCGGGGGCAACGCCGAGATCCGCGTGATGCTGGCGGAACTCCTTCGCGTGGCCTCCCGCGGGGCGGAGGCGAGGGAGCAGCTCGAGAAGCTGGCGGCCGACCTGGAGAGCCGCGGCGACCAGGCGGGCGCCCAGCGCACGCGCGAGCGGATGCACGAGATGGAGGCCGATCGCCCGGCGCCGGTTGAGGAATCCCGCCGCAAGGGCGACCTCGTCTTCCTCGACATCGGGCTCGATGTTCCCTTCGGGTCCCCGGTCGGAGTCGGGGCCCCCACGCGAGAGATCCGGCTGGTCGAAGAGCCGGATACGCCGCCGCCGCCGATCGACCCGCCGCAGGGCGAGGTCTCGATTGCCGCTGACGAATTCGTCGCCGAGGACGGGGATGCCATCATCGCGGACGACCTCGAGGTGGTCCCGGTGGAAGGGCTCGAGCGCGGGGCCACGGATGACCTCGACGACCTCGAGATCCTCCCCGCCGATCCCGACCTGATGCTCGAGGAGACCATCCTCGAGCCCGGCGAAGCAGCAGCCCCGATGGAGGGGATTGAACCGGGATTGGCGGACGATTCGGGAACCGTCCCGCTGGTCGCCACGGAAGTCTCTGGCCTGGTCTCCGACATGACGCTCGAACTCTCGGCGTCCGAGGTGGACGAGACTTCCCCCGACCAGCGTGACGAGGAACCGCTGCTGGGCGACATGGACCTGGCACTCGATCCCCCCGCCCAGGGTGAGTCCTACGCGGTCGAGTCGGCGCCGGTCTGGGACGTCGACGACCCGGCGCTCCAGCTCGTGGAGGACGACACGACGAGCGAGGGGACCGAAGAGGACGAACTGCCCGCGGCCGACCGGGTCGCCGCGCTCGAGGACCAGGTGCTCGATGATCCCGACAATCCGGAGGTGCATCGCGCCCTCGGGGAGGCGCTGCTCTCCGCGGGAGAGCACGATCGCGGGGTCGAGGAGCTGGACCTGGCCCTCGCCCGTTTCGAGGAGCTGGAGGACTGGGATCGCGCCGATGGTGTGGCGCAGGAACTCTCCCGACTGGAGCCCTCAGGCATCCGGTACTTCCAGAAGCTCGTGGAACTGTCCTACCGGGTCGGAACCCGGGGGCGGGTCATCGAGGCATATCTCGAACTGGGCGACGCCCTGGTGCGCGTGGGGGCGGTGGACAAGGCGCTGGCGGTCTACGGCCGTGTGGCGGAGACCGATCCCGGCAACCCGCGAGCACTCGCCGCGATCGATTCCCTCGCGCCCCCGCCGCCCGCCCGGCCGGCCCAGCCGGTGGCCTCCCCCCCCCGGCTGCCACCCCCGCCGACGGGTTCGTCGACCTCGGGGCGATGCTGCTCGAGGGCGAGGCCGAGGGGAAGCCGAAGGACACCCGGATGCGGATCCAGGACGAGGAGCCGACCGGCGACGAGGAGCGCGACTTCGCAGACATGCTGAAGCAGTTCAAGCGGGGGCTGGACCAGAACCTCGATGACGAGGACTACCAGTCGCACTACGACCTGGGGATTGCCTTCAAGGAGATGGGCCTGCTGGACGAGGCGATCGCGGAGTTCCAGAAGGCGCTGCGGTCTCCCGATGCACGCCTCCGGACGTCCGAGGCGCTCGGCTCGTCGTTCTTCGACAAGGGGCAGTTTGCGGTGGCCGAGGCGATCCTGCGCCGGGCGGTGGACGGGCTGGGCGGGCAGGATGACGAAAAGATCGGCTTGCTCTACTGGCTGGGGCGGGCCCTGGAGGCCGGGGACCGTCCGCAGGACGCGCAACCCTACTATCGGCGTGCGCTGGCCGTCGACATCCATTTCATGGACCTCACGGACCGGTTGCGTGCACTGTCCGGAGGGGAGGCGCCGTGACCCAGACGACGTCCCCGACCCTCGCCGAGATCCAGGCGCCGGTGCGTGGGCAGCTGGAGCAGGTCCGGGAGGAGCTCCGGCGCATCGTCGAGGCCGACTTCGGGTTCATCGCCGAGGTCAACGCGCACCTCCTCCAGATGCAGGGGAAGATGCTGCGGCCCACCCTGCTGCTCCTGGCCGACCAGGCGACCGGTCCCGCCGATCCACGCGCCCCGACGCTCGGCGCCGTGGTCGAGCTCATCCACCTGGCCACGCTGGTCCACGATGATTCGGTGGACCATTCGGTCCGCCGCCGCGGGATGCCGACGATCAACGCGCTCTTCAGCCACCAGGTGTCGGTCATCATGGGCGACTACCTCTACTCGCGCGCGGTGATCGAGCTGGTCCGGCTGGCGGACCTCGAGCCGCTGCGGATCCTCGGGCGCGTGACGAACGAGATGACGGTCGGCGAGATGCGGCAGTTGCTGGCGCACGACCGGCTGGCGTTTTCCGAGGAGCAGTACGACCTCCTCATCATGGCCAAGACTGCCTCGCTGCTCTCGGGCGCATGCGAGACCGGCGCCATCCGTGCGCCGGCGGTGCAGCGCCAGGCGATGCGCGAGTTCGGGCTGCGGCTCGGCATGGCGTTCCAGATCGTGGATGACCTGCTCGACTACACCGGGGATGCCTCGGTGACCGGCAAGCCGGTCGGCGCCGACCTGCGCGAGCACAAGGTCACCCTGCCGCTCATTCATTCGCTCCCGCGGTTCACGCCGAGCCAGCGCAAGGACGTCACGGCGCTGATGGCCTCGGAGTCCCCGACCGACGACCAGATTGCCGCGGTGGTGGCGGCGGTGACCGAGGCCGGCGGCCTCGAATACGCCCGTGAGCGGGCGCTGGCGCTCTCGACAGGCGCGGAGGCCGCACTGGACCTCCTGCCCCCCAGTCCGGCGCGCGAGTCGCTCCGGGCGAGCATTCCTTTCGTGCTGGATCGGAGAAGCTGATGGCCGGTGGACCCCGTCGTCCCGCCTTCTACCTGGGTGTGCTGACCACCGGCTTCCTGGCCGGGGGCTTCCTGACCGCCCTCCTGCGCCGGTTCCTGCCGGAAAGCGCGGCACGGGATTTCTTCACGACGGCGGTCAATCCGACCCTGGGGCCTGTCTCCGTGGACCTGCTGGTGATTAACTTCACGCTGGGGCCGGTGGGGCTCGACGTGACGCTGCTCAGCCTGGTGGGCGTTCTCGTGGCCTATTTCATCGCGCGGTCCCTCTTCTAAAGGCGGTCCGTATGCTCGGCAATATCGGTTTTTCGGAGTTGATGATCATCATGCTGGTGGTGCTGCTCGTCTTCGGCGCGAAGCGGCTCCCGGAAATCGGGTCGTCCATCGGCAAGGGGATTCGGGAGTTCAAGCGGAGCATTTCGGACGTCGGAGAGGCCGTCAACAGTCCGCCGGACGATCGGACGCAGCTCCCCCGGTCGATGGACGCCCCGCCGTCGAACACCGGCGGGAGCGGCTCGGGCGAGCCGAAGCGGCTCTCGCAGTAGCGCGTCGCGCCCGGACGCACGAGGGGCCGGACCCGGCAACCGCCGGGTCCGGCCCCTTTCGCGTCGGTGGAATCGGCGGGTCTAGATGCCGCCCTGACCCAGCAGCCCGGCGTTCGCGGCCGCTTCGGCCTGGGCCGAGGTCGGGAAGAGCCCGGCGCGGCGGTCCACGATCTTGGCCTGGGCCTGCAGCGCCTCGAGGTAATTCCGCGCCCGGTCCTGGCGGGCCCGCCGGATCGATTCGGTCCGATACTGGTCGAGCCCCGTGAGGAAGGCGGCGCTGTCCGCCGGCGTCCGTTCGAGCACCTTGACCACGTAGATCCCGTCGTCGGTGTCCAGGACGTCGCTCACCTTGCCGATCGGCAGGCTGAAGATGGCCCCGGTCAGCACGGGATTCGGCACCGGGGTCTCGATCCGGTTGACCGGGCCGAGTTCACGGTAGGGCAGGTCGAGCGCCGCCGCGGCCTGTTCCATGGTGCTTCCTTCGGCGACCCGCTTGCGGTAGTCCTCCGCCAGCGCCAGCCCGAGCGCGGTCTTTCGCTCCTGGGAGGCCGCGATCGTCACGGCGTCCTGGATGGACTCGAACGGTGGGACGCCCTCCGGGGAGAGGCTGTCGACCCGGAAGAGGAAGTAGGCGTCCGAGGCCTCGATGATCTGGCTGATCTCTCCGACCTTGGCCTGGAAGGCCCAGGCGCCTGCGTCGGGAATCACCCGCAGGCCGACCTGGACCGACGTACCCTTCTGGACCGGGTTGGTCCTGGCGGTCTGCAGCTGCAGGGCCCGCGCGACGGTGTCGAGCGCCGCCGGGTCGAGCCGGCTGGCGCCGAGTTCCTCGAGCGAGTCGGCCTGGGCGTCGAGGAGGTCGCGGTGCGCCCCCGTGACCTCGATCGGCACGAGGATGTGGCGGCCGGTGGCGGTGTCGCCCTTGCGGCTGGTGATTTCGATGAGGTGGTAGCCGAACTGGGTGAGGATCGGCATCGAGATCGTGTTGAGCGGGAGCGTGAACGCCGCCTCGTCGAAGGCGTCGACCATCGAGCCACGGGCGAATTCACCGAGGTCGCCGCCCCTGGAGGCGGAGAGGCTGTCGGATGACTCCCGGGTGGCGACCTCGGCGAACGGCGCGCCGTCGAGGATCTCCTGGCGCAGGGCGACCACGCGGTCGTAGGTGGCGGCGGTGTCGCTCGCGTTCGGGGAGCGGGGCAGGGCCACGAAGCTGAGATAGGCGGTTTCCGGGCGCTTGAAGTCGTCCGGGTGCGCCCGGTAGTAGGCGAGGACCTCGTCCGCCGTCACCTTCACGGCGGAGTCCGGGATGGCGCGACGGGGAATGATCGCCGTCAGCGCGAACCTCGCCGTCTCGCCCCGGTCACGGTACAGCTGCCAGAGGGCCGGATCGGAGAGGTAGACGTCGGCGGTGACGACCCGCAGCAGCTTGCTCTGCATGATCTGGTCGCGGTACTGCGCCTCGAGCATCGGGATGTACTGCTGGCCGATACTTGAGGCCAGGAACCGCTGGTACTTGACGAGGTCGAACTGCCCGTCGGTCTGGAACTGCTCGGCCGACTGCAGCTGCGGCGGCGGGAAGTTCTGGATCGCATCGGCGATCTCGGCCGGCGTCGCGACGATGCCGCGCCGCTTGTACTCACGCTGGAGGACGGTGGCCTGGACGATCTGCTGCCAGACCTGGTCACGGATCTGGACCAGGTCGTCGAGCGTCAGCGGCCGCGACGACGCCTGCTGCTGCTGCTCGACCGCCTGCTGGACCATCGTCGTGTAGTAGCGGGCCTCGATCGTCTGGCCGTCGACCTTTCCGGCGCTGGTCTGCGAGAGCAGCCCGGTGCCGCCGGAGAGTCCGCTGAGGTCGAACACCAGCCACAGGAAAAACGAGGCGGTGACGATATAGATCAGGGGCTTGGCGCTGTTGCGAAACACTTGCATCGTCATCGCTGGGTTCCCGGCTCCGGATGCGGTGGAAAAAGAGGGATAAGTCTAAGCGGGGCAACGGACAATCTCAAGCCGCATGGGTGCCCTGGCGGTTGACAGTACCGGCCTTTCACCTTACTCTGAAGTCAATCCCCCCAACAACTTACGTGTGCAGGGACGGGAATGGCCTACTCTCGCGAAATCGAAAAACTCGAGCGGCAATTCGCCGAGAATCCCCGGCGGTTTGCCGCGCCGTTCGCCGATGCGCTCCGAAAGAGCGCCGATGTGGCGCGCGCCCTCGAGGTGATCCAGGTCGGGCTCGAGCTCAATCCCGACTACATCCCCGGCAGCGTCATCCTGGGGCGGTGCCATCTCGACCTGGGCGACGATCACGGGGCGGAGGCGGCGTTTTCCCGGGTGCTCGACCTCGACAACGAGAACGTCATCGCGCTGAAGTCGCTGGCCGACATCATGGAGCGGCAGGGGCGACACGACGAGGCCGTGAGCTTCCTCACCTACCTGCTCGACGTCGACCGGAGCAACGACGAGGCCCGGGAACAGCTGGCCCGCATCGAGACCCGGGGCACGGGCGCCGGCGCGCCGGCCCCCGCCTCGCCCGAATCTGCGGCACCGCCGGAGCCGCCCCTCTTCACGGCGGCGGCATCCGGCGTCCACGTGCCCGAGACACCGTCGAAGGACGCATCGACCGACGATGGGGCCTCGCCCCCGAAGGCCGACCTGGAGGAGTTCCTCGAGCCGACGGCGCTGTGGGAGCCGCCGGTGAACCCTGCGGAGGCGTCGTTGTCCCCGTGGGTCGAGACGACCACGGCGGATTCGATCGCCACCGACGAGCCGGTGGAATCGATCCTCCCGGAGCAGGAGACCGGGGACGTCGCGCCGCTCGACGGGCTCGAGGACGTCTCGATGCGCGGCGTCGAGGACATCACCGCAGGCGATTTCATCCTCGAGCGTGAAGAGGAGATCGTCCTGACGGGGTCCATCGGCACCGACTATCAGGTCCGGAACGACGCCGAAGACCTGCTCGAACGCGCGCTGGAGCCGGAGGCCATCGAGGAGGCGGCCTCGGCTTCCGAATCCGCGGTCGTGGCCGATCCAGTGGCGGATGCCGATCATGAGGTCGCCCTCGATGTCCCGGTCGCCGAACCTGCGGCCGGGTTCGAGGTGGTGGACGAGGAGGAGACCGCGACCGCCGATGCCACCGAGGATCGGGAGCAGGACGCGTGGGATCGTGTGGAGCAGGGGGCCGACGTGGAAGCGCCTGCGGACGACCTCGGACCAGGCGCGATCGAAGAGGACGAGGCACCGTTCGAATGGGCGATGCACGTGGCCGAGGAGCGCGAGTTCGTGCCGACGCACACCCATGGCGGTCCCCACGCGCCGGACAGCTTCGACGATGCCATCGAGGGGATCGCGCCCGTCGATGAGGACACCGAGGAGTCCGGCGACGAGGAGGGCGCGCTGCCCGCCGACGAGGCGCCGGTCCTCGTGGTCACCGAGAGCATGGCCGAGTTGTACGCCGCCCAGGGGCATCCGGGGGAGGCGCTGGGGGTGTACCGGATCCTCTACGACCGGAATCCGGACAACGAGCGCCTGCGGCTGCGGATCCAGGATCTCGAGGCGGTGCTCGCCACCGCGGCCGGGGCGAGCGCCACGCCGTCGTACGCGGCCTCGGTCACCGGCGGCACCGCGGTGTCGTCGTTCCTCGGCTCCATGCTGGGCGCGCGCCCGGCCCATGTGGACCTGCCGGAGCCGCCCCCGGTGCCGGAACCGGCCCCCATCGATGAGGAAGCCGAGGACACCTCCGAGGAAGCCGTCGCCTCAGGGGCACCGACCCGCCCGGCCATCGACCGGCTGTCCCTTGGGGCGGTGTTCGGGGAGGACCCCTCGCCGGTGCCCCCGGCGGAGAATGCCTCCGCGCCGGACAGGGGCGACGCCGCGCCAGGGTTCTCCTTCGACGATTTCTTCGGCGGCGGGCATGCCGCGCCGAGTGGCAGGACCTCGGCGGCGTCGGTGCGCGCGTCCCGCGCCGCCGACGACGAGGGTGACCTCGATCAATTCCACGTCTGGCTCCAGAGCCTGAAGCGCTGATGCGGGTCGCCGTCCTCAACGGCCCCAACCTCAACCTCCTCGGCGAGCGCGAACCGGCCCTCTACGGGCGGCAGACGCTGGCCGACATCGAGGCCCTGACGCGCGCCGAAGCCGCGGCCCTCGATGTCGAGGTCGAGTGGTTCCAGAGCAATCACGAGGGCGCGCTCGTGGACGCAGTGCAGGGGCTGCGCGGTCGGGTCGATGGCGCCGTCATCAATCCCGCCGCCTTCGGCCACACCAGCCTCGCGCTCCGCGACGCCTTCCTTGCGGCACCGGTCCCATTCGTCGAAGTGCACCTCACGAACATCTTCGGGCGCGAGCCGGAACGCCGCCACACGGTGCTGGCCGACCTGGCGGTCGCGGTGATTGCCGGGCTGGGGGCAAGCGGCTACCCCGTGGGGCTGCGGGCGCTGGTGGACCGCCTGCGTGCCGGCTGACCTCCGTGACGGACGGCAAGACGGGCTGCGCGCCCTCCTCGCCGCCGAGGGACTCGATGCGCTGCTGGTCACGCACCTGCCCAACATCAGGTACCTGACAGGGTTTACCGGCTCGGCCGCGCTGCTCCTCCTGCGGCCCGACGAGACAATCCTGTTCACCGACTTTCGCTACGCCACGCAGGCCCCGGCGGAGGTCGGCGGGACCGCCGAGGTCGAGATCGACTCGGCGAGCGTGTGGGAACGCCTGAAGCGGCACCTGGCCGACCGGCCCGCCCAGACGGTGGGCTTTGAGGCCCACGCCCTCAACGTGCGGGACGCCGGCCGCCTCAAGCAGTGTGCGGCACGGACCGCGCCGGTCGGGGAGCTGGTCGAGGGCCTCCGGACCATCAAGGCGCCGGAGGAAATCGAGGCCATCGCCGCCGCGGCCGCGCTGGCCTCCGCCGCGCTGGCCGAGGTGCTGCCGACGATCCGGGTCGGCCAGTCGGAACTGCTGGTGGCCAGCCGCCTCGAGGCGGCGCTCCGGCGTCGGGGGAGTGAGTGGCACCCGTTCCAGACCATCGTGGCCTCAGGCGAGCGGGCCGCCCTCCCGCACGCCCACACGACGGCCCGTCCGATCGGCGCCGGCGAACTGCTCCTGATCGACTTCGGCGCCCAGGTGGACGGGTACTGTGCCGACCTGACCCGCACGGTGGTGGTCGGGGGACGGGCCGACGAGCGGCAGCGGACGGTGTACGAGGCGGTCCGGGCAGCCCAGCTGTTCGCCCGCCAGGGGATCAGGGCGGGCATGACCGGCCGGGAAGCGGACGCGCTCGCGCGGGATCTCATTGTGGCGCGCGGGTTTGGCGAGGCCTTCGGGCATTCCCTCGGACACGGCCTCGGCCTGGAAGTCCACGAGGCACCACGCCTGAGCGCAATGTCGAACGCGGTGCTTCCCGTCGGTGCGGTGGTGACGATTGAGCCGGGGATCTATCTTCCCGGGTGGGGTGGTGTTCGCCTTGAGGACGATGTCGTCCTGACGGCAGAGGGGCAGCGGGAGCTGTCGGACGGACGGATCGAGCTGGTCGAGCTGGTCTAACCGCGGGCCGGGGCCTGCGCCGGAGGAGGTACGCGCGTGAACGCCGACGAGATGAAGCAGTTGGCTCAATTGCTCCAGAAGATGCCGGGGATCAAGTCCATCGAGCTGAAGGACGTGAAGAAGCTGGCTGACCTG
>JAHECL010000159.1 GCA_024641745.1 Gemmatimonadota bacterium | reverse complement strand
CGCCACCTTCTTCGACGATGCCCAGGCCGGCTTCGCCGGCACGGTCTTCGGGTCCTGGCTGCTGCTCGTGCGCGGGGAGGTGAGGCGGACCGGCCCGCGCGGGGTCTCGATCCGGGCGACTGGATGCTGGGAGCTCGGCGTGGTGCGACAGGCCTGGCTGCAGGGGGGAGCGAGGGCGGTCGCCGCGCTGCTCGCGGAGGCCGGAACGGCAGACAATGCTGCCCCGGTCCGCCGACGGGTGCTCGTGCATGCGAGTGGGTTCCGGCAGTCGCCGTACGCCGATATCAAGCCTGCGGGGGCGGACCCGGCGGCACCCCCGGCCCGCGGGCATGCACCTGGCGTCGCTGCGCCGGCGAGGCTGTGGCACGCCAGTCCGGGGAGCAGCGGGTGGTAGCCGCGCCGACGCGGGGCAGGCGCATCCGTGCGCCCCGGAGCAGCGCCGCACGAAGCACGTCGATGCAGGGGAGGATGGACCCATGAGCCGAAGCCAGGTACGACGGCCGACCGGCCGCATCGGCTTCGGTGCGGACGACACCGGCTGCACGATCCTGCACGTCGACATGGATGCCTTCTACGCGTCCGTCTCCCTGCGCACCCGTCCCGAGCTGCAGGGCACCCCCGTCATCGTCGGCGGGGGCGGCAACCGTGGCGTCGTCCTGTCAGCGACCTACGAGGCGCGGGCCCTCGGCGTGCACTCGGCGATGCCGATGTCCCGCGCCCGACGGATCGCCCCCCAGGCCACCGTCGTCGCGCCCGACCACCGCATGTACGCCGAGGTGAGCCGAAACGTCATGGCCCTCTTCGGATCGATCACCCCCATCGTGGAGCCCCTCAGCCTCGACGAGGCCTTCCTCGACGTCTCCGGTGCCCTGCGACGGCTGGGCAGCCCGACCGCGATCGGCGAGTTGATCCGGGCCCGGGTGCAGGACGAGCAGCAGATCACCTGCTCGGTCGGGGTGGCCACCACCAAGTTCGTGGCGAAGCTCGCATCCACCCGGGCCAAGCCCGACGGCCTGCTCGTCATCCCGGCCGTCAAGGTCATCGACTTCCTGCACCCGCTGCCCGTCGGCGCACTGTGGGGTGTGGGGGAGAAGACCGAGGAGCAGCTGACCCGGCTCGGACTGCGCACGGTCGGCGACATCGCGAACACGCCCCTGGCCACCCTGCAGCGCGCCCTCGGGCAGGCCGCCGGGACCCACCTGCACGAGCTCTCCTGGGGTCGCGATCCCCGCTCCGTGAGCCCGCACGAGCCGGACAAGAGCGTGGGCAACGAGCAGACCTTCGAGCACGACATCGATGACCCTGAGGTGATCCACGCGCACCTGCTGGCACTGGCCGACCAGGTGGCGGGGCGACTGCGGTCAGCGGGATACGTCGGGCGCACCATCTCGCTCAAGGTGCGCTTCGCCGACTTCAGCACCATCACCCGGTCCCGCACCCTGCAGGTCCCCACGGACGTCGGCAAGGAGATCTACGACACCGTGTGCGGCCTGTACGACGCCCTCGGGCTGCAGCGCGTCCGCATCCGGCTCGTGGGCGTCCGCGCCGAGGGCCTTGCCGATGCCCAGGACGCGCCTCGGCAGCTGCTCCTGGGGGAGGAGGACGGCGGTCGCCGCGAGGCCGAGGTCGCCGTCGACGCGCTCCGGGCCCGGTTCGGCTCGCATGCCGTCCGGCCGGCCCGGCTGGTCACGCCGGACGCCCCGGAGACGCGATCGACATGAAGATGAGACCCGCGTTTGCCGGGTACGGGTTTCGCTCCGTCCGGTTCGTGCCTATCCTTGGATCAGTCCCACGCGGGTGGGGCTGGCCTGCGGAACCGCTCGTGGTCCCGCCAGTCCGGATACCGGGGCCGCGCGTGACCGCGCCGGCTCGGCGAAAGGGGGTACCTCGTGCCGCTCTCCGAGCATGAACAGCGCCTGCTCGAGCAGATGGAGAAGGCCCTCTACGCCGAGGACCCCAAGTTCGCCACCAGCCTGCGCTCGTCATCGGGTTCCCGTGCGGCGCGTGGTCGCGCCGCCCTCGGGGTACTGGGCATCCTGGCCGGGCTGGGACTGCTCATCGTCGGCGTCGCGACCACGATCATCGCCCTCGGGGTGCTCGGCTTCTTGCTCATGCTCGTCGGCTCGGTGATCGTCTACTCAGCCTTCGGTGCACGACCCGCCGAGGAGGAGGGGGAGGAAGCCCCCGCGAACCCCTCCGCTCCCAAGCCGCCCGCGTCCTCCGGGTTCATGAACCGCATGGAGGATCGCTGGCGCAAGCGGTCGGAGGGCGGCCAGCAGTAGGCCGCGACGCGCGTCTGCCAGCGCACCCGGTGGCGCAGCTCGCGGGCCACCACCCGAACGTCCGCGCGGATCGCCTCCGCCTGCTCGGTCGAGCCCGTCCCTGACGTGGGCCGCGCGTACCTCATCCGCTCGAGCTCCCGTCGCACCCGCGTCAGTGCCTGCGCCGCGGGCTCGGTCATCCCGCGTGCGAGTCGCCCGGCGGCCTGCCGGGGGGTTGCGGAGTCCGACCAGGGCTGCCGGTAGTCCCGTGCGAGGTCGCCGATCTCGGCCCAGGCCCCATCGACGACGCCGGCGTAGTCCCGCCGATGCAGCCTGCGGCGCCGCCGGACGGCACGACGCGTCATCGGGATGGCGAGCACCGCCGCCAGGCCGAGCACGACGAGGGCCGCGACGGCCGCCACCGGGAACGACGGGCCGCTGTCGGACACCTCGCCTGGCGTGCCGACCAGGTCCTCGCGGGGGATCCGGCGCTCGATCGGACCCTCGAAGGGGGCGGCATCCTCGGCGGTGGGGGCGTAGGCGGGGGCCTGCACGGTCGCGTCGGAGCGCGGAGTCGGCTCGAACCTGATCCACCCGAGTCCGTCGAACCACAGCTCAGGCCAGGCATGGGCGTCGCGGACCGTGACCTGCCAGGTGTTGTCCTCGGTCCTGGCTCCCTGAGTGAACCCGACCACGACCCGTGAGGGGATGCCCAGCTCGCGGGCCATCACCGCCATGGCTCCCGCGAACTGCTCGCAGTAGCCGACACGCTCGTCGAGGAACTCCGCGATGTAGTCGACGTCGGCGCCGCTGCGCACGCTGGTGCTGTAGGTGAATCCTCCGTCGCTGGTGAACCAGCGCTGCAGCGCGAGTGCCTGGTCGTACGGCGTGTCGGCGTCGGCGGTGACCTCGTCGGCGAGCTGGCCGATGCTGGGCGGCAGGTTGCCCGGCAGGCTCAGCATCGGCCACAGGCCGCCGTCCGCGGCCTCCGCGGCGCGCAGCTGCGAGGAGTCGTAGCGACGGTTGAGCGCGTCCACCCGGTACGACATCCCGGTTGCCGGGGTCTCCTGGGAGAAGGCCATCCCGGTGGCGGGGTCCATGCTCCATTCGCCGGCCTCACCGGACACCTCGGACACCTCGGCCACCGGGTAGGGCAGCGGCAGATAGGTGTTCTGCAGGTTCGTCACCGTGATGTCGTACAGGTAGCTGTCGCCGCCCCTGACCAGGTTGGACTCGTCGACCGCGATGCTTGCGGCCAGCACCTCGGCGGGCAGGGGAACGCCGTCATCGCGCCCGGTGGCGAGCCCCTCGCGCGGGCGCCAGGTCGCGCCGTCGAAGGTCTCGAGCACCGAGACCCTCATGTAGGAGGGATCCTCGAGCGCGGTCCGGTACCGCAGCACCTCGGTGTCGTTCGCCTGGACCAGGCTGCGTCGCATCGACACGAGCGGGTCGAGGAGCACCGGCCCCCCCGCCTCGGCGGTCCCGCCGCCGGATCCGTCCCCGGTGCGCCAGGGGGCCGACGGGCTGGCCGGGACGACGACGCCGACGACCGTCGCCGCCACGATGGCACCCAGGCCGACCAGGCGCGCCGCGGTCGAGAGCCCTCTGATCCGGGTGGAGGCGGCCAGGCCGCCCCAGGACCGGATCTGATCGCGTTGGTCGGCCGCGAGGATGAGCAGCCACGCCACTGCTGCTGGTGCGAACGACCACCAGGGCGCCCCGACAGCGGCCATCGACGCCGGGACGAG
>JAHECL010000057.1 GCA_024641745.1 Gemmatimonadota bacterium | reverse complement strand
CCGGATAGCTGAGTCCGAGGACCAGCGGCATGCCGCCGCGCTCGAGGACGCCGTCCCCGTCGCGGTCGGACCATCCCTTTGACTTCAGGAGCGCGCCGGCGCCGGCCAGGTCGGGTGCCGCCGCGCGGGCCGCCGGATCGCGAATCCAGGAGAGTTCGGGTACCGGGCCGGTCGGGACACTCGCCCAGGCCCCGAAAGTGGCCTGCACCATCTGGGGAGCGTTGAGCGCCATCTGGATGGCGGCCCGCACGTCGCGGTCGCCGAGGATCGGATGGGGGCGACTGAGGTCGGCCGGGTCGCGCTGGTTGAAGAGCAGGTACGCCACGGAGAAGGTGGGGACGGGATAGATCGTGAGCCGCTTGTCGTCCGCCACGCGCGCCACGTTGGAAACGGGTCCGAGGGACTGGAGCACGTCGGCGGTACCGCTCAGCAGCAGGTTGAGGAGGGCATCCGGATCCTTTGCCACCAGGATGGACACTCTCCGCGGGCCCGGCCTCCCGCGAAAGAACTGGTCGTTGGCCGCCAGGTCGAGCTGCTGGCCCGGGACGCGACGGACCCAGCGATAGGGACCGTTCCCGACCGGGGCGCTGGCGTAGGCGGAGCGGTCGAGGGCGCCGCGGGGGATCGTGTCCAGCAGGTGGGCGGGCAGGGGGGAGACGTGGAAGATGGCGTCGTAGAATTGCTCGTCGTATGCCTCGGAAAATCGGATGACGAGATGGCGATCGTCGACCGCCGTGACGCCTGCGACCCGCCGCAGGAGCAGGGCGGTGCCGGCGCTGACGGTCGAGTCGCGCGCCAGGTCGAGGGCCAGCGCCGCGTCACGCGCCGTCACCGGCGTACCGTCGTGCCAGCGGGCGCGCGGGTCGATCTCGAACTCGAGGGTCAGGGAGTCCCGCCGCTTCCAGCTGCGTGCCAGTTCGGGAACGAAGTCCTTGTCACCGACGGTGATGTTGTTGGGGCCCAGCCGGGCGAGCGGCAGGAACAGGAGCGAGGAGACGTCCCGCGAGGCGGTGCTCGAGCGTGTCAGCGTGGGAATCGGCGTCGTCGGCTCCCGGCCCATCGCAATGACGACGGTCTCCTGGCGCGTGCTCCCCTGGCCCTGCGCGGGCGACGGCAGGGCGAGGAGAGACAGGAGCAGCAGCACGGCAGGATGGGAAGGACGTCGCACCAGGGAACCTCGGCTCGGAGGAGGCGTTCGGGCGGCTCTCGTAATGTCGCACCGAAGGGGGTTCCCGCCAACCGTCAGGGGAGGGGTGTCAGCGCTGCCAGGTCCAGGCGGTGCTGGCGAACCGTTCGGCGTGCCGCCGGGCGGCGGCGGCGATCGACGGATCGTCCTCAGTCGCCGCATCCCACGCCGGCGACCAGGCGCGGGCCGAGTCGGCCAGTGCGGAGGCCACCTCCTCGAACGTGACCGCCGACCCCCGGACCACGTTGAGGGCAATCGAGCCGTCGGCTGGGACGGTTCCGATCGTGAGTCGGCTGACCTGATCCTGGGATCCGGCGAGCAGGACGGAACCGTGCTGGAGGAAGGCGCCGCCTTCCCGGACCTGCGCACTGCCCACCACCTTTCGACCCTGCAGCAGCACCTCACCGCCGGCCGGCGAGGCGAAACAGGCGCCGGCGTCGACCCCCGCCCCCCGTTCCGGTGCACCGGCGATGGAGGCGTCGAAGCCGATCGCCTGCAGAGCGGCGGCGAGCACGTCGTGGATCCGCCGGTAGGCCAATCGCAGCGGCCCGAAGGCGCCGTCGGGTGCCGCCACGGCGTAGGTCAGTTCCTCGGCATGCCAGACAGCCCGGCCGCCGGTGGGCCGGCGGACGGCGTCGAGCCCGAGCCGCTCCACCAACGCCCGGTCGTACCGTCGCAGGGCCGGTTCATTCCGGCCGAACGACAGGCAGGCCGGTTCCCAGCGATAGAGCCGCAGAAACGCACGACCCTCCCCGGCCGCGAGGTCGAGGAGGGCCTGATCCACTGCCATGTTGTGCCAGCCGGCGCGCCCCGCAGGGTCAACGAGGAGCGTCCATCGCATCCCGGTTACGACTCGTAACTCTCCACCGGGGGACAGGTGCAGACGAGGTTGCGGTCGCCGAACGCGCTGTCCACGCGGCCGACGGTGGGCCACGACTTGTGTTCGCGGGTGGCGGGCGAGGGGAAGGCCGCCAGTTCCCTGGCGTAGGGCCGGTCCCACGCATCCGCGATGACGGCCTGCATCGTGTGTGGGGCGTTGGTCAGCACGTTGTTCGTGCGGTCGGCCTTCCCCTCCTCGATGTCGCGAATCTCGTCCCGGATGGAGATCAGGGCGTCGGCGAAGCGGTCGAGCTCTGCCAGCGGTTCGCTTTCCGTCGGCTCGATCATCAGGGTGCCCGGCACCGGGAAGGACACCGTCGGCGGATGGAACCCGTAGTCGATGATCCGCTTGGCGATGTCTTCGACGCCGATGCCCGCCGACGCCTTGAACGACCGGGTGTCCACGATGCACTCGTGGGCGACGGTACCGTTCGGGGCGGTGTAGAGCACCTCGTACGACCCTTCCAGCCGCTTGGCGAGGTAGTTGGCGCTGAGGATGGCGACCTTCGTCGCCTCGGTCAGGCCCTCCGCCCCCATCAGCACGATGTACGCCCACGAGATCGGCAGGATCGAGGGGCTCCCCCAGGGCGCGGCGGAGACGGCACCCGACGCCTGGGCGTGATCGAGATTGACCAGCGGATGCCCGGAGAGGAACGGCGCCAGGTGCTCGGCCACGCAGATCGGGCCCATGCCGGGGCCGCCGCCGCCGTGCGGAATGCAGAAGGTCTTGTGCAGGTTCAGGTGACAGACGTCCGCCCCGATGTCACCGGGCCGGCAGAGGCCGACCTGGGCGTTCATGTTGGCGCCGTCCATGTAGACCTGCCCGCCGTGCTCGTGCACGAGGCGGCAGATGTCCTTGATGGACGCCTCGAAGACGCCGTGGGTCGAGGGGTAGGTGATCATCAGGGCGGCCAGCGTGTCCTGGTGCTCCGCCGCCTTCTTGCGCAGGTCCTCGACGTCGATGTTGCCGTTCTCGTCGCTGTCCACCACCACCACCTTCATCCCCGCCATCACCGCGCTTGCCGGGTTGGTGCCGTGGGCCGACTTCGGGATCAGGCAGGTGGTCCGGCCTTCGTTGCCGTGCGCCTTGTGCCAGGCGCGAATGACCAGAAGCCCGGCGTACTCACCCTGGGAACCGGCGTTCGGCTGCAGCGACACCGCGGCGAAGCCGGTGATCTCGGCGAGGGAGGCCTCCAGGTGCCGGAACAGCATGTGGTATCCCTGCGTCTGCTCCAGCGGCGCGAAGGGATGCAGCCGGTTGAATTCCCGCCAGCTGACGCCGACCATCTCGGTGGTGGCGTTGAGCTTCATGGTACAGGAGCCGAGGGGGATCATCGCCGAGGTCAGGGAGAGGTCCTTCGCCTCGAGCTTCCGCATGTAGCGGAGCATGTCGGTTTCCGAGCGATTGCGGTGGAAGACCGGGTGCGTCAGGTACGCCGAGGTGCGCCGGAGGGCGGCGGGAATCGCCGGCTCCGGCTTCTCGCCGATTTCGCTCAGCATGTACGGCAGCGCCTCGTTGAGCGAGAAGGTGGCGATCAGGTCGGCCAGGTCGTCGAGGGTGACGGTCTCGTCGAGTGCGATGCCGATGCGGTTGTCCCCGATGGCGCGCAGGTTGATCCGGCGCCCGCGGGCGTGGTCGAGGATCCGCGGCTGGGCCCACGGCTCGACCTCGACGCACAGCGTGTCGAAGTACGACTGGTGCACCAGCGTGTAACGCAGTCGGCGCAGCGCGGCGGCGAGGAGTCCGGTGATGGAATGCACCCGCTCGGCGATCCGCTTCAGGCCGTCGGGACCGTGGTAGACGGCGTACATGCTGGCCATCACGGCGAGCAGCACCTGCGCCGTGCAGATGTTGCTGGTGGCCTTGTCGCGGCGGATGTGCTGCTCGCGGGTCTGCAGCGCCATCCGGAGGGCGGGATTCCCGTCGGAGTCCCTGGACAGGCCGATGATCCGTCCCGGAATGGAGCGCTGGTACGCCTCGCTGGTGGCGAAGAAGGCGGCGTGCGGGCCGCCGAAGCCCATCGGGACGCCGAAGCGCTGGCTGTTGCCGATGGCGATGTCGGCGCCGAACTCTCCCGGCGGCTTCAGCAGGGTCAGCGCCAGCAGGTCGGTGGCGACGGTGACGAGGGCGCCGGCCGCGTGCGCGCGCGTGCAGAAGTCGTGATGATCGCGGATGGCGCCGTCGGTGGCGGGATACTGGATCAGCGCGCCGACGACCCCCTCCGTGAACGTGAAGGCATCCGGATCGGCGATGACGACCTCGATGCCCCGGGCGTCGGCGCGCGTCTGGACCACCGCGATGGTCTGCGGGTGGCACTGGGCGTCCACCATGAACACCGGCGTGCCTTCGTGCTTCGTGACCGCCACCGTCAGGTACATCGCCTCGGCGGCGGCGGTGGCCTCGTCGAGCAGGGAGGCGTTGGCCACCGGCAGGCCGGTCAGGTCGGCCACGACGGTCTGGAAGTTGAGCAGCGCCTCGAGCCGTCCCTGGGCGATCTCGGCCTGGTAGGGCGTGTAGGCGGTGTACCAGCCCGGATTCTCGAGGATGTTCCGCTGGATGACCTGCGGGGTGAAGGTCCCCGAGTACCCCATG
Organism: Gemmatimonadota bacterium; assembly: GCA_024641745.1. GTDB lineage: Bacteria > Gemmatimonadota > Gemmatimonadetes > Gemmatimonadales > GWC2-71-9 > SPDF01. The sequence goes on along the minus strand of JAHECL010000057.1, from coordinate 10,626 downwards.
CCGATGTAGGAGCGGAACACCTGGTTCTGGGCCGCGATGCGGCGGAGTTCCTGCAGCACCTCGCGTTCCGACCGGCCGGGCGCCAGCGCCAGGGGACGGCGGAGCCGGATGTCCTCGGGCACGACGGCGTCGATGAAGTCGTCCATCGACGCGTACCCCACCGTCTTGAGCATCTTCTCGATGTCGGCGGGGCGGGGTCCGAGGTGACGGGAGACGAAGCGTTCGGTCTGGACCAGTCCGGCGAGCGGTGACGCCGGGGTCGACTTGGCAGCCATGGAGTTACTTCCTCTGTGCATATAAGGATGCACGCCCCGTTCCAGGGGGAACGGGGCGCGCGGTCATGCCGGGGCACTGCAGCATCGGATGGTTACTCGCCGATGTGCTTCTTGTAGGCCTCCGCCGAGAGCAGCGCATCGAGCCCGCTGGCGTCCGCCATCTTGATCTTGACCAGGTAGCCCTCACCGTACGGGTCGCGGTTGATGACCGCGGGGTCGGCGTCGATCCCGCCGTTGATGTCCACGACCTCGCCGGCGACCGGACTGTACAGCTCCGAGACCGCCTTGACGGCCTCGATGGTGCCGAAGACGGCGTGGGCCCCGAACTTGTCGCCCACCTTGGGCAGGTTGACGAAGACGACGTCGCCCAGCTCGCCCTGCGCGTAGTCGGTGATCCCGACGACGACGGTGGCTGGGTCGTCCGTCTTCCGGATGTATTCGTGGTCGTTGGTGTAGAGGAGATCGGCCGGCACGTTAGACACGCGGGCTCCTGGTCAGATGGTTCGGGGCGGAGAATAGGCGAACGGAGGCCCGAAATCAAGCGGCGGCGGCGCGCGCCTCGAGCTCGAGCCAGACGTCCCTGGCGTGCCGCTCGAGCTGGGCGCGGTCGCCGTCGTTGTCGATCACGAAGTCACTCTGCTTCCGCTTGGCGTCGCTCGGGAGCTGCGCGTCGATCAGGCGCCGGGCGTCCTCGCTCGGCAGGCCGCGCATGGTGACGAGTCGCTGCAGCCGGGTCGCCTCCGGGGCGTCCACCAGCACCACCGCGTCGAACTCCTTCGGGTCGGCCGCCTCGAAGAGGAGCGGGATGTCCGCCACGATGATCCGGGCGCCTGCCGCGCGGGCCGCGGCGACGAGGATATCGCGCTGCTGCCGGACCGCCGGATGGACGATGGCGTTCAGGTCGGAGCGGGCCTTGGTGTCCTCCAGGATCATCCGGCGGAGGGCGGGGCGGTCGAGTTCGCCCCCGGGGGTCAGGATCGCCTGTCCGAACCGTTCAACGATCCGGCGATGCACCTCGGTGCCGGGGCGCTGGAGGTCTCGGACGACCTGGTCGGCGTCCACGATACCCGCCCCCCAGCCCCGGAAGAGGGCGGAGACGGTCGACTTGCCTGCGGCGACGTTTCCGGTCAGTCCGACGATCATAGCAGGGCCCTCTGGTCTTCATCCGCGCTCGGCACGCGGTGGCAATGCCGGCAGCGGGCTTCGTAACTCTCCCGGCCGCCGACCATGATGGTGGGGGAATCGTAGCGAGCGGGCTTCCCGTCGAGCAGCCGCTGGTTGCGGCACGCCTCGTCGCCGCACACGACGCAGATGGCGCGCAGCTTGGTCACCTGCTCGGCGACCGCCATCAGCGAGCCCATCGGCCCGAACGGTTCGCCGCGAAAATCGGTGTCGGTGCCCGCCAGCACCACGCGGACGCCCCGGTTGGCCAGGCCGGTACAGACCGTCACGATATCGTCGTCGAGGAACTGGGCCTCGTCGATGGCGACCATCTCGGAGTCGGCATGCACCTGGCGAACGATCTCGGCGGCGGTATCGACCGGAATGGCGTCCAGCTCCAGCCCGTCGTGGCTGGTGACGTGGTACAGGCCGGCGTAGCGGGCATCGAGGTGGGACTTGAAGACATCCACCTTGCGACGGGCGATGATCGCGCGTCGGACCCGGCGGATCAGTTCCTCGCTCTTGCCGCTGAACATCACCCCGCTGATGACTTCGATTGAGCCAGGCCGACTGCCGTGAAACATCCGGTGCGTCTCCACGAGCGGGGGGACGCTGAGGTTACCGCGCGCGCGGCGCGGGGTCAAGCAGCGGCGCCCTGATGCGACCGCGGCGCGCTCTTGCGGCCTCGGACGTCGTCGGGCCATATTGCCGCCGCCCCCTCCCCCCGCCGACACCGCCGAAGGAGTCCATCGTGAAGAAGTCGGAACTCGTCGCCGCTGCCGCCAAACGGCTCGGATTGACCAAGGCGCGGGCCGGCGAGGTGGTGGACGTCTTCTTCGGGACCGAGGGGATCGTGGCGGGGGAACTGCGGAAGGGAAATCCGGTGCAGATTTCGGGTTTCGGGAGCTTCGAGCCCCGCCAGCGCGGGGCCCGGAACGGCCGGGACCCGAAGACCGGCAAGTCCATCACCATTCGTGCGTCGGTCGTCCCGGCCTTCCGGCCGGGGACGGCGCTCAAGGCGCTCGTGAACCGCCGGAAGTAGGCGCGCGCCGCCGCGGGGCCGGGGAGGCGGGGCCCCGGTCCACCTTGGCCATGATCTTCTTGTTCCGCACCGTCCGCCCGTCCATCCCCCGCACGATCTGCTCGATCTCTCCCGCCGGCAGTTCCACCAGGCAGTAGGCTTCCTTCAGCTCGATCCGCCCGATCTTCGATTTGTCGATGCGGACTTCCTTGGTCAGGACCGCCACCAGGTCAGCGGCAGTGGTCCCATCCTGTCGGCCCACGCTCACGAACATCCGCGCCGTGGCATCGGGTGAAACCGCCGGGGCCGGGGCGGCAGGCGCGTCGACCGGTCGGACAGAAGGAGCGGGGACTGGATCGCTCGGGTGCCCGGTCCAGAGCTGGTACATCGCCGCGGCCACCGCTGAGGGGTCGTGCCGCTCGAAGAGGGGGGCAAGGGCCAGCAACCCGAGACCGGGCGTACCCGCGTCCAGCACGGTCGCAATCGTCGCCCGGCGGCGCGCGGCCTCGTCCAGCGCCGCATCCACCGCTCCGGTCAGCCGGAGGCTCCGGCGTGGCGCCGCGATGGCGGACACATAGGCCTCACCGGCCGGCGGCACGAGGAGCACGACGGGGCCGGCGGCCATCAGCGAGCGGAGCTGCGCAGGGGTCGGCAGGTCGTAGGCGATGACGAGGTCGGTGGGCTCGACCTCGCCTGCCGTCACCGTTGCCGCGATGGCGTGACCGGCCATGCCCCGCTGCGCCGTGGCCACACCCGCCTCATCCACGCACCAGACCGTCACGCGGGCCGGGTCGAGCAGCTCGACGACTTCACCGACCGCCGCGGCACGCCGGTTCCACGGCACGCTGACCGTCCGCACCGGTCCGACCGGCGCCGCCGGCAGCGCCTCCGCCGCCGGGAATCCCACGGTCAGCGACTTCCGGGCGTACCGCTCGATGACATCGGCGGCCTGCGCCGGCTGCGCGGTGCAGACGATCCGCTGGGCATCCTTCCCGAGGTCGTGCATCAGGACCGCGAGGGCTTCGGCGCCCCCCCACGATTCCGGCCAGGCGAGCAGGACGGCCGCAAGGTTCCCGGGCTTGAGCGCCGACTGTTCCACCAGTTGACGGGCCTGCGCCGGGGAGGCGACCAGGACCTCGGCGGCGCCGGTGCGGAGGTGCCGCACGGTGCGCGCCTGGGTGCCGGCTGCGAGCACGCGGCATGCGGGCATGGCACGCGTGGCGGCGTCGGTCCAGTCGTCGGATGTGTCTGGGGAGGTCAGGATGAGGGCCCGGAGTCCGGGGGCTGGCGAGGCGGCCAGTCGCCTGCCGAGGGCGGCGAGCATGGGAACGGCGCCGGAAGCCGATGGCGGGAGGGCGGCCACGACATTGTGGCCGCGCTCGGCGGTCGTGGCCGCCTCGGCGAGGTCGGCAGGCGATGCAAACAGTTCAGGCTCGGACACAGGACCCTCGGTTGTCAAATAGACCGGCACGTGCCGGGGGTCCAAGCATAAGCGCTCGTCGCGCCGGATGCCACCGGGGCGCTAGTTGACATCATGTTGCCGGGTGGGGAGCTTTCGACTCCACAATTTCTCTCCCGATCCGGAATCCGTAATGCCCGAACCGCTCTCGCTCAACCTGGTGCACCTGAAGCCCTCCGAGACCATCGCGATCAGCGCCGAAACCAAGCGCCGCCGCGCCGCCGGGGAGGAGGTGTTCGACCTCAGCCTGGGCGAACCGGATTTCGACACACCACCGGTGGCGGCGCAGGCGGGGATCCAGGCGATCCAGAAGGGGATGACACACTATCCCCCCAACCCGGGCATCCCGGAGCTGCGCCACGCCATCGCCGCCAACCTGTCGAAGCTGAGCGGCGACCGGCCGGTGAATCCCGACCAGATCCTCGTCAGCTCCGGCTCGAAGCATTCCCTGTTCAATGCCTGCTTCACCCTCTTCGGCCCCAACGACCAGGTCCTGATTCCGGCCCCGGCCTGGGTGTCCTATCCCCAGATTGTGCACCTCTGCCGGGCGGAACCGGTGCTGGTGCCCGGCGACATCGAGTGGGGGCTCAAGGTCAGTGCGAAGGACCTGGACAAGCACTCCACCACGCGGACCAGGGGCCTCATCCTCTGCTCCCCCTGCAATCCGACAGGGGCGGTGTACACCCTGGCCGAGCTCCGGTCGATCGCCGAGTGGGCGAAGAAGAACGATGTCTGGATCATCGCCGACGAGATCTACCGCCGCATCAACTACGGCGCGGTGGCTGCACCGAGCTTCCTGGACCTCCCCGATGACCTGCTGGAGCGGACCGTCGTCATCTGCGGCGCCAGCAAGGCGTACGCGATGACCGGCTGGCGCATCGGCGCGGCGCTCGCCCCGCCGCATGTCTTCAAGGGGATGGCGGCCCTCCAGTCGCACACCACGACCGGGGCCAACCACCCGGCGCAGTGGGCCTCGGCGGCGGCCTTTGCGGACGAGCGGGTCGAGGCGGACGTCCTGCGGATGGTGTCGGCGTTCCGGACGCGGCGCGACCGGCTGGTCGAACGCTTCCGCACCGAGGTGCCCGGCGTGGAGTTCGTCGAGCCGCACGGCGCCTTCTACTTCTTCTTCCGGGTGGACGGCCTGACCGGTCCGAAGGAGGGTGGCGCGGCGTTCTGCGCGCGGCTGATGACGGAGGAGGGGGTGGCCCTCGTCCCGGGCGCGGCGTTCGGGGACGATCGCTGGGTCCGCCTCAGCTACGCCGCCGCCGACAAGGAACTGGATGCAGGCGTGGACCGCATCCTGCGATTCATCAAGCGGCTGGCCGCCGCCCGGGCGGCATAGGAGAGCGTACGGCATGAACGTGGACACTCGGGTCGAACCGCTGGAAGGCCGGCTCCCGCCCGTCCAATGGCGCTGGGACGTCGAGACCGACATCCTCTCCGGCGGCTTCCGGGCGGCGGCCGGCCTGACCGGACAGGAGGGGAGCGTGGAACTCTCCGACGAGGAGGGTTCGGTCGTGGTGCTCGACGTCGTCGGTGGCGTGCTCTGCGGGCTCGACGTCGTAGTCTGGCCGGAAGTCGACACCGTGCCGGGCCTCGCCCCGCCGGGTGCGCGCGACGGGCGGGTCCTGCTGCCCAGCCGGTCCACGAAACGGGAGGTGTCGGCCGTGGAAGTCGACACGTCGCTGACGGTGTCCGCCACGCCGGACGAGAGGGTGGTCCACGTCCGCATCGGCAGCCGGCGTGAAGTGGAAGTGATTCGCGTGGCGGATCACCTCCTGGTCGAACTCGACCACAAGCGTCGGCTGGCCGGGTTCTGGCTGACGGAGGTTCCGCCATTCGTCCCGCTCTGATCGGCAGGGTCGTCGCCACCGAACAGCGGCCCTCCACCCCCCATCAATTCCACTTCTGGACCGGGCGCGACTCTCCCGTCGGGATCGGGGCGATCGTGCGCGTCGAGGCCCCCGGCCGTGTGGTGTACGGCGTCGTCCTCGATGCCGTCGCCTACGAAGACCTGGCCCGCCCCCTCGACGCCGCCGTGCATGCGCTCGGCGACCCCGCCGCCGCGGGCTCGCCGCGCGACAGCATCCGCCTCTACACCGCCGCGGTGCTTCGGCAGCAGCCGGAGGAGCCGCTGCAGCCCGTGCCGCTCGGCGAGGTGCGGATGGCCACCGACGACGACGTCCGGGTAGCGCTGCGCATGGACGCCTTCACCGGCGGGGACCACCCCACCGGCATCCCGATCGGGACGTATGGTGCCGCCGGGCTCGCGGCGCCCGTCTCCCTCGACGCCGACTTCCTCCTGGGCCCCGAGGCGGCGCACCTCAACATCACCGGTGTGTCGGGCCTCGCGACCAAGACCAGCGCGGTCGAGTTCTTCCTCTCAAGCATCTTCCAGGCGTTCCCCGCCCGGAAGGGATCGGTCGCCGCGCTCTGCTTCAACGTGAAGGGTCCCGACCTCTGCTTCCTGGACCAGCCGGCGGCGCTGTCCGACGAGGACACCGCGCTGTACGCCCGGCTGGGCCTCGAACCGCGCCCGTTCGACAACGTCCATTACTTCGCTCCCTGCAAGCCCGACGGCGTGAACCTCAACACCCTGCGCACCCACCCCGACCTGGCAGCGAACACTGAGCCGCTCACCTGGGGGCTGCGCGAGGTGCTGGAGTACGCCGAGGTGGTCCTGAACCGGGACGACCTGGATGCCAAGGCCGACGCATTCATCGACTTCCTCGACGATCGCGTCGTCGGAAAGGAGTTCCACGCGCCGGAGCTGCAGCCGAAGGAGTGGAAGGTCCTGACCTTCGCGGACCTGGAGGCCTTCTTCCGCGCCATCTTCGATGCGCTGGAGAACAGCCACCGAGGCGACCTCTGGCGCACCCACCACATCGCCACCATCCGGAAAGTGCGCAACCGCCTCGGCAACATCACCACCCGCGCCAAGGGGCTGGTGACCGACGACGGCGCCTCCAGCGACCTTCCGTGGGGAGCGTTCGCCGACCGGGCGGTCTATGTGGTGGACGTGGCCGGGGTGGATCCCCTCGCGCAGGACCTGGTCTTCGCGCGCGTCATCAGCAAGCTGCGCGAACACCTGGAACGCCGGGACCTCGGCGTCGATCATGTGGTGGTCTTCGTGGACGAGCTGAACAAGTACGCGCCCTCGGACGGGCCCGATACTTACGTCCGGAAGATGCTCCTCGACCTGTCCGAGCGGGGGCGGTACCTCGGGCTGGTGCTCTTCTCGGCGCAGCAGTTCCGTTCCCAGGTGCTCCGGCGGGTGGTGGGAAACGCCGGCACCACCATCTACGGCCGGATGGATCCCGACGAGCTGGCCACCGCGGGCTACGCCACCCTCTCGCCGGCGACCCGGATCAAGCTGGCGACCCTCCCCAAGGGCGAGTTGATGGTGCGGCACCCGCACTTCACCCAGCCGGTCTTCGTCCGCTTCCCGCGGCCGGCGGTGCTCTCCGGCCGCGAAGGGGTGGAGCGCTTCCCGCCGGCGCCCGACCTGCCGTTCGACGAGGCGGTCGCCCGCCAGCTGCGGGCACTCGACCCCGGCGTGAGCGTCGAACGGGTCCGGGGCCTGGTGGGCGGCCGCCGCGAGGACGACGTGCGACGTGCCCTCGCCCGGACCCGGCAGGCGCGCCCAGACGATGCGTTCTCCTACTTCACTGCCTGCCTCGGCCGCCGGATCGAGCCGGAGCGCGGCACCCGCCGGGCCACGGTGACCCCCCTGCGGGATCCCGTCGACCCGTATGCATCCCAGCCGTGAAACTCGCGCACCTCGCCGACCTGCACCTCGGCTTCCGACAGTATCACCGCCAGACGCCCGCCGGCATCAACCAGCGCGAGGCGGACACGGCCATGGCGTTCCGGCAGGCGGTGGACGGAATCATCGCCGCGCGTCCCGACGTCGTGATCGTGGCAGGGGACCTCTTCCACTCGGTCCGGCCGACCAACGCGGCGATCGTCTTCGCCTTCCAGCAGTTCCAGCGGCTCCACGCCGCCCTGCCCGACGCGCCGGTCGTCCTGATCGCCGGCAACCACGATACGCCGCGTTCCGCCGAGACCGGCAACATCCTCCGTCTCTTCGAGGAGGTCGGGGTCCACGTCGCGTCGAACGAGGCACGGCGGTTCGTCTTCCCGGAACTCGAACTCAGCGTCCTCGCCGTGCCGCACGAGGCCCTCGCGCAGGCGGAGCGTCCGCTCCTCCGTCCCGACGGCAGTGCCCGGTATGAGGTCCTGGTGGCGCACGGCGAGGTGGACGGCGTCTTTCCTTCGGATCGCTCGACCGTGGAGTACGGCGGCGCGGTGGTCCAGCCGGATGAATTCGGGCTGGGGGAGTGGAGTTATGTCGCCTTCGGCCACTACCACGTGCGGACCGAGCTGGGGCCGCGGGCCTGGTACGCCGGAGCGCTGGAGTATGTGAGTTCCAATCCCTGGGGCGAGCTGCGAGACGAGGCGGAGAAGGGCGTGGAGGGGAAGGCGTGGCTGCTGATCGACCTCGACAGCGGGAGGGCGACGCCCCAGCCGATCATTCCAGCGCGGCGGGTGCTGGACCTGCCGCGGCTCGACGGCACCGCGCTGGCGGCGGAGGAACTGCAGGCCGCCATCGTCGCACGGGTGGCGGCGGTGGACGGCGGCATCACCGACCGCGTGATCCGGCTGGTGGTGACCGGCGTCCCCCGGCATGTGGCGCGCCAGCTCGACCACGCTGTCATCCGGGGCTGGAAGGCGGAGGCCCTCCACTTCCACCTCGACCTCCGTCCGCCGTCGCCCACGCGGTCCACCGGGGTCGGCGCGCCAGGCCGCCGCCAGACGCTGCCGGAACTGGTCGAGTCGTATCTCGGCCAGCGGGCGCTGCCCGCCGGCGTGGACCGCGAGGCGTTTGTCCGTGAGGGAGTGGACCTGGTGGCGTCCGCCGAGCGCGAGCTGGCGGAGGACTGATGCAGATCCACCGTCTTCGCCTCGTCAACTTCCGGCAGCACGAGGATTCCGAACTGGTGCTCGGCGCGGGACTCACGGGCATCGTGGGCGCCAACGGGTCGGGGAAGTCCACGCTGCTCGAGGCGATCGCGTTCGCGATGTACGGGACCCCGGCCGCGCGTGGCACCCGCGACTCGATCCGTCGCCGGGGCGCCCCGCCACGTTCGCCGGTTCGGGTGGAGCTGGAGTTTGCGCTGGGCGCGCATGAGTTCCGCGTCGTGCGCAGCCTCTCGCAGGCAGAGCTCTTCCAGGATGGCGACGCGACGCCGATCGCGAACAGCCTCGGTGCCGTGACCGGAAAACTTTCCCACCTCCTCGGCATGACGCGCACCGAGTTCTTCAACACCTATTTCACCGGCCAGAAGGACCTGGCGGTGATGGCCCGGGCGACCGCCCCCGAGCGTGCACAGTTCCTCGCCCGGGTGCTCGGGTTCGAGCGCCTGCGGGTTGCGCAGGAACGGCTTCGTGAGACACGCAGTGAGGTGCGCGCCCGCCTGCAGGGGCTCCAGTCCGGCTTGCCGGACATTGCGGAGCTGGAGGCCGAGGAGGCGCGCGTGGCCGCCCTGGCCGCCGGGGCGGGGGAGCGGGAGGCGGGAGCCCGCCAGGCAGTGACCCTGGCCGAGGCGCGGCTGGCCGAGGCCGGGCCTCGCTGGAACGCGATGCAGCAGCTCCGGACCCGCTTCCAGTCGCTGGAGGCGGACATTCGGCTGGCCGAGCATCAGGTGACGACCTCCCAGGAGCGGACCCGGGATCTCGACCGCCAGATCGCCGATGCGCTGCAGGCGCAATCGCACCTCGCGACGCTCGCCGACGACCTGGCCCCCCTCGCCGCCCTGCGGGCCGAACACGAGACACTGCAGCAGCTGTTTGCGGCGTCGTCCCACCGCGCCGCACTGCACGCCAGGCTCGAGGCGACGCGCGCCAACCTCGTGGAAATGGTGCAGCGCATCGAGGCGTTGCCCACCGCGGAGCAGGTGGAGGGGGCTCGGGCGGGGGCCGCCGAGGCGCGCGCCGCCGCGGTCGCCGCCGCCGGGAAGGCGGAGGAGCGGCATACGGCCTGGGTGCGCGACCTCCAGGACGCCCGCACCAAGCTGCTGGCCCTGCGTGACCAGTACCGTGACCTGCAGGAGCAGTTCGACCGGATCACCAAGGCAGGGTCGGACGGCGCGTGCCCCACCTGCTCCCGTCCCCTGGGGAAGGACTTCGAGCCGGTGCTCGCCGTCCTCGGCCGCCAGGTGGAGGAGGTGAAGTTCAACGGGAACTTCTATCGCAAGCGGGTGGCGCAGCTCGAAGCCGAGCCGGCCGAAGTGCGGGAACTGGAGCAGCAGCGCGCGGCGGCGGACGCGGTGGCGGAGGCCGCGGCCGCGGCGTCGAGCCGACTGGAAGGCCCGCTCCGGGAGGCGCCGTCGTTGCGGGAGAAGCGGGGCCAGCTGGAGCAGGCCATCGCCGAGCTCGAGGCCTCGCTCAAGGGAGCCGAAGGCACCTACGACGGCGAGCGGCACAAGGTGGTGCAGCAGGAGCTCAAGGCCCTGGAGGCGAAGGCGCTCGAGGCGGAGCGGTACCGCGGGCTCGCCGAGCGCGCGGCCCGCCTCGCGCCCGAACTGCTCGCGGCGGAGCAGGCCGTGACCGCGCGGGAAGAGGTGCTGAAGGCGCTGCGGCATCAGCACCAGGAGCTGGGCTTCTCGGAACCGGCGTTCGAGGAGGTTCGCACCCAGGTCACCGCGGCG
>JAHECL010000056.1:2546-15314 GCA_024641745.1 Gemmatimonadota bacterium | reverse complement strand
GTGGTCGATGGCGAGCCGGCCGCCGGGCGCCGGACCATTGCGGTGGAATTCGAGGACCAGAAGGTGCACGAAAACTTCGTCGGTCACGACCTCCACCTGGTGCGCCTGGACGAGGGGGTCGATCCCGCCGTCCTGGCGGCGTGGATGGACTGGTCCCGGCCGGATGGGCTCCAGACCCCGGCGCCGGCGGAATTTCTCGGCGGGGTGCAGGAAATGCCGGCCGGCTCGGTGGGATACTTCACGGTGGAGCTGACCCCGGGGAAGTACGCCTGGATCTCCGAGGTCACCGCGCCGGATCAGAAGGGCATGCTGCGGATCTTCACCGTCCCAGGCGAGGAGACCCGGTAATCCGAAGCCTCTCCCTCATCGTCGGCCTGCTGTGGCTGGCGGGACCGGCGCCTGCCCAGTCCTGGTGCGCTCCCCAGCGTGCCGACACGGGGTTCGTCGCCCTGACCGGGGTGACCCTGTGGGACGGGACCGGGACCGCGTCGAGGACGGACGTGACCATCCTGGTGCATGGCGACCGGATCGCCGCGGTAGGTCCGGCTCGCAACGTGCCGATCCCGTCTGGCGCGGCCGTGCGCGACCTGACAGGCGCGTTCGTGATTCCGGGCCTCTTCGAGTCGCATGGCCACGTGGGAAGCGACGTGTCGGGCGAGGATTCGCGTGAGCGGGCAGGGCGGCGGCTCTGCCGCGCGCTGCTCGGGGGCGTCACCGTGATCCGGGACATGGCGGGCGACACCCGCGCGCTTGGTTCGATGAAGCGCGATGCCCGGGTGGGCGATATTGCCGCGCCGGACCTGTACTTCGCTGCGCTGTGGGCGGGCCCGGCATTCTTCGCCGACCCCCGGACGGCGCAGGCCAGCGCCGGCGAGGTACCCGGGACGATGCCGGGGATGCGGGCCATCGACTCCACCACCGACCTCCGGCTCGCGGTGGCCGAGGCGAAGGGGACCGGCGCGACCGCGATCAAGCTGTATGCGGCGCTGTCGCCGGAACTGGTGGCCGCCGCCACGGCGGAGGCGCACCGACAGGGGCTCCTGGTGTGGGCCCACGCGGCCATGGGCGGGGTCTCGCCGGCGCAGATGGTGTCCGCGGGTGTGGACGTGGTCTCCCACGCCCCGCTGCTGGCGCGCCAGCTGGGCGGGGAGGGCTACGCCGCCCTCGTGAAGGACTCGGCTGCCGTGACCGCGGTGACGTTCACGACGCCGACATTCGACTCCCTGTTCGGCATGATGCGCGAGCGGGGCACGATCCTGGACCCCACGCTCTTCATCTACCCTGCCGTGCGCGCCTCCATGGTCCCCATCGCGGCGGCCGTGACGGTGCGGGCACACGAAGCCGGTGTGCTTCTGGTGGCCGGGACCGACTCGCTGGGCAGTGGCGACGCCGGCGACTGGTCCCCGCCGAACCTGTACGAGGAACTGCGCCTGCTGGTGCGCGACGGGGGACTGACGGCGAGTGAGGCGCTGGGCGCGGCGACCCGGACCGCGGCGAGGGCGGTCGGGGCGCTCACCGACCGTGGGACGGTCGAGCCGGGCAAGCTGGCCGACCTGGTGGTGCTCGACGCCGATCCGACCGCCAGCATCTCGAACATCAGGGAGGTGCGGCTGGTGGTGAAGCGCGGGGCAATCTACCCGGGCGGGCCGACGCTGGGGCGGTGACCGGACTCGTTCCTCATTTCCGCAGGCGCACGGCGTCGGGCCTCTGTCCCCCCGGCCCCGCGTTTATGCTTCGTGAATCCGGGCCCCGCAGTGGGGACCGGTCGGCTCTCCCGAGTTCGACTGTCGGAAGTGAGGATGAGGACCAATGACTGTTGCCGCGGCGCTTCCCCAGATCATCCAGGGCGGGATGGGAGTGGGCGTATCGGACTGGCGCCTGGCGCGTGCGGTCTCCCTGCGAGGCCAGCTCGGGGTTGTCTCCGGCACTGCCATCGATACGGTCATGGTCCGTCGACTCCAGGACGGGGACGTCGGCGGCCACATCCGTCGGGCGATCGCCGCCTTCCCGCTCCCTGACGTGGCGGCCGATGCCCTCCGCCTCTATTTCCTGCCCGATGGCCGCCGACCCGGCGCCCCCTACAAGCTCCTCCCGATCTACAAGCAGGCGATGAGCCAGGCGCGGCAGCTCGTCACCGTCCTCGCCTCGTTCGTGGAAGTCTACCTGGCGAAGGAGGGGCATGACGGACCGGTGGGCATGAACCTGCTCACCAAGATCCAGAGCCCGACGCTGGCCACGCTCTACGGCGCCATGCTGGCCGGCGTGGATGCCATCCTGATGGGGGCGGGGATCCCCCGCGAGATCCCCGGCGCCCTGGACCGCCTGGCGCGGCACGAGGAGGCGTCCCTCCGGTTCGAGGTGGAAGACCTGCCGCGCGACCGGGAGGAGCGCCTGGCCCTCGATCCCGCCGCCTTCTGGAGCGGGGCGCGGCCGGAGCTTCGGCGCCCTCAGTTCCTTGCGATCATCGCCAGCAACTCCCTCGCGACGGTGCTGGCACGCAAGGCCAGTGGACGCGTCGACGGCTTCGTGATCGAGGGCCCGACGGCCGGCGGGCACAACGCGCCGCCGCGCGGAGAAGCGCGGTTCAACGAGCGGGGAGAGCCGCAGTACGGTGATCGGGATGTCGTGGACCTGGCCAAGGTGGCGGAGCTCGGCCTCCCCTTCTGGCTCGCCGGCGGGACGGGCCGCCGGGGCGCCCTCGCGGGCGCGCTCGCGGCAGGCGCGTCGGGAATCCAGGTGGGAACGCTCTTCGCCTTCTGTGATGAGTCCGGGCTGGCCGACGATCTCAAGCGTTCGGTGCTGCGGCATGCCGCACAGGGCGAGGTGACGGTCACGACCGAGCCGCAGGCCTCGCCGACCGGGTATCCGTTCAAGGTGGTGAACTGGCCGGGCGGGCCGGGGCAGGATGCCGAGCGCGAGCGGGTGTGCGACCTGGGTGCGCTCCGCGTGGCGTATCTGACGCCGGGAGGAAAGATCGGGTATCGGTGCTCCGCCGAGCCGGTCGAGGCCTACGTGAAGAAAGGCGGCGCATTGGAGGACACCACCGGGCGCCGCTGTCTCTGCAACGCGCTGACCGCCGATATCGGGCTGGGCCAGGTGCGAACGCACGGCGAGCAGGAACCTCCCCTGGTGACCAGCGGGGATGACCTGCTCGCGATCGGCGACTTCCTGGCGGGGAGGACGCACTACTCCGCCGGTGACGTGCTTGACTACCTGACGGGCTGAGGCGCCTAGAATTCGACGTTGATCCCGATGGTCGGGAGGATCCCGAGCGAGGTGTCGAATTCCTCGGTCCGGGTCCGCTCGTTCCAGTAGCTGCCTGCCACATTCTCCTTCGCAAACAGATTCTGGACGTCGAGATAGACGTCGAGCTGCACACCGGCGAGCGACCAGCGCCGGTCGATGCGGATGTCGAATGCCGAGAAGTTCGGCAGCGCCAGCTGGTTGTACTGCGTGAAGTCTCGCTCCCCCTCGTCCGGACCGCTGGTGGCAAAGGGAGTGTAGGGCAGGCCGGTGGAATAGCGGTACTTCCCGCTGATTTCCCACCGGGGATTGAACCGCCATCCCGCCAGCAGGTTCCCGATGAAGCGGGTCTCGAACCCCCCGGTGTAATAGACGCGGTCGAGGCCGGCGAACTCTGACCGGTTGAACGTCAGGCTGAGGAGGCCGTACAGCGGCACCCCGCTGAATTTCTTCTGCAGCTGGAGTTCGGCGCCGTAGCTGCGGCCCGTCCCGATGCTGGTGAGCGGTTCGAGCCCCGCCGGGATGTCCGAGGTGACGTCGTCGAACCCCGTCGGCTGCAGGACGGCCTCGGGACGGTAGAGCCTGGCGGGGTAGTCCCGGTACCGCTTGTAGTAGACCTCGACCTGGCCCTTGAGGTCGGGCTGGAAGAGGCGCTCGTAGCCCGCGACGGCCGCATCGGCACGGATCGGGGTCAGCCGGTCCACGTTGCCGGGATCACCCACGAGCCAGATGAACGGAGGTGCCTGGTAGTACTGCCCGAGGCTGAGGTTGAGCGACCCGCGGCTGCCGATGGGGATGTTGGCGCCGATGCGTGGCGCCACCCGGAACGCGTCGAGGAAGGCATACCAGTCAGCCCGGAGCCCCGCGAGGAGCCGGACATTGCCGACGAACACCGCGGCCTGGGCGTACGTGGCGTTGCGCAGGGCGGTGAAGCTGGTGTCCGCGACAAGCGGCTGGGGCTGGCCAAGGCTGTCGGTCCGGTACGCGCCGGCCAGGAGCACGTCGTACTGGAGCTGGTCGGCGATGCGAAGCGTGTTGCCGAAGGTGACCTGCACCCGCGGGGAGAACTCCCAGGTCAGGTCGGTCCGGAGGCTGTTGTCACCCTCCTCCGACCGGTTGATGTAGACCGGTGCAAGCAGGGTGTCGTACTGGCTGGTGGCGAACCGGGTCCAGGTCCTGCCCAGCGTCGTCGAGAGGAGCCCCCGGGAGAGGGAGTAGTTCCACGTCAGGCCGGTGAAGTAGCTCTTCTGGTCGGGGGCGGCCACCCGGCTGTTGTCGAGGCGGTCGTCGGCGCTGTCGTCGTTGAAGCTCAGGTTGTCGAGGGCGCCGACCCCGATCCAGGAGAGGCTGCTGCGGGTGCCGATGCGCTGGGTGAGCTTGAACTGGGCGTCCCAGTACTCCGGGATGAACGAGAAGTCGGCCGCCCGGAAGACCAGGTCGAGGTAGCTGCGCCGGACGCTCGCCAGGAAGGTGCCGTTCCGGCCCATCGGACCCTCGGCGATGAGGCCGAACCCCGTCGCGGAGAGGGTCACCTCGCCGGCCAGCCGTTCGCTGTTTCCTTCCCTGAGGGAGAAGCTGGAAAGCGACGCCGTCCGGTCGCCGTACTGGACCCCGAAGCCGCCGGACGAGAAGCTCGCCTCGCGGATGAAGTCGATGTTCAGGATGCTCAGCGGCCCGCCGGTGGAGCCCTGGGAGCCGAAATGATTGACGTTGGCCACCTCGAGGCCGTCGACCAGGAAGAGGTTCTCGTAGGGCGCCCCGCCGCGCACGGCGAGGTCGTTGCGCCCGCCGGTGGTGAGGGCGACGCCGGGGAGGAGGGCGACCGCGCGGACGACATCTTCATTGACGCCGGGGGCGCGGCGGACATCCTCGGCGCTCAGGCTGGAGGCGCTGGTGGACGACTCGATGTCCGCCGCGAAATACGGGGCGTCGACCACGATCTCCTGCACCCGGACGATGCGGGGGGTGAGCCGGAATTCCAGCTCGACCGGCTTGCCGCTGCCCACGAGGATGTCGGCGAGGATCATCGGCTCGAACCCGACGGCGGTGGCCCGCACCCGCCAGGCGCCGACCGGCACGCTGTCGAGGAGGTATCGGCCCGTGGCCGACGCGAAGGCGATGCGGCCCGTCCCGAGGACCTCCACCCGGGCGCCCTCGATTGCCGTGCCGTTCACGGCGCTCACCGCCCGTCCGACGATGGTGCCCGAAGGGGTGCGCCCCTCCTGCGCGGCGAGTGAGTCCGCCAGCAGCAGGGCGACGGCAAGGAGTCCGAACGCGCGAAGCATCCCTCGTATACCCATGGGCTCCCCCGGCGTTCCTATTCCCATTTGCGCACCCCGGCTGCACCTTTCCCCTGTAGTGTCGGCCCCGCGACCTCACCCGCCTCGACCAGGAACTGCAATGTCACCCCGCCTCCGCTCCATTGGAACACTTTCCCTTCTCGCGCTGACCCTCGGATTCTCCGGCGATCCCGAACCGGTGGACTGGGTCATGGTCGCCAGGATCCGCGAGGAGGGACTCCAGCGATCCCAGGTGATGAACTACGAGAGTTACATGACCGACGTGCTCGGCGCGCGGCTGACGCTCAGCCTGGACATGCAGCGGGCGCAGCGCTGGGCTCAAGGCGAACTGAAGTCCATCGGCCTGGTCAACGTGACCGCCGAGCCGTTCATGGACTTCGGGGTGACCTGGGACAACGAGTACGTGTCGCTCCACATGCTGGAGCCGGACTACCAGCCGATGGTGGGTTATCCGATCGCGCACACCCGCGGGACCGAGGGCCGGCAGGTCGTCGGGGCGGAGATCGTCGAGCTCCGGGTGCGGGGCGACCTGGAGAAGTACCGCGGGAAGCTGAAGGGGAAGGCGGTGCTCATCACGCCACCGGCGGTGGTGAACCTGGAGTCGCTCGCCAACGGCGTCCCCCGCCTGACGGACGCTGACCTGGCAAAGCTGCAGGAAACGGTGATCACCCCGGCACGGCCGACGACACCCCGTCCGCCCCCGAACCCGGAGCTCCTGACCTCCGTTGAGAAGACTGCCTTCTATGCCGCGGAGGGAGTCGCCGCCGTCCTCCAGTCGGAGAGCGGCTGGCTCGGCGCCGTCCGCGGATTCTCGCGGCCCGGTTCGCGGGAGGACCGCTGGTCGCGCGAGGGGATGCTCGCAGGCCCCGCCATCATCGCCATCACGCCGGAACACTACAACCGGATGTACCGCATCCTGGAGCGCGGCATTCCCGTCGTGGTGGAACTCGAGGTCCGCAACCGGATCGGGGAGCTGGTGGAGCAGGCGGTCAACATCACCGCCGAGATTCCCGGGGGGGATCTCAAGGACGAGGTCGTCATGATGGGGGCGCATTTCGACACCTGGCACGCCAGCCCGAACGCCTCCGACAACACCTCCGGCGTCGCCGTCGTCCTGGAGGCGGCGCGGATCCTGAAGGTCCTGGGGGTGAAGCCGAGGCGCACGATCCGGGTGGCGCTCTGGAGCGGGGAGGAGGAGGGGCTCTGGGGGTCGCGGGCCTATGTCCGGAAACACTTCGGGGATCCGCGGGATTCCACCGTCGGCGTGAAGCCGGCCTACCAGAAGCTGTCCGTCTATTTCAACCAGGACTACGGGGCGGGGCAGTACCGGGGGATCTACCTGCAGGGGAACGAGCAGGCGCGGACGATGCTGACGGCGTGGATGCAGCCGTTCGGCGACCTCGGCATGACGGTGGTGTCCAACCAGAGCGTCGGAAGCACCGATCACGTCGCCTTCGACGAGGTCGGCCTGCCTGGGATCCAGTTCCTGCAGGATCACATCCCCGGCACCGGGGGGCACACCAACCTCGACTTCTACGAGGCGATCCAGGCGGAAGACCTGATGAAGAACGCTGTCATCATGGCCTCGTACGTCTACCACGCCGCGATGGCGCCGACGATGCTCCCGCGGAAGACCCTCAGGTAGCGGGCGGGAGCTTCCCGGCGCCGAATGCTGGCAGCTGGGCCGCCTTGGCCCAGACCCGGTCCCGGACGTTGTCCACGAACAGCTGGAGGTGGGGGAAGGGGATCTCGATGCCGGCCCGGTCGAGCGCCACCTTGGACGCCTCCATGACCCGGTGGAACACCGGCCGTTCGTCGCAGGCGTCGTCGATCCAGACCCGCACCAGCAGGTTGACGCTGGAGTTGTCGAGCTCCGAGACCACCACGCTCGGGGCCGGCTCCGCCATGACACCCTCGAGGCCCTCGACGGCCGCCAGGAGCACCGTCCGCGCCTGCTCGATCTGCTCTTTGTAGGCGATCCCGACGGGCACATTGACCCGGGTCTCCCCGTACATCGAGTGGTTGACCAGCACCTCGCCGATGATCTGGCTGTTCGGGATCACGACATAGGTGCTTTCCATCGTCCGGATGCGGGTGGTCCGCATCGTGATCTCGGTGACTTCGCCGTAGAGCCCATGCGCGGTGATGTAGTCCCCGATCTTGAACGGGCGATCCCAGAAGATCAGGAACCCGGCGATCATGTTGGCCAGCGTCTCCTGTGCCGCGAATCCGACCGCCACCCCGACCACCCCGATGCCGGCGAGCGCCGCCCCCACGTTGATGCCGAGCTGGCTGGCGGCCATCACGAGGCCCACCAGCAGGACGGCGCCCTTGTAGAGGCTGTCCACGATGAGGCGGATGAGGGCGTCGGCGAATCCCGCCCTGGTCAGCCCCGCCCGGATGGGGCGCTGGGTCACCTTGAGCAGGACCCAGAAGAGGAGGAAGACCAGGAGGGCCGCGACCAGCCTCGGGATGAAGGCGGTCACCATCTGGGAGACCTGGTCTGCATCCGCATATTTCATCAGATCATTCATCACGCATCTCCCCGTCAGAGGCCCCGATGTTCACGCCGGCGGTGGTCATTCTCCGGACCGCCGACCCCGGCCGATCCACCCCCGGTGCCAGAACCAGGCGACCATTCCGACCGCCACGGCCACCATCGTCGCGATCACCATCGGGTACGCCCCGCGGCGGTGCAGTTCCGGCATGTACTCGAAGTTCATCCCGTAGACGCCGGCGATGAAGGTGAGCGGGATGAAGATGCTGGCGACGATCGTGAGGACCTTCATCACCTCGTTGGTCCGCTGGCTGACCGCCGAGAGGTGGATGTCCATGAGGCTGACGGTCATCTCCCGGCAGGAGTCGATCAGCTCGACGATCTGGGCGATGTGGTCCTGGGTATCGCGCAAATAGGACCGGACTTCGTCGGTCACGAACGGGGTCTGATCCCGGATCAGGCTGGTAATGGCCTCCCGCTGGGGCCAGCCGATGCGCCGCAGGACCACGAGCTGGCGCCGGATGTCGTGCAGCCGGGCCAGCGCCTCGGGGCTCTCGCGCTCCGCAATCTCGTCCTCGAGGTCCTCGAGCTCGTTGGAGAGACTCTCGGCCGGGGGGTAGTAGCGGTCGATGACGGTGTCGATCAGGGCGTAGGCCAGGTAGTCGGCTCCGAAGGACCGGATCGGCCCGATCCCGGACCGGAGCCGCTCCCGCACCGGGTCGAAGGCGCCCAGGGGCCGCTCCTGGAAAGTGATCAGGTGATGCTTGCCGAGCAGGAGGCAGACCTGCGGCGTGTCGATCGAGCCGTCCTCGCCGACCTGGGGAAGCCGTGCGATGATGACCTGGTGGTGCTCCCGCGCCTCCGACTTGGCCCGCTGGGGGAGGTTGACCGCGTCCTCCAGCGCCAGCGGGTCGATCTGGAATATCTCGGCGAGCCGGCGGAGCACCGCTTCGTCCCCCAGGCCGCGCACATCGACCCAGGTGGTCAGGTCGCTGGCGGCGAAGGGGACGAGTTCGTCGACCTTCCCGATGGCGTGCTCGGCCAGGCTCTCCGCGGAGTACTGGTACACCCGGATCTGGGGCGGCGGAGAATCGGGGGGAAGTGCGAGGGTGCCCGGCCGCGAGCCGGCCGGCGGGTGCTGTTTGTGGAACATCGTAGCCGGCCTCCGGGATCGACGATTGGGGGGAATCCCCGATCCCGGAAGGTACTGCCAGCCCGGAATTGATGCAGGCGTCGAGCGGCGGTCGGGTGCCTCAGGCCGTCTCGAGGTGGTCCACCACCCAGCGGCCGTCGGCCCCGCAGGCGGAACATCCCGCACGCCCATTGCCGTAGAGGATCATCTCGGCGTCGTTGAAGCAGGCGGGGCACTGCGCCATCACCGTCTCCAGGGTGTTCAGCGGGATCCCGTTGCGCACGATCCGCCGCACCATGGCGCTCGGCTCCGCCGCGCCGAGGGGGCAGAGGTTGCCGGTGCACTGGGCCCCGATCTCCAGGCAGACCAGCTCGGCGTCGGCGGCCGAGGCCTGGCCCTCCTCACCCGGCATCTCGGTGATCAGCACCCGGACCGGCCGGTCGCAGGCGCCGCAATACAGCTGTTGGCTCTTCATCGTTCCTCCCGGTCGATCAGGTCAGGCTGATGACGGTCGCATCGGGGATGACGCGCCGTGCCACCTGTTGTGCGGTACTCGCCGGCATGCCGAAGACGGCGGTGGCCGCCGCGTCGGCGTCCATGCAGTTCCCACCCTGGACGGTGACGCTGTGGATACGGGAACGCCTCGGCGCCCCGGTGGTCGGGTCGATGAGGTGGTGGTAGCGAACACCCTTCGAGGTGAAATACCGTTCGTAGTCGCCCGAGGTGGTTACCGCCCGGTCGATCACCTCGATTTGTCCCGCAAGCCGGTCCGGCTGGTGCGGGTCGCGAATGCCGACCTCCCACGGGTCGCCGCCCGGGGCGCCACCCAGCGCGTAGAGGTCCCCCCCGACGGTGACGATTCCCTGCGCGATGCCGTGGTTTCGGAGCGCGGTGACGGCCCGGTCGATGCCGTACCCCTTCGCGATCCCGCCGAGGTCGAGTTGCACGTCGGGATCATTGAACCGGACGGCCATCCCGGCACTGGTCGGGGCGATGTCCACCTTCCGCCAGAGCCCCCGGGACGCGAGCCGCCCCACCTGCCGCTCCGGCGGCGGCTCGTGCCGGTTCACGACGTCCCAGAGCGCGGAGGCGGAGCCGAGCGCGGGATCGAAGGCGCCGTCGCTGGCCACCGACCACCCGAGCGCAGCCTCGATGACCCGGGCGGTGGCGGCTGAGATGTCCACGCCGTCCCGGCCGGCGCCGAGATTCGCCCGGCCGATGTCGGAATCGGAGCGGAACCGGCTCATGGTCCGCTCGACCCACTGCAATTCGGCGATCGCGGCGTCGATCGCCTGTTCGGCCACCAGGGCATCGGCGTGCGACACCTGGATCTCGGCGACGGTGCCCATGACCGGGAACGAGCGCCGGACCAGCTGGTACCGCCGTCGCAGGGCGGGTGGCAGCGCCAGGACGGCGAACAGGCCGGTGCCCAGGGCGAGGAATTCGCGCCGCGTGGGGCGGCGCCGGAAGAGGTCAGCTGTCATGGTGCGCTCCGTCGTTGTCGTACCGCTCGCACGAGTTGCCGCAGCCGGTGCAGTGCCCGTCGCATCCCCGGTTGGGGAGCAGCCCGAAGACGACGAACAGCGCCGCGCCGATGAGGATGGCGATGGCGGTCGTCGTCATGGCGCGCTCCCCAGGCCCGCGAACCCCATGAAGGCCATCGAGAGGACCGACGCCACGATCAGGACCAGTCCCATCCCGCGCGCGACGACCGGCACGTCGGCCACATCCATCCGCTCGCGGATCGAGGCCATCAGGGAGAGGGCCAGCGTCAGCCCGAGGCCGCCGCCGAGGGCGAAGGCGATCGATTCCGGCAGGGTGTACTGGCGCGCCGTCTGGAAGAGGGCCAGGCCGAGGATGGCACAGTTGGTGGTGATGAGGGGAAGGAAGATCCCCAGCTGCCGGAAGAGGGTCGGGGACAGCTTCTTGATGGCCATTTCCACGATCTGGACGCCGGACGCGATCACCACGATGAAGGCGATCGTCCGCAGGAACGGCACCTCGGTGAGGACGTAGGTGTTCAGCACCCAGGCGGCGGCGGCAGTCAGGAGCATCACGAAGGTGTTGGCGGCGCCGAGCCGCCACGCGGTGTCGATCTTCGCCGTGACGCCGAAGAAGGGGCAGAGCCCGAGAAACATCGCCAGCGTGAAGTTGCTGACCAGCAGCGTCGAGATGAAGATCCAGGCGAGGTTGCTCATGCGACCGCCTTGGCGCGGGAGCGACGGAGGTCGGTCACCCACGCCAGGCCCAGCATGATGACGCCGAGGGTCAGGAAGCCGCCGGGAGGCATCACCATGAACACCCACGGTTCCCAGCTCGGGCCGAAGAGATCCACGCCGAGCAGGGACCCGCTGCCCAGCAGCTCGCGAACGCCGCTGACCGCGGCCAGCGCCATCGTGAAGCCGAGACCCATCCCGATCGCGTCGGCCATGGCCCGCACCGGCCGGACCTTCGAGGCGAATGCCTCGGCGCGCCCCAGGATCATGCAGTTGACCACGATCAGCGGCATGAACGGCCCGAGCGCCTTGCTGATGTCGGGGAAGCTGGCCGCGAGCGCGAGGTCCACCACCGTCACGAACGTGGCGATGATGAGGACGTAGGAGGTGATCCGCACTTCGCCGGGGATGGCCTTCCGGAAGAGCGACACGAAGAGCTCCGACCCGAGCAGGACCAGCATCGTGGCGGCGCCCATCGCCAGGCCGTTGGCCAGCGAGTTGGTGACCGCCATGGCGGGGCAGAGCCCCAGCATCTGGACAAGGACCGGATTCTCCCGCGAGATGCCGCGCCAGACGTCTGCGGGGAGGGTGGCCGGGGGCGGGGCCCCAGGGATGAACACCGCTTCAGTGGCGGGGGTGCCCGTCGGGTGATCCGTCACTTGGCACCTCCCTGGTCCCATGCCGCGATCAGCGGACTCCACCGGGCGACGGCGTTGTTGATGATCCGGATGACCGCGCGCGAGGAGATGGTGGCGCCGGTGATCGTCTGCACCTCGCTCGGGGTGGCCCCCGCCCGGTCCTTCACGCCCAGCAGGGGCGGGGTGCGCCCGGCGAACTGGCCCGTGAAGGCGCTGTCCCGCTCGATCTTGTCGCCGAGTCCGGGTGTTTCCTTCTGCTCGAGGACGGTGAAGCCGGTGAGGGCGCCGCTCTCCGGCTCGAAGCCGATCATGAGCGTCACCACATCCTGGAAACCCGGCTCACCCGCGGTGATCGCCACGCCGATGCGGTTCCCGGAGGCGTCGAAGCCCTCGAACACCTTCGGGATCTTCGGGCCACCCCTCGTCTCCGGGGCGGTGCGGGTCAGGGCGTCCCCGACGAGATAGAGCGTGTCCCAGCTGGCGGGGGCCTTGAGCACCTCGAAGATCGCCGCGCTCTCGCGTTCGGCGGCATGCCGTTCGATGGCGGGCAGCGTCACCCGGTAGACCGAGGCGATCAGCCAGCCCGACATCGCGCCCGCGATGGCGAGCGTGGCGATCAGCCGCCAGGCGGGGGTGCCGGACCGCTGGGCCGCGGCCGCAGGCCCACCGTGCTGATGGCCGGCCGTCATGCCGCCCCCCGGGACCGCGAGCCGAAGACGCGAGGCTGGGTGGCCCGGTTGAT
>JAHECL010000056.1:0-2536 GCA_024641745.1 Gemmatimonadota bacterium | reverse complement strand
AACGGCACCAGCGCGTTCATGAAGAGGATGGCGTACATCACCCCTTCGGGCAGCCCGCCCCAGATCCGGATCACCACCACCAGGACGCCGATGCCGGCGGCGAAGATCCAGGAGCCTCGGTTCGTGACCGGGGAGGTGACCATGTCGGTCGCCATGTAGACGGCGCCCAGCATCAGGCCGCCGGAGAAGAGCATGAACAGGGCGTCTGGACGCTGCGGGTTGACCTGGTGCAGGATGGTGCTCAGCAGCGCGACGGTGAGCAGGATGCCGGCCGGGATCCGCCAGTTCAGGTATCCGCGGAAGGCGAGGTAGGCCCCCCCCAGCAGGATGACCAGCGCCGCCGTCTCCCCGATCGAACCCCCGGTGTTGCCCATGATCAGGCGGGTC
Source organism: Gemmatimonadota bacterium (assembly GCA_024641745.1). Classification (GTDB taxonomy): domain Bacteria; phylum Gemmatimonadota; class Gemmatimonadetes; order Gemmatimonadales; family GWC2-71-9; genus SPDF01. The sequence continues at coordinate 2,149 of JAHECL010000056.1, read as the reverse complement.
AGCTCCGTGCCGGTCCCCTCGAATTTCAGGAGGCCCAGCGGCGTGGCCGCCGTGATGGCGTCCGGGGCGGGGTGGGTGAAGGGAAAGGCGAAGAGGTCACCCTTGAGCGTCCAGAACGCGCCGCCGCCGGTGGGCCAGGTCGTGATGGCGACCGGGAAGGCGGCCTGCAGGAACGCACGCCCGACCAGCGCGGGGTTGAAGACGTTCTGTCCGAGCCCGCCCCAGACCAGCTTCCCGAAACCGATGCCGAAGGCGCCGCCGAGTGCGGCCATCCAGAGCGGCATCCCCGCGGGAAGGGTCAGCCCGAGCAGGAGGCCGGTGATGGCCGCGGAGCCGTCCGCCAGCGTGCCGCCAGAGCCGAACGCCCGCTCGGTGAGGACCGCGCCGAGGGAGGCGGCGGCGATCACCAGCAGGGCGCTGATGCCGAAATACCAGGCCGCCGCCACGAGAATCGGCGCCAGTGTGGCGACGACGTTCCACATGATGACCGGCGTGGAATCCTGCGATCGGACATGCGGGGAGGCGGTGATGATCAGCTTCGGGGTGACCGGTGTCTTCATGCCGCCCCCGCCGCCGCGCGCCGGAGCGCGACCTTGCTGGCCTGGAAGAGTTGCGAGAGCGGAATGTTGGAGGGACAGACGAACGAACAGGAGCCGCAGAGCATGCAGTCGGCGAGGTGGGCGTCGGTCATCTCGTCGTACCGGGCCACCCGCGCGAGGTCGCCGAGCAGCGACGGATTGAGGAACACCGGGCAGGCGTCGAGGCAGCGCCCGCAGTGGATGCAGGGATAGACGCGCTCCTGCCGGGTCTCCGCGCGCCGGAGGACCACGACTCCCGTCGTCCCTTTCAACACCGGCGCATCGAGATTGGCCAGCGCCTGCCCCATCATCGGGCCGCCCACGACCACCTCGGCGGCATCCGGCGTCACGCCGCCGCAGAACGCCAGCAGGTCGCGCAGCTTGGTGCCGACGGGGACGATCAGGTTGGCAGGGCGGTTCAGGCCGTGGCCCGAGACGGTGACGATCCGCTCGATCAGCGGCAGCCCGGTCTCGAACACCTCCGCGATCGCCGCCACCGACCCGACGTTCTGGACCACGACGCCGACCGTGACCGGCAGCTTGCCCGAGGGGACCTCGACCCCGGTCACCGCCTGGATCAGCATCTTCTCGGCGCCCTGGGGATACTTGACGGTGAGCGGCAGGATGGTGACGTCGAGGTCGGTGGGGAGCGCTCCCTCGAGCGCCGCGATCGCATCCGGCTTGTTGCGCTCCACGCCGACCACGCACCGGTCGACCTTCATCGCGTGCATCATCACCCTGATCCCGAACATCACCCGTGTCGGGTACTCCGCCATCGTCCGGTGATCGGAGGTGAGGTACGGCTCGCACTCCGCCCCGTTGATGATGAGGGTGTGGACGGGGAAGTCGGCCGGGGGCGCGAGCTTCACGTGGGTGGGGAAGGCGGCGCCGCCGAGGCCGACGACGCCGGCCTCCTGGACGGCCCGGACCACCTCGTCGGTGGTGAGCCCTTCCCAGTGCGGGACCATCCGGGGCCGCGGGAGTTGCGCCTCGTACCGATCCACGGCGATCCGGACGGAGGGCGCCATCGAGCCGTCGGGATGGGGCCAGAGGCCGACATCGGTGACCCGTCCCGAGGCCGAGGCGTGGATCGGCACCGAGATCCAGCCGTCGGCCAGGCCGACGGGATCTCCCCGCTCCACGTGGTCGCCCACCTTGACGCAGAGCGTGGCCGGCTTCCCGGCATGCTGCCGGAGCGGCAGGACGATCTCGTCGGGGAACGGCATCCGGCGGATCGGGAGCCGATGGGTCAGCGCCTTCTCCTCGGGCGGATGGACGCCGTGCCGGAACCCGGATGAGCGCATCAGCCGGCGCTCAGTTGAACTTCGCGGCGCGTGCGATCCACTTGTCGAGGTCCTTCTCCTTCGGGTTGATCGGTGTGCCGGGGTGGATGATCGTCACCGGACACCGTTCCGCCGCGGTCACCAGCTGCTTGAAGGTCCCGGCCGACACATCCTTGATGTAGGCCTGCTTCTCGGCGTTGTAGCTGAAGAGCTTCTTGTTGATGTTGGTGCACTCGTCGCAGCTGGTGCAGCGCTCTGACTCGATGTACGCCTCGATGACCATGCTGT
>JAHECL010000003.1 GCA_024641745.1 Gemmatimonadota bacterium | reverse complement strand
GCCCGCCGCCACCGCCCGGATGGTCCGGTAGGGAGTCGACTCCTTCAGCACCTGGTCGTCGTACTCGGCGGCGGTGATGTCGCCCTGCAGGAGGAGGTGGGTGTGGGCGTCGATCAGGCCGGGGAGCACCGTCTGCCGGCTGAGGTCGATGAGGGCCGCCCCGTCGGCGCGGGAGGCGAGCGCTCCCCATGGGCCGACGGCGGTGATCCGGCCGGCCTCAATGAGAATGCCCTGGTCGGTGCGCACGGGGGCGCCGGTGCCGTCGATGAGCCGGCCGGCGTGCACCAGGGTGCGGGCGGCATCCGGCTGCTGCGCCGCGGCAGGCAGGGAGAACGCCACGGTGCAGGCAAGGAGGAGGGTGGTGCGTCGCATGGGGGGCTCGGGATGCGGGAGAAACCGGTTGGACAACGACTGAGGATGCCGCCAGATTCGCGGAGATGCAAGCGCCCCGCCCGCTCCTCCTCCTTGTCCTCCTGCTGGCGCCGTCGGCCGGCCGGGCGCAGGCGCCGGTCTACGACGTGCGCACCCTCGCCTGTTCGCGGTTTGCCGAGTCGGTGCGCGGCGAGGTCGAGTCGCGCTTCGGGGCGGAGCGCCGGTCCGAGACCCTCGGCCGGGACGGCGTGCTGGCGGTGCGGGCCGCGGCCGACAGCGCCGGTCTCGTGATCGAGGCCTGGTTCGACAGTCTCGCCGTGTTCCGGGACGGGCCGGAGGGACGAGAGGCGCCGGAGACCGACGGCCTCATCGGCGGCCGATACGGCGGCCGTCTCGACCCGCAGGGAGACTACCTGGCCCTGACGGCGCCGTTCACCCCGTCGGCGATGCGGGACCTGTTCGACTTCGCGCGCCTCCCGCTCCATTTCTTCCCCCCGCTCCCCCCAACGCCGATCGAGCCGGGCGCTGACTGGTCGGGCGAGGGCGGATTGACGATCTGGCGGCTCGCGGACAGTACCGCCGCGGGCGGGACGGTGCAGCGCTACCGCTGGGTCCGGCGCGAGGCGTGGGATGAGGGCGTCGCTGTCGGGGACTCGACGCTCGTGGTCCATCGAAGTGAGCGGGAGGACGGGCGGCTCTCCTGGCGGGGCGGGGACGGGCCGCTGGAATGGGAAAGCTCCGTCACGGCCACCCTCGAATTTTCCGCTGGGGAGGGACGGAGCGCGCTGACCCAGGAGATCCGGGTGCGCCGGCTCGCGCGCGAGTGCCGTTGAGGGCGAGTAGGCGGGCGGCGGCGATGGTGTCCGGGCACGAACCTGAGGCGCAACTCCCTGTCATCCCGACTCTTGCGGACGGTCCCCTCCCTGTCCTACTTTGGTGCAACCTGCCTCCGGAGGGACCGCCGATGTCGGAAAGCTTTCTGAGCTCCGACGAATACGACGAGAACGCCCATTCCCTCTATAACGAAGGCCGCTACGACGAAGCACTGGATCTCCTCCGCGTCGGGGTGACGCTCTACCCGCAAGCGGTCGAACTGCATGTGGGCATGGCCTACGCCTACCTCGCCCGCGAGGAATACGCCTGGGCACGACGCAGCTTCGAACGTGCGCTGGCCCGCGACCCCGACCACGAAGACGCCCTCGCCGGTATCGGCGAATCCCTGCTCAAGATCGGTGATCGTGGCGGAGCCCTCGCCGCCTTCGAGCGCGTGGTGGCGCTTGGGTTCCGCGAGGATCATGAGCTGATGCTGCAACTCGGCCGCGCGCTCTTTCGCGAGGGACTTCTCGCGCAGGCGCACCGGTTCTTCGAGTTCGCGGTCTCCGCCCATCCCGACTCGCCGGAAGCCGCCGCCTGCGTCGGTTACGCCTCGCACCGGCTCGGCAACGAGAGCGGCGCGCTCTACTGGCTTCGGCGCGCCCTGGAAATCGACCCGACCTACGCCGAAGCGCGCGTCTACCTCGCCAACCTCCTCTACGATCGCGGGGAGTCGGAGGCGGCGCTGCACCATCTGGAGCGCACCCAGCCCGAGGAGCACTTCGACGAGCTGGCGCTCTGGCGCTACATCGAGCTCAAGAAGTCGCTCTTCCGCCTGCCGGACGACGACCCGGAACTCGTGCCGTGGCTGGCGCGCCTCGGCGAGGTGGCCGCGGAACCCGACTCCATCGACATGCTGCTGGCGGAGATGGAGGCGCTGCTGCCGGACGGGACGCTGCGCGACCCGAACCAGCTGGAGCTCTTCGGCACCCTGCTCACCGAACTCCAGGCGATGCAGAAGCGGCCCAACGTCGGGGAATCGCACCTGGTGGCGACGCTGTCCGGCCATCTCTTCAACGGCACCTGGGAAGAAATCCTCCTCCAGATGAAGGCCGCCGACCACCAGGCGGCGGGTGCCTCGCTCGTGGAATTCATGGCGGGCCTCGCCCGGCGCGGGCAGGCCGAAACCGGCATCGTCATTCCGGTCACCGACGCCGAGGCGTTCATTCGCGGCAGCTCCGAAGCCGGGGTTCTCCGCATCATCCAGTAGGCTCCACTCGCACCACGGCATCCCGGGGCCCGCGCGGGCCCCGCGTGCATCCCGCCCCTGTTCGCATACCTTTCAGCATGACCTCCACTCCCTCCTGGACCGCGGGCGTCGTCCGTGAGGTCCTCCCGAACGGGCTCACCCTCCTCGCGCAGCGCGAGGCCTCCGCCCCCGCCGTCGCCGTCGTGACCCACGTCAAGGCGGGGTTCTTCGATGAACCCGATCGCTGGGGCGGCATCAGCCATGTGCTGGAGCACATGTTCTTCAAGGGGACCCCGACGCGCGGGGTCGGTGAGGTGGCGCGCCAGACGAAAGCGGCCGGCGGCTACCTCAACGCCGGCACCGCCTACGACTACACCACCTACTATGTGACCCTGCCGGCGGACCGGCTCGGGACGGCGCTCGACATCCAGGCCGATGCGCTGCAGCATGCCTCGCTCGATCGCGAGGAACTCGCGCGCGAGCTCCAGGTCATCATCCAGGAAGCGAAGCGGAAGCTGGATTCACCCGGCGCACTGGCGCACGAGACGCTGCACGAGGTGCTCTTTGACCGGCACCGGATCCGGCGCTGGCGCATCGGCACCGAAGCGGCGCTCGCGGGGTTCACGCGGGAGGATGTGGCCGGCTATTACGCGTCGCGCTACGTGCCCGCTCGCACCATCGTGGCGATCGTCGGAGACATCGACCCGGTGGAGGCCCTGCGCGCGGCGCGCGTCCGCTATGCCGACTGGCCCGCCCACCCTGCGGCGCTGGACCCCTCGCCGGAGGAGCCGGCCCGTCGCGAACTGCGCGCCCGGACCCTCCGGGGGCCGATCACGTCGGCCCACCTGGTCCTTGGATGGCGCACGGTGCCGGCGCTCCACGCCGACGTGCCGGCGCTCGACCTGGCGGCCGCGGTGCTGGGCAGCGGGCGCGGATCCTGGCTGTACCGGGCCGTCCGGGCGCCGGGCCTGGCCACCGGCGTGTCGGCCTATCACTATGCGCCGACGGAGGTCGGAATATTCAGCATCGGCGCGGAGCTCGAGGCGGAGCGGGTGCCAGCGGCCCTGGACGAGATCGCCCGCGCGGTGCTCGCCCTGCGCGCCGCGGGTCCATCCGACTCCGACCTCGAACGCGCCCGCGCGCTCCTCCTGACCCGGTGGTCCCGGTCCCTCGAGACGATGGATGGCCGGGCGAGTGCGCTCGCCTCCGCCGAGGCGCTGCGCGACGTCGCGCTGCTCGACGAGGAGTTTGCCCAGCTGGCGGCCGTCACTCCGGACGACGTCCGGCGCGTGGCCCGGCAGTACCTGCGGCCCGACGCCGTGGGTGCGGTGGCCTACCTCCCCGATGGGCGGGGCGACGACCTCGCGGCGGCCCACCTGTCGGCCGCCTTCCGCGTGGACGCGCCGGCGCGGCCGATCGCGCAGCCGGAGCCGGCATCCGCGATCCCTCCCCTCAACGGACGTCCTGCGGGGGCCCGGCGGGCCGAGGTGCTGCATGTCGCGCTCGAGGGCGCCGACCTCCTCGTGCGCCGGAAGGCCGGCGTGCCGGCGGTGGCCCTCGGCGTCCACGTGGCGGGTGCCGGGACCGAGCAGCTGGCGGAGGCGGGGCTGGGCTCGCTCGCCCTGCGGAGCGCCATTCGCGGCGCCGGCGCCTACGACGCGGAGCAGCTGGCCCTCGCGTTCGAGCGACTCGGCGGCAGTCTCGGCTCCTCGGTGGCGATCGATCGACTCGGCATGGGCACCACCGTCATGGCCGACCGGCTGGGCCCGGCGGCGGCGCTCCTCCGGACCGTCATGCAGGAGCCGCGCTTCGAGCCCGGGGAGGTCACCCGGGAGCGGGAGCTCATGGTGGAGGAGGCACGCCAGGTGAGGGACGACACCTTCCGGTTCCCCTTCCAGCTCGCCTTTCGCGGGGCCTTCGGGGAGTCGTCCTACGGGTTGCCGGCCGGGGGCCTCGAGGAGACGCTGCGCGAACTCTCCCCCGCCCGGGTGGCGGCGTGGCACCGGGAGGCGCTGCGGGGCAACCGCCTGACGGTCGTGGCGGTCGGCGACATCGACCCCGACCGCGCCGCCGACCAGCTCGCCGCGGTGTTCCGCGATTGGCAGGGCGTTCCACCCGCGGCCCCGGCGGCGATCCGCTGGCAGCCGGCGTCCGCCCCGGTGGAACTGCTCGCGGAACTCGGGAAGGCGCAGTCGGCGTTCGCGATGCTCTTTCCCGGGCCGCGACGCGGCGATCCGGCGCGGCATGCCGCCGAGGTGTGGGCGGCCATCGCCAGCGGCCTCGGCGGCCGCCTGTTCGACACCCTGCGTGACCAGCGCTCGCTCGCGTACACGGTGCTCGCCTTCGCCTGGCCCCGCCAGCGTGCCGGTGCGCTCGGGACCTACATCGCGATGGCGCCGGAACGGGAGGCAGAGGCGCGGGCGGCGATGCTCGAGGAGCTGGCGCGCTTCGCCGGCGAGGCGGTCGCCCCCGACGAGCTGACCCGGGCGGTCGGCTACCTGGCGGGCCAGGCGGCGGTGCAGCGCCAGAGCGCCGGGCACCTCGCCGCGGAGATTGTGGATGCATGGATGCTCGGGGAGGGACTGGGTGAACTGGAGGATCCGGCGGCGCCCTACCGTCGCGTGACGGCGGAGGCGGTGTGGGAGGTGGCGCGCGCGTCCCTGCGGCCGGAGCGGCGGGCAGAGGGGGTCGTGCGGGGCGCCGGTGGGGGGCGATAGGATGACGGAGATACGGCGCCGCCGGTTCACGATCGCGGATGTCTTCACCCTGATCCGCCTGCCGCTGGCGGTCGCCTTCCCGCTGGTGGACGAGCGGTGGCGCCTCGTGGTCCTGGCGGTCGCCGCAGGCTCCGACCTGCTCGACGGCTTCCTCGCGCGCCGCATCGGCAGCTCGCGATTCGGTCCCTTCATCGATCCGGTGGCGGACAAGCTCTTCATGGCGGTGGCGTTCGGCACCGTGCTCTTCTCCGGGCAACTCGCCTGGTGGGAGCTGGTCGGCGTGCTGGCCCGGGACATCGCCGCCACGGTCGCGTTTGCCGTGACCAGCATCAGGGGACACGCCAGCGCCATCCCCGCCCGCGCGGGCGGCAAGGCGGTGACCGTCCTGCAGGTCGCGACGCTCGGGGCCTTCGTCCTGGGGTCACCCCTCCTCCGACCGCTCGCGTGGGCCACGGCGGCGGTCGCCCTCTACGCGATCTGGGACTACACCCGGGCCGCGGCCACCTCTTCACGCCCTCTCTAGGAATGTCACGATGACGGACAGCACCGAAACCAAGCGCGTCACCCTCCACTGGCTCGACGACCTCAGGTTCGAGGGCGGGGAGCCGGACGGCCCCTCCATCGTCGTGGATGCCGACAACGCCACGTCCCCCGGCCCGATGCTCATGTTGCTGATGGCCGCGGCCGCCTGCAGCGGGGCGGATGTGGTCTCGATCCTGAAGAAGATGCAGGTCGGGCTCGAATCGCTGGAGATCGCGATGGAGGGTGAGCGCCGGACCGAACACCCGAAGCACTACACGGCGATCCGCTACACCTGGACCATCCGCGGGCTCGGCCTCGACGAGACGAAGGCCCGCCGGGCCATCGATCTCTCCATGGAGAAGTACTGCTCGGTCCTCCACTCCCTGCGGCCGGATATCGCGACCAGCTATGCCCTGCGCCTGGGCTAAGCCGCTCCTCCTCGCCGCCGCGCTCGCCGCGCCCCTCGCGGCGCAGGGCACGGTGGTGCGGGAGATCGGCGGGCAGGCGGTCGTCACGACGGCCGACCCCGCCATCTACACCGCCGGCGTCACCGCCTCGCTCCGGCCCTCGAGCCGGACCCGCATCGCCGTGTACGCCGGCGGTGGGGTCGACGGCGATGGGGAGGGGGTTGGTCGGGCGGAGCTGCTGGGCGAGTTCCTGCTGAACCCGCGCAGCACCCGCGCCGGGATCTACGCCGGCGGCGGACTGGCCGGCGTCTTCCAGAGCGGGGCCGACAACGGGTACCTGGTGCTGCTGGTGGGGATCGAGGGCAGTCCCGGCGGGCGCGGGGGGTGGTTCGCGGAGGCGGGGGTCGGTGGGGGCGCCCGCATCGCCGCGGGCTATCGGTGGCGAAAACTCCCGCCGGGGTGGCGGGCCAGGGATTGATGCGAAACCGCCCCGGGAGAACCCGGGGCGGCGTGGACTACTCGGCGGTTGCGCTGCCGACGGCTTCGGCCGTGTGCGGCACCACGGGCTGACAGTACCGCTCGCCGAGGAGGCGAAGGTTCGCGCGATCCTCGTCCGCGAGGTCGGGATAGCGCTCTGTCAGATACTGCATGGTGTCGTCAAACCAGTCCTTCTGGTGTTCGAGCTCGGCTTCCATCACGCCGCACCGAAGGATGTGGCTGAAGAGTTCGTCGCGCGCCTGATCGAACGAGGCGGGCGGCGCCGACCGCTGTGGCTTTTTCTTGGTCATGCACCTTCCTCTACGGGAAATTCGGCCTTGGCGTCCTATGCGCCAAGCGTGGCAAAAGATAACAGGAGGATGGGGTGATTGGCAAAGGGCGTGACCCGAGCGGCGGACCCGTAATCCATTACATTCCAGCCGGTTGATGGCGCCGGCCCGACCGCCGGACCGGCTTTCTTCGCTGTCGTCTGACTCATTTAAGGACGCTGACCCATGGCTGGTACTTCCTCGATGAACCGCTTCTATCTCGCCCTGCTCGTCGTCGCGGTGGCCGGCGGCGGACTGCTCTACTGGCAGGTCCGCCGCGGGGTGCCCAGCATCCCCGCCAACGTCACCGTCACGGTGGCCGACACGGCGGGGTTCCAGGGCTACTTCCTCGGCGACCCCGACGCGCCCGTCGTCATCACGGAGTACGCCGATTACCAGTGCCCGGGGTGCCAGAGCTTCGACATGGTGCAGTTCCCCGACATCGTCCGGCAGCTGGTGGAGACCGGAAAGGTGCGGTGGCGCTACCGTGACTTCCCGCTCAGCATTCATCCCTTCTCGCGGATGGCCGCCCACTCGGCTGCCTGCGCGGACGACCAGGGCAAGTACTGGCAGCAGCACGCCCTCATCTACCAGGGGCAGGCAGCGTGGTCGCGCGAGTCGGAGGTCTCGGGCACCTTCCGGGGCTACGCGACGCAGAACGGCCTCAACCTGACGGCCTATGACGCGTGCATGATGTCGGCGAAATACGCCGGCCGGATCCAGGCCAGCTACGACGAAGGGGTGCGCGTCGGCGTCAACGGGACGCCCACCTTCCTGATCGGCGACCGGCTGTACGGCGGCTTGTCGAACTCCGACGCCCTCAAGAAGCTGGTGGACTCCCTGACCCCGTCGGGTCCGCCGCTCAAGTGAAGTACCGGATGGGAGTGGCGCTGCTCAGCCTGACCGGGATGCTGATTTCCGCCTACCTGTGGATGTTCAAGCACGGCTATATCGGGTCCCTCGCCTGCGGCACGGGCGGCTGCGCCACGGTGCAGTTGAGCCCCTACAGCCAGTTCCTGGGGGTCGACGTGGCGCTGCTCGGGCTCGCGGCGTATGCGGCGCTCCTGGGGATCTCCGTGCTGGGGACCCAGCCCGCCTGGGCGGATCGCCGTGAGCCGATGGTCGCGACGCTCCTGCTGTCGGCCGGCGGGGTGGCGTTCGCCGCCTACCTGACCTGGCTCGAGCTCTTCGTCATCCACGCCATCTGCCGCTGGTGTGTCACCTCCGCGGTCCTCATCGTGTGCGTCTTCGCGCTCGCGATGCTGGACCGCCGCCGGCTGGCGCGCCCCTGACATGACCGTGGCCGGCGAGAGGGGCGGCCACGGCCGCAAGGCGGGGCTCGCGGCACTGTCGCTCGGCGCCCTCGGTGTCGTGTACGGGGACATCGGCACCAGTCCGCTCTACGCGATGAAGGAGGCGTTCACCGGGGCGCACGGGCTGCCGCCCACGGCCGCGAACGTGTACGGTGTCCTCTCGCTGATCTTCTGGTCGCTCAACTTCGTCATCTCCTTCAAGTACATCGGCTTCGTGATGCGCGCCGACAACCATGGCGAGGGGGGCATCATCGCCCTCCTGGCCCTGGTGCGCTCGCGCAAGGCGACCGGTCGGGGACAGGCGGTGCTCGTGGGGCTCGGCCTCCTCGGCGCCGCCCTGCTCTACGGAGAGGGGATCATCACGCCGGCCATCAGCGTGCTCGGCGCGGTGGAGGGGATCGCGGTGGCGTCGCCCACCTTTGCCCACTTCGTGGTGCCGATCGCGCTCGTCATCCTGGTGGGGCTCTTCTGGTTCCAGCATCACGGCACCGGGCGGATCGGACGGGCGTTCGGCCCGATCATGGTGGTCTGGTTCCTCTGCATCGCCGGGCTGGGGATCCGCGGCATTGCCATGCACCCCGAGGTCTGGCGTGCCATCAACCCCTGGTATGCGGTGGAGTTCTTCATCAACGACCGGCTCGAGGGATTCCTGATCCTCGGGGCGGTCGTGCTCGTCATCACCGGCGGCGAGGCGCTCTACGCCGACATGGGGCACTTCGGCCGGCGCCCCATCCGGCTGGCCTGGTTCTGCTTCGCGCTGCCGGCCCTCCTGCTCAACTATTTTGGCCAGGCGGCGCTGCTGATCGAGACGCCCGGCGTCGAAAACCCCTTCTTCGCGCTGGCGCCGGCGTGGTTTCTCTACCCGATGATCGGGGTGGCCACGCTGGCCGCGATCGTGGCGTCCCAGGCGCTGATCTCCGGGGCGTTTTCGCTGACCCGCCAGGCGGTGCAGCTCGGGTACAGCCCGCGCGTCACCATCGTTCACACCTCGCATACCGAGGTCGGGCAGATCTACATCCCCGAGGTCAACCAGATTCTCGCCGTGGGGTGCATCCTCCTGGTGCTCGGCTTCCAGACCGCCACCAACCTCGCGGCCGCCTACGGCATCGCGGTGACCGGCACCATGGCCATCTCGACGCTTCTCTTCTTCCGCGTGGCACGAGACCTCTGGCACTGGCGCCTCCTCGCGGCCGCCTCGCTCTGCGTGCTCTTCCTCCTCGTCGACCTCTCGTTCTTCGGCGCCAACATCATCAAGTTCGCCGACGGCGGCTGGTTCCCCCTCGCCGTGGCCGCCGTGATCTACACGCTGATGACCACGTGGAAACGGGGCCGGGCCAAGCTGGCCGCCCTGGTCCAGCAGTCGAGCCTCCCGATTGACCTCTTCCTGGCAGACATCGCCAGGCGGTCGCCCGTCCGGGTGCCCGGCACCGCGGTGGTGCTCACGTCGGCCCTGGACATCGCGCCGCCGGTGCTCCTGCATCACCTCAAGCACAACAAGGTGCTCCATGAGCGGATGATCCTCCTCTCGATCGTGACGGAGGAGGTCCCGCAGGTCGAGGCGGCCGGGCGGGTCGAGTACCGCGAGCTGGGCGAGGGTTTCTGGCGGGTCGTCGGGCACTACGGCTTCATGGAGAGTCCCGATGTGCCGGAGCTCCTCCGACAGCTTGGCGAGTCCACGCTGGCCGGCTCGCCCCAGCCGATCTTCCTGACGCAGACGTCGTTCTTCCTCGGCCGGGAGACGCTCATCGCGATGCCGCGCGGCAAGCTGCCGAAGCGGCTGCCGGGCGACCCCCGGCCCATGCCCTACTGGCGCCGCAAGCTCTTCATCATCATGACCCGGAACGCACGCTCCGCGACGGCGTTCTTTGGATTGCCGCCGAACCGGGTCGTCGAGCTGGGGGCGCAGATCCAGATCTGATCTCATGACCCTCCACGACGAACGGCCGGGACACGACCACGGCGCAGGCCTGGCGGCGCTCTCCCTCGGGGCCCTGGGGGTGGTGTACGGCGACATCGGGACCAGCCCCTTGTACGCCATGAAGGAGGCCTTCACCGGCCCGCACGGCCTGCCCCCCACGGTCGACAATGTGTACGGCGTGCTCTCGCTGGTGTTCTGGTCGCTCAACTTCGTCATCTCCTTCAAGTACATCGGCTTCGTGATGCGCGCCGACAACCGGGGTGAGGGCGGTATCCTCGCCCTGCTCGCGCTGGTCCGCTCGCGTGGCCGTACCGGTCGCGCGCAGGCGGTGCTGGTGGGTCTCGGGCTCTTCGGCGCCGCGCTCCTCTACGGGGACGGCGTGATCACCCCGGCGATCAGCGTGCTCGGCGCCGTCGAGGGGCTGGAGGTGGCAGCGCCCGAACTGGCGCACTTCGTCGTGCCGATTGCCGTGCTCATTCTCGGGTGCCTCTTCTGGTTCCAGCACCACGGGACGGACCGCATCGGCCGGGCCTTCGGACCGATCATGCTGATCTGGTTCCTCTGCATCGCGGGACTGGGGGTGCGGGGGATCGCCATGCACCCCGAAGTCCTCCGCGCGGTCGACCCCCGGTACGCCGTCGCGTTCTTCGCCCGCGAGGGGCTGGAGGGGTTCTTCATCCTGGCGGCGGTGGTGCTGGTGATCACCGGCGGGGAGGCACTCTACGCCGACATGGGGCACTTCGGCCGGCGCCCGATCCTCCGGGCCTGGTTCGGCGTCGCCCTGCCGGCGCTCCTGCTCAACTACTTCGGCCAGGCGGCGCTCCTCATCCAGGCGCCCGGGGTCGAGAATCCCTTCTTTGCGCTGGTCCCGGTGGCGCTCCTCTACCCGATGCTGATCCTCGCCGCCATGGCGGCGGTGGTGGCCTCGCAGGCGCTGATTTCCGGGGCGTTCTCGCTGACCCGGCAGGCGGTCCAGCTGGGGTACAGTCCCCGCGTCACGGTGGTGCACACCTCCCGCACGGAGGTCGGGCAGATCTATGTGCCGGAGGTGAACCAGGCGCTGGCGGTGGCGTGCATTCTCCTGGTGCTGGGCTTCCGGAGCTCCTCCAACCTGGCCGCCGCCTACGGCATCGCCGTGACCGGCACCATGATCATCACCACCGTCCTGTTCTTCCGCGTGGCGCGCGACCGCTGGGGGTGGGGCCTGCCGGCGGCGGGGGCGCTGTGCGGGCTCTTCCTGATCGTTGACGTCGCCTTCTTCGGCGCCAACATCGTGAAGTTCGCCGACGGCGGATGGTTCCCCATCGCCGTCGGCGCCGGGATCTACGTGCTGATGGCCACCTGGCAGCAGGGCGAGGCCGCGCTCGCCGCGCAGAAGGATGAATCGAGCCTCCCGATCGGACTCTTCCTGGCTGACCTCGCGCAGCGGCCGATCGCGCGGGTACCGGGCACCGCCATCTTCCTCACCTCGACGCGGGACGTCGTCCCGGTGGTGCTCCTCCACCACCTGAAGCACAATCGCGCGCTGCACCAGCGGGTGATTTTGCTGTCGGTCGTGACGGAGGAGGTCCCGCAGCTCGAGGAGGACGAGCGGCTCGAGGTCGAGGCGCTGGGTGAGGGATGCTGGAAGGTGGTGGGGCACTACGGATTCATGGAGAGTCCCGACGTGCCGGCGCTGCTGGCCCTGATGGGGGCGTCCGGGCTTCCGGACGCCCCGGCCGACGTCTTCCTGACGCAGACGTCGTTCTTCCTCGGCCGCGAGACGCTGCTCGCCCTGCCGCGGGGCACGGCGCGCAAGCGGGGCCGCGGAGTGCCGGGGCCGATGGCGTACTGGCGCCGGCGAATCTTCATCGTCATGAAGCGCAACGCCCGGTCGGCGACGGCGTTCTTCGGGCTGCCGCCGAACCGGGTGGTGGAGCTGGGAGCGCAGGTCCAGATCTAGCTATTCCTTGTCCTCATACTGCTCCTTCAACCGCGCCACCACGTTGGGATCCGCGAGGGTCGTTGTGTCGCCCAGCGCCCTCCCTTCCGCGATGTCCTTCAGCAGCCGGCGCATGATCTTGCCGCTCCGGGTCTTCGGCAGGTCGGCGGAGAAGAGGATGTCGTCGGGCTTGGCGATGGCACCGATCTTCCGCGCCACATGCTCGCGCAGGTCCTCCCGAAGCTCCGCCGACGGCTTCACCCCTTCCTTGACCGTCACGAACGCCGCGATCGCCTGCCCCTTCAGGTCATGGGCCTTGCCCACCACCGCCGCCTCGGCGACGTCGGGATGGTCCACCAGCGCGCTCTCGACCTCCATGGTGCCGATGCGGTGCCCTGCGACGTTCAGGACGTCGTCGACCCGGCCGAGCAGCCACCAGTAGCCGTCGTCATCGACCTTGGCGCCGTCACCGGCGAAGTAGCGTCCCGGGAAGCGGCTCCAGTAGGTCGCCTGATACCTGGCGTCGTCCCCGTAGATGGTGCGCAGCATGCCAGGCCACGGCTCGGTGAGCGTCAGGAACCCTCCCCCCTTCGCCAGCGCCTTGCCCGTGGTGTCCACCAGTTCCACGCTGATGCCGGGAAACGGGGTCGTCGCCGAGCCGGGCTTGGTGGTGGTGACCCCCGGCAGGGCGGTGATCATGATGCCGCCGGTCTCGGTCTGCCACCAGGTGTCCACGATGGGGCAGGCGCCCCGGCCGATGTGCTCGTGGTACCACATCCACGCCTCGGGGTTGATTGGTTCCCCGACGGTGCCGAGGAGGCGCAGGGTGGAGAGATCGTGCGCCGCCGGGTGTTTCGTGCCCCACTTCATGAAGGCCCGGATGGCGGTCGGTGCGGTGTAGAAGATCGTCACGCCGTGGCGTGCGACGATCTTCCAGAAGCGGTCCCGCTCGGGCCAGTCGGGGGCGCCCTCGTACATCAGCACGGTGGCGCCGTTGGCCAGCGGACCGTAGACCACGTACGAATGGCCGGTGATCCACCCGACGTCGGCGGTGCACCAGAAGATGTCCTCCTCCCGCAGGTCGAAGACGTACCTGGTGGTGGCGGTGGCCTGGGTCAGGTAGCCGCCGGTGGTGTGCACGATGCCCTTCGGCTGGCCGGTGGTGCCGGAGGTGTAGAGGATGAAGAGCAGGTCCTCCGCCTCCATCGGTTCGGCGGGGCAGTCCGGGCTCTCGCGATCGAGGAGGCGGTGCCACCAGTGGTCGCGGCCCTCGGTCATCTCGGCGAACGACTCGTCGCCCTCGCCGGCGGGGCGGCGCCGCACCACCACGACGTGCTCGATGCTCGGGCACTGCGCCACCGCCTCGTCGGCGATGCGCTTGAGCGGCAGGACCTGGCCCCGACGGTAGCCGCCGTCCGCGGTGATCAGCACCGTGGCGGTCGCGTCGTTGATCCGATCGCGCAGCGATTCCGCCGAGAAGCCGCCGAACACGACCGAGTGCACGGCCCCGAGCCGGGCGCAGGCCAGCATCGCAATGGCGGCTTCCGGGATCATCGGCAGGTAGATGGCGACGCGGTCGCCCTTCACGACGCCCAGGCGCTTGAGGGCGTTGGCGGCGCGCCCCACCTCCCGGGCCAGCGCCCAGTAGGTGTAGACGCGGCGGTCTCCCGGTTCCCCTTCCCAGATGATGGCGGCCTTGTTCCGCCGGGCTCCGGTGAGGTGCCGGTCAAGGCAGTTGGCGGCCACGTTCAACCGGCCGCCGTCGAACCAGCGGGCGTGCGGTGGGCTCCAGGTCAGCACACTGGTCCAGGGGGTGATCCAGTCCAGCGCGCGGGCCTGCTCTTCCCAGAAGGCGAGGCGGTCCCGCGCGGCGGCGTGGTACAGCGCCGGGGTGCCGATGGCACGCGCGGCAAACGCGGCCGGCGGGGGAAAGCGGCGTTCCTCGAGCAACAGGGTCGCGAGCTGGTCGGCCATGGGAGTGCTCCTCCGGTCGAGTCGGGTTCACACCGGTCGGCGGCTCTTGCAGGGAGGCCGCGGGATGGCGGAGTGCGGGAGGCGACGGGGCTGACAAGGCTTGCAGTCCGGTCGCAACCGCATGTTCACGAGCGAGTTAGGGCGATGGCACCAAATTCGCCTTTACCAGCGGCGGGAGGCATGATGCCTTCCGGAACAATACAACTGATCCGCCCGATAATAGCACACCCGGAGCGATCCGGGGCCGCAAAACTGGAGGTCTCATCCGAAGCGGGATGAGATAGCTCGGTGCCGAAGGTGGGATGCACACGACTCGAATGAGCGTGGCGTTTCGGCCGGCTGGCGTGGCGAAACGACCACGCTTTGCTTGTTCAGGGCCAGGGAGATGCCAGCATGGTACCCAACGTCCCGACTGTCCGTCAGCTGCACGCGCCCGCGTCACTGGGCCTCGACACCCGCGCTTCGTTCCGCCAGGAGGCGGTGGGCGTGCTCGAAGCGATGCCCGAGGGCGAGAGCCGCCTGGTCATCGACCTGAGCGACACCCGCCACGTGGACTCCGCCGGCCTGGGGGCCCTGATGCTGGTCCAGCGCCGGGCCGGCGAGCGGCGGCAGCGCGTCGCGCTGCGCTCCGCGAGCGAGGAACTCCGTTTCCTCCTGATGCTCACGAAGCTGGACGACCTCTTCGAACTGGAACCGAAGCAGGCCTAGTCTTATACTCCGGGGTCCGCCGCCACCCTGGCGGCGACGCCGGCCCTTCCGGACGGGGTAATGACCGAACAGGCAGCCAACCGGCGGGTGCTCTTCATCGAAGACGAGCCCGCCCTCCGCATCAGCTACGAGCGGTACTTCCGCCCGCGCTATACGATGACGTTCGCGTCCTCGGGCGCGGAGGCGCTCACGCGGCTGGCGGAGGCGCCGCCCGATGTCGTGGTGCTGGACATGCGCCTGCCCGACACGGACGGTGTGGACCTGCTCCGCCGCATCCGCGACGTGTCGCCCGACCTCCCGGTCATCATCACCACCGCCTACGTCAGCGTCGAGCCGCAGCTTCGGGTGCTCGACCTGGCGCACGATGCCTACCTGATCAAGCCGTTTGACCTCGACGAGCTCGGCGCCGCCATTGACCGAGCCGGCTGAGACACCCCTCCTGTCGGCGCGCGGGCTGGTCCGCGCGTTCGGCGCGCTCCAGGTCCTCCGTGGTATCGATCTCGACGTCCGTGCCGGCGAGATGCTGGCGGTCGCCGGACCGAACGGCGCCGGCAAGACGACGCTCCTCCGGATCCTGGCGGGCCTGATGCGGCCCAGCCGGGGCCAGGTGCGAATCCGCGGCGAGCAGCTGACCCGCCATGATCCGGCGCCCCGCCGGGCGATCGGCCTGCTGTCGCACCATACCTTCCTGTACGACGACCTCACGCCGAGCGAGAACCTGCGCTTCACCGCCCGGCTCTACCACCTGCCGGATCCGGAGGCGGCGACCCGGGCGGCGCTCGAGGAGGTCGGGCTGAGCGCACGCGCGGACACCCCCGTCCGGCACCTCAGCCGCGGCCTGCTGCAGCGTGCCGCCATCGCGCGCGCCCTGCTGCACCAGCCCGATATCCTCCTGCTCGACGAGCCCTTCACCGGCCTCGATGCCCCGGCGGCGGACCGGTTTCGCGCGCTGCTCTCGTCCCAGCTGGACCGGGGCCGGGCGCTGGTCCTGGTGAGCCACCACCTGGCCGAGGCGTGGGAGCTCGCCACGCATGTGGCGGTGCTCGCCGGCGGCCACTGGGCGCTCGAGGGCCGGCGGCCCGACGACCTGGCCGCCTTCCACGGCCGCTACGCCGAGCTGGTCCATGGCTGAGTTCCTGCGCATCGCCTGGGTGATCGCCGCCAAGGACATCCGGCTCGAGCTGCGCAGCCGGACCGCGCTCCTCTCCGCGATCGTCTTCTCCGCCCTGGTGCTGGTGGTGTTCAACTTCGCCCGCGACCCCACGGCGATCGCGGCGGTGGATCTCGCGCCGAGCGTCCTCTGGGTCACCTTCGCCTTCGGCGCGGTGATCGCGCTGAACCGCGCCTTCTACGTCGAGCGGGAGAACGCGGCGCTCGACGGGATCCTCCTCGCGCCGGTGCCGCGCAGCGCGCTCTACGTGGGCAAGCTCCTCGCCAACCTCGCCTTCGTGGGCGTGGTGGAGGCGGTGGCGCTGCCCCTCTTCGTCCTGTTCTTCAACGTCGGTATCGGCCACGCGCTCGGCGGCATCCTGGGCGTCACCGCCCTGGCGACGCTCGGCTTCGTCGCGGTCGGCACGATCTTCAGCGCCATGGTGGTGCGCACCCGGTTCGCCGAGCTGATGCTGCCGGTGCTGCTCCTGCCGTTCATGGTGCCGCCCCTGGTCGGCGCGGTGCAGGTGACCGCCAAGCTGCTGGCGGGCCGCCCGTTGAGCGAGATGATGGGCTGGCTTAGGTTACTGACCCTGTACGACATCGGTTTCGTGACGCTGTGCATCCTCATCTTCCCGGCGGTCGTCGACGAATGACACCAGAACTGCTCGCCGCCCGCCGCATCGTCCGCCGCGGGCAGGTGCTCACCCTGCTCGGCCTGCTGGCGGCCGCGGGCGTGTACGCCCTCGCGCTGCTGTACACCCCCGTCGAGGTCCGCCAGGGGCCGGCCCAGAAGATCTTCTACATTCACGCCCCCGCCGCGTGGGGGGCGCTGGTCGCGTTCGCCGTGGTCGGGCTGGTCAGCATCCTCTACCTCTGGCTCAAGGACGAGCGGCTCGACCTCTTCGCCGCCAGCTCCGCCGAAGTCGGCATCGCCTTCTCGCTGGTGATGCTGACCACGGGACCGATCTGGGGCAAGACGGTGTGGGGCACCTGGTGGACCTGGGACGCCCGCCTCACCCTGACGCTCTTTCTCTTCTTCCTGTTCGTGGGCTACCTCGCGCTTCGCGCGGCGGTGCAGGACCATGGCGAACGCGCCCGCTTCAGCGCCGTGGTGGGCATCATGGGCCTCGTGCTGGTGCCGTTCATCCACCTCAGCGTCTACCTCTTCCGGACCCTCCATCCCCAGCCGGTCCTCCTGAAGCCGAGCGCGCCGTCGATGCCGCCCGAGATGCTCCGGGCGCTCCTCTCGGGGATGGCGGCCTTCACGCTGCTCTACATCGGATTCGTGGTGCTGCGCTACGGGCTGGCGCGGCTGGACAACCTGCGGGAAGGAGCCGGCGATGCCCTTTGAGACTCCCCAGAACGGCGGGTTCCTGGTGGCCGCGTACGTCGTGGCCGCCGTGATCTATCTCGGGTACACGCTGAGCCTCTGGACGCGAGCGTCCGCTGCGCTGCGGCAGGTGGGGAAGCGGGGACACGGGGAAGCCTAGCGCGAGCAGGCGACCGCACCGATGCAAACGGCCCCCCGGCAGACGCCGGGGGGCCGTTGCACTGCGGGCTCGGGGACCGGTTCAGTCGGTCGCCTTCGGGAAGAGCAGCTTCTCCCAGAGGAACGCCGCCACGAGCGCGCCGACGATCGGGCCGATCCAGTACACCCCCTGGCTGATCCACTGCCCGGACAGGAGCGCGGGACCGAAGGCGCGCGCCGGGTTGAGCGCCGCGCCGGTCAGCGGGTTGCCGACGAGGACGCCGATGAAGAGCGCGAGGCCGATCCCGAAGCCCGCCACCCTGGGCGCCTCGGCCGAGACCACGGTGCCCAGGTAGGCGCTCATCAGGAAGAAGGACAGGATCGCCTCGATGGCGATCGCCTTGCCGAGCGTGATCGTCAGCGCGATGGCCGGGGTGCCGAGTGCCATCACCTTGGTCACGCCCGTGGGCAGGACCATCTGGAGGGCGAAGGCGGCCACGATGCCGCCGAGGAGCTGGGCGGCGATGTAGAGCAGGGCCGTCTTGGCGTCGATCCGGCGGATGGCGAGCATCCCGGCGGTGACCGCGGGATTGAGGTGTCCGCCCGAGACCGCCATCGTGGCGCTGACGCCGACGGCGAGCGCGAGTCCATAGGCGAGGGCGACGCCGAGCGTCCCGAAGTCGCCCTTGGGGAAGTTGTTGGTCATCACGGCGCCCGCGCCGATGAACACGAGCATGAAGGTGCCGACGAACTCGGCGACCAGCCGACGGGTCATGCGATGCATCCTGCTACCTCACGAGGCGGGGAAGGTGACGGTCCAGTTGGCGGCGAATCTTATCAGTCGGCGCGCTGCAGCACCAGCGCCGCGTTGATGCCGCCGAACCCGAACGAATTGCTGAGCAGGTACCGGGGGTTGGCGGCCCGGCCGCCGTCGGCAAGATAGTCGAGGTCGCAGGCGGGGTCAGGCACCTGGAGGTTGATGGTCGGGGGCAGCCACCGCCGGTGGCTGGCGAGGGCGCAGATGGCCGCCTCGATCGCGCCGCTCGCGCCGAGTGCGTGGCCGTAGTACCCCTTGGTCCCGCTGACGGCGAGGCGGTCGGCGTGCGTCCCGAACACCTGGCGGATGGCCGCGGTCTCTGTCGAGTCGTTGAGGGGGGTGGAGGAGCCGTGGGCGTTGATGTAGCCGATCGCCCCCGGCTGGATACCTGCCTCGGCGAGCGCCAGGCGCATGGCCCGCGCCGCCTGCCCGCCATCGGGCCGCGGGGCGATCATGTGGTGTGCATCGTTCGTGAGCCCGTAGCCGCAGAGCTCCGCATAGATCCGTGCGCCCCGCGCCAGGGCCCGGCTGCGCTCCTCCAGCACCAGCACCGCGGCTCCCTCTCCCATCACGAACCCGTCGCGCTCGGCGTCGAAGGGGCGGCTGGCCGTGGCCGGGTCGTCGTTGCGGGTGGACATGGCGCGGATGATGGCGAAGGCGCCGAAGCTGAGCGGCGCCAGCGGCGCCTCGGCGCCCCCCGCGAGCATCACCTCGGCGTCGCCACGGGCGATGGCCCGGAAGCCGTCCCCGATGGCGATGGTGCCCGAGGCGCAGCTCATCCCGTTGGTGCTGTTGGGGCCTGACACGCCGAATTCGATGGCCACATTGCAGCTCGCCGCGCCGGCGAACACCATCAGGGCGAGGGCGGGATCGACCGCCCGGATCCCCTCCTCGACATACCGTGCGTGCTGCCCTTCCGCCATCCCGATTCCGCCCAGCGCGGTGCCCATCATCACGCCGGTGCGGTCGCGGTCTTCCTTGCCAAGGTCGAGCCCCGCATCGAGCAGCGCCAGGCGGGCCGCCGCCACGCTGAACTGCCCGAACCGGTCGATCCGGCGCGCCTTTCGCTCCTCGATGAAATCGGTGGGATGGAAGCCGGAGACTTCCGCCGCGATGCGGGTTCGAAACGCCGCCGGATCGAACCGGGTGATGCCTCGCACGGCGGATTCGGCACGCTGGAGTCCAGCCCAGAGTGCCTCGACCCCGATGCCGATCGGCGTGATGGCGCCGATGCCGGTGATGACCACGCGACGGGGATCAGGCATGCGGCACCTCCACCGAGCGGGCCAGTCCGGCCAGGGTGCGCGAGGCGATGCCGTGCACGAACACGGGTCCGATGATCCACTCGGCCGCGGGCACCCGGATCCACGGCCACTCCGGTCCGTCCCAGGTATGGACGATGGTCACGCTGGTCTCCCTCGGTCCGCGCGCCTCGACGGTCCAGAGCACGTCCATGCCGGCGGTGATGCCGCGCACATGGCGGTACCGGACCTCCCGCCGTGCCTCATCCACCCACATCTCCGACTCCCACCAGACCGGCCAGCGGAGGGGACCGAAGGGGCGGACGGCCGCCATCTCGACGACGCCGCCGCCCGTCCGCCGGGCGTTGAACCGCACCCAGCGGTAGTGCGGAAGCCGTTCCGGCCATCGCTCCACATCCGCCGCCGCCTCGAACATCCGGTCGGCCGGCGCCCGCACGGCGAGGCGATCCACGGTGCGCATCAGGCGGTCTTCCAGACGGCGACGAGCCGGAAGCCCGGCCGCCGACGGACCCGCGGCGTCTGTCCGGCGCGCACCGCGAGTCTCCGCAGCTCGTCCGCGCGGTATCCTCGCCGGACCGAGGTGACCCCGTCGGTGCGGGTGACCGAATCGAACCCGAGCAGGGTGCTCCCGATCCGGAACGCCGCCACCGCCACTTCCGACCGCCGGAGGTCGGCGACCACCACGCCGACGCGCGCCAGCGCGCTCGCCGCCCGGAAGAGATCGACGACCGCGTCGGGGGCCAGGTGGTGGGCCACCTGGCTGACCAGGACGATGTCCACCGAGGCGGTCCGTACCGGCATCTGCCCGGCACAGGCGATCACGGTCGGGACGCCGCGTTCCGAGGCGATGGCGGCGGCGACCGGGCTGCGTTCAAGCGCGAGCGCGCGCAGGGTACGGCCCCGTTGCGCGAAGTGATCGATGGCGGCCAGCGGGAGGTCGGCCGCGCCGGTCCCCAGGTCGAACAGGGTGAGGACGCCGGTAGTGGGAAGGTCCCGCACCAGCTGGTGCACGCCCCAGAGCGCGGCCGCGCGGCCACCGAACCAGTGGTTGGCGCGCGCGATGTGGTGCAGGGAGCGGGACACTGTGGCCGGGTCGGCCGCGGGATCGTCCAGCAGTTCGGTGCCAAGCGGCGCCAGCGCGGGCGCGGTCATCCGTGCGTCAGTCCGGTGTAGCCGCCGCGGAAGTACACCAGCGGTGCGCCGTCGGTGGTCCCGCCGCGCAACACCCGCCCCACGAGGATCGCATGGTCGCCCCCGGGATAGGTGGCGAACGGGGCACAGTCGATCCAGGCGAGCACGCCGTCCAGGATCGGATGTCCGCCCGGACTGGTGTGGTAGCCGATGCCCTCGAACCGGTCGAGGTGCTTCGAGGCGAAGCGCCGGGAGATCGCCTCCTGGGAGGCCTCGAGGATGTTGATGGCATACCCGGGTGCCGCGCCGAGCGCCTGATACAGCTCGGCGTCGTGGTCGATGCAGGTCGAGAGCAGCGGCGGCTCCAGCGAGACCGACGCGAGGCTGCTCGCCGTCATCCCCGCGGGCTGGCCGTCGGGGAGGTGCAGGGTCATGACCGTCACGCCGGTGGCGAACCGCCCGAGCAGCTGCCGGAAATCGGCGGGGTCAATCTCGGGGCGGCTCATAGCATCATCCGGGTCAGGAAGCGGGGATTGAGGACCCGGCGCGCCGGGACGAAGTCGCCGGTGACGCCGATGAGGGCATGGGCCATCGTCGGCCGCGCACCGAGGCGGGACACGGCGCGATCGAACAGCGAGGGCATCCACATGCCGTAGGCGATGAGCCGCTCGACGGCCCACTTGCCCGCAAACGCGCGGCGCCGGAGCACCCGGTAGTGTGCGAGGGCCGACGCGGAGGGGATGCCGGGATCCTCCAGGGCGCCGGCGGCGACTTCCGTGGCCAGTTCCGCACCCCGCAGCGCCGAATAGATCCCCTGTCCGGTGAACGGGTCGAAGAAATCGGCGGCGTCGCCGATCAGCAGGGCGCCGGCGCTGGTGACGCGACTGGCGCGCGACGCGAACGGCCCGGTCACGAGCACCTCACGTGCCAGGTGTGAGCGCTGGATGCGGCCCTGCACGCCAGGGAAGGTCTCGAGTCGACGGAAGAAAAAGCCGCCGGGATCTCCCCGCGCGCCGGCCGCCTGCGCCTGCGGCACCACGAGCGCCACGTTGTAGAGGTCGGTGCCGATCCGGTTGAGCCCGACGTATCCGTCGGTGCCCACATGCATCTCCGCCGTGCGGCCCATCCCGGAGACGCCCCGGAGGTGGGCCACGAATGCCACGCGTCTCGGCAGCGCACGCCGCCGCCGTCCCAGCCGCCGCGCCACGATCGAGCCGATGCCGTCCGCACCGATCGTGAGGCGCGCCCGGATCGGCGCGTGGCGGCCATCGGGTCCCCGGACCATCACGCCGGCGATGGCGCCCTGGTCGTGCAGCAGGGCCTCCACCTTGGTCGCCTCCCGCACCTCGGCCCCGGCATCACGCGCCGCCTCCACCAGCCGCGCGTCGAGGATGCGTCGTGGCAGGGACAATCCCGCCGGGCGGAACGGCGCCGGGCTCGCTTCCTGGAAGAGGCCGGTGAGCCGGCTTCCCCGTGCGCCCACCACGGTGGTGCCCTCCAGCGCCACGGCGCCCGCCGCCTCCAGGTCCGGCACGACGCCGAGACGATCCAGGAGCCGCACCGCTTCAGGGCTCATGTATTCGGAGCAGGCCTTGTCCCTCGGAAAGGTGGCGCGGTCCACGACCACCACCCGCCAGCCTGCGCCGGCGAGCAGGGCCGCCGCGGCGCTGCCGGCCGGTCCCGCGCCGGCGATCACGACATCCGCGTCGGTGGTGCTCAGGGGACCCGCCCGTATGCGATGCCGGAGAGCACCAGGGTGTCGGAATCGTTCAGGGGGATGGAAAAGGGATAGCCGACCGGCTCCGCCGCCCCGGCGAAGCGCACCAGGACGACGCCCTGGCGCAGGGTGTAGCTGCAGGTGGTGACGGTCAGCCGCGGGATGCCCTCGGAATACAGGACGCTTTCGATCGACTGCCGGCAGCTGCCGTCGGTCCGGAATTCCCAGGTGATGTCCTCCTGGAGGAAATCGTCGAGGGGCACCGGCGTGACCAGGCGGGTGCTCCACGTGCCGGCGACCACCGGCGTGTTCCCCCCGCCGGTCGTCCCGGTCGAGCCGCCGTCGGGAAGGCCGGGACGGCCCGGCCCCGTCGCCGTCCCGGCTTCGCAGCCGCCGAGGAGGGTCATGGCGAGCAGCACCACGCCCATGCCGCCCAGCCGGCCGCCGTGGCCGCTGCGGTGGCGAGCGCATTGACGCCGTCGTTGTTCAGCCATGCATACCCTCCGAGAGGCCGTGTCGTCCCGCCGCATCGGTGCCGCCGCCATTCACTGGCCCGGTCGCACCGGTCACAGTGGAACCTACCCTGAACTGCGGCGCCCAGCGCGGAATCGAGCAGCATGCCGGCGAGGCCGATGCCGAGGGCCGTGGCGGTGCCCCGCCACCCCACCAGCGGCTGCGCTGCCAGCGCCACGAGCAGTGCACCGGCCGCGGCCCCGAGGGTGCCCAGCGGCGTGACGCCGCCACTCGATCCGCGTGATACCGTCGCCCCGGTCAGAATGTGCCGCGGCGCCGTGCGGCTGTGGGCCCCGATGGATGTGGCCCAGGTGTCGGCCGCCGCCGCCGCCAGTCCGGCCGCAAACCCCAGCAGGGCGCCCGGACCGCCGGCCACAAGGGCCAGTGCGGGGGCCGCGCCATTGGCCAGCACCTGCCAGATATCGCGTTGATCGTCCTTGGGGTCGAGCGGCGAGGGAGGGCCGGGCCAGAGGCGCGAACTGGCGGAGGCGGGCAGGAAGAACGCCAGCAGGACGAGCCCGCCGGGCCAGCCGGCGACGGTGAGGACGCAGGCCCCGATCACGGCGGCCGCGGCCGCACCGCCGGGACGCAACGCGCCGGTCCGCCAGGCCAGCGCCGAGATCGCGACGGCGAATGCCGCGGCCTGGAGGGGAGGCACGCTCAGCCCGGCAGGTCGCTCCGGAGGGCCTGCCGGATGCGGGCCGCGACCGCGTCGGGGCAGCACGCGCCGCGGGCCGCCCGCTCGAGGGCCGCGAGGAAGTTGCGCTCGAACTGCTCGTGGGTCAGGCAGTGCCGGCACGCGGCCAGGTGACTCGCGACGCGCGCCTGGTTGGCGGCGGTCAACTCCTCCTTCAGGAAATCCTGGAGGAGCTCCAGGGCCTCCTGGCAGTCCATCCGGTCCTGGCTCACGATGCCGTCCCCGGGCGGATGATGCCTGCCTCGATCGCGTAGTCCATCAGCGCTCCCTGCAGTTGCCGTCGGCCCCGGGACAGCCGGGACTTCACGGTGCCCACCGGGACCTCGAGCGTCTCGGCTATCTGGGCGTAGCTCATCCCTTCGATGTCGCTCAGGACCACCGCCTCGCGGAACTCGTCGGGAAGGGCGTCGATGGCCGCCAGGATCCGGTCGTCCACCAGCGCATGGAAGAACTCACCCTCGGGATCCTGTCCCGCCTGCTCGTGGATGATGGCCCGCGGCTCGGCCACATCGATGTCCACCAGCGCCGGCGCCCGGCGGCGGCGGCGGTAGTCGTTGATGAAGGTGTTCCTGAGAATGGTCAACAGCCAGCCGCGCGCATTGGTTCCCTGGCGAAAGCTGTCCCAGGCGCGGAACGCCTTCAGGACGGTGTCCTGGACCAGGTCCTCCGCGCTCGCCGGCTCGCCGGTCATCCGGAGCGCCACCCGGTACATCAGGTCGAGGTGGGGGAGGACGTCGCGCTCGAAGGTGGTCAGGTCGGGACCGGCGGTGGGCATCGGTGGAATGTCCCCGTTCGGGGGGAAGGGCGCAAGCGCCTCTGGTAGAGCGCGCAGTCCGTGGGTAACTTCTGCCCGACCATGTCGAGGACTCCCCGCCGTTTCCCGTGCCGAAGCTGACCGCCGCCGTCGGCACCCCGGCCACGGTCCCGTTGAGCCTGCTCGAGGCGCTCCGGAACCTCGACACCCCGGTCGGGGACGGACTGGACGAGGTGGCGGGCGAGATCGTCGCCAAGCGCCTGGGCCTGAGTGCCACGGTGGCGGCCCAGATCCAGCGCTATCAGGAGGCCGCCCGCCGCGGCCTGCCGATCCCGGCCGAGGAGACGGTCGCCGTCTTCCGCCTCGTGGGGCGCCGGCCGGATGCCGCGCTGGTGTTCGCCGATGCGGGACGGCGGGCGGCCCGGTACGCTGCCCGCAGCACCGCCCTCCCGGTCCGGATGGTGATGCGGGTCTCCCCGCGGTTCCTCCGGCGGCGGATCGGGGCGGGGGCGGCGTCCCGCGCGGCGCGTCGGGTCTTCGCGGCGTCGCTGGCCATCCGGGGCCGGTCCGCCGAGGCGGTGATACCGGAACCCCTTTCGCTGCGCGCCATGGCCGACGGCCAGGCGTGCTCCTTCTATGGCGCAGCGCTCGCCGAGCTGCTGCGTGCCCTCACCGGATTCGAAGGCGCCATGGTGCACCAGCGCTGCCGGGCCCGGGGAGACGACACATGCCGGTGGCAGGCCGCCGCCGCGGAGGCGTACCAATGAGCTCCACGCCCTTGCCCGACCGCCAGCAGCTCGCCGAGGGTCTCGACGCCGTCGGCGCCGATGCCTGGCTCCTGTTCGACTTCCACGGCCTGAACCCCGTGGCCGGCCGCGTCCTGGGCCTGGGCGGCATGGGGAGCCGTCGGCTCTTCGTCCTCCTCCCGAGGGAGGGGGAGCCGGTGGCAGTGGTCCACAAGATCGAGATGCAGCCGCTGGAGGGGTTTCCCGGGCGGCTGATTCCGTACGCCCGGTGGGAGGAACTGCACGCCGCCCTGACCTCGATCGTGAAGGGCCGGACCCTGGCGATGGAGATCTCTCCGGACGACGCTGTTCCCTACCTCGACCGGGTGCCCGCCGGCGTCGTCCAGCTCATCACCCGCCTCGGCGGCACGGTGGTCCCCTCCTCCTCACTGGTGACGCGGTTCGCCTCGCGGTGGAGCCCGGCCGAGCTGGCCGATCACCGGTATGCCGCCGAGGCGCTGGCCGACATCGCCCGGAGCGAGCTGGCCTGGGCGGTCACCCAGGGCGGCAGGGGATTGACCGAGACGGCGCTGCAGGCGCGGGTCGTGTCGGCGATGGAAGGGCGGGGGCTCAAGCTGACCACGCTCCCGATCGTCGGGTTCGGCGCCAACGCCGCGAACCCCCATTACGAGCCTGAAGCGGGGAAGGACGCGACCCTGGCGAAGGACCAGGTGATCCTGCTGGATCTGTGGGGAGGGAAGGGGAGCACCACCACCGTATTCGCCGACCAGACCTGGATGGGTTTTTCGGGGACGACGGTGCCCGCGGAGGTGGAAACGGTCTGGCGGACCGTCCGGGATGCCCGGGATGCCGCGATCCAGGCGGTGCAGCAGGGGGCAGCGGAGGGTCGCCTGGTGGCGGGGTTCGAGGGGGACCGGGCGGCCCGCGGGGTCATCGAGCGGGCGGGGTACGGGGAGTACTTTGTCCACCGGACCGGCCATTCCATCGATCGGGATCTCCATGGCTCCGGGCCGCACCTGGACGATTATGAGACACATGATGACCGCGAACTGATGCCGGGGGTCGGATTCTCGGTGGAGCCCGGTATCTATATATCTGGCAAGATCGGGGTCCGAAGCGAGATCAACATGTACTGGGGCCCCGACGGGCCCGAAGTGACCCCGGCCGAGCCGCAGCGGGAACTGATCCGGATGGCGGGGTAGCCCACCCCTTCCCAAAATCCGATTCGCGGGATAAGCTTGTCGGGTGAGGGGGGTGGCCGCACCCCCATTCCCGTTCCATCCCGATCTGTTGCAGTCAGTTACGGCCGGCGCCGTGTCGCATTTTGGTTCGTGACAGTTCCTTGACACGTGATTTCGGTCACTTCATATTGAGTTCACCGACCGGGCCGCGGTCGGCTGTTCCAATGCAAGCAGCACCCATGTCTGGTTTTCTCCCGCCGGCTGGTCCGGCGTATCCGCAGTCGCATTCCCCAACTCCGCGCCCCGAGCGCAAGGAGGGAAGCGCGTGCTTTCCGTTGTTCGATTTGTCAGATCCACTGTGTTCACACCTTTGGAGGACGTGTCCATGAAGCAAAGTTGTGTGAGCGCCTTCACCCGTGCAGCGCGAACCCTCGCGCTGGCGGCGGTCACCCTGGCGGTCGGAGCGTCAACGCTCTTCGCCCAGGCATCGACTGGTAAGCTCGAAGGCAAGGTGCGCGACCAGCAGGGCGCGCCCATCGCGAATGCGCAGGTCATCATCGTCGGCACCCGTTTCGGGGCTCAGACCAACGCCGACGGCTACTACTTCATCAACAACGTGCCGGCCGGTTCCGTCACCCTGCAGGCTTCGTTCATCGGCTACAAGACCACCCAGGTCACCGATGTGCGTATCGTGTCGGGTCAGACGATCACCGCGGACGTCACGCTCGAGTCCACGCCGGTCCAGGTGACCACGATCACGGTCGTCGCGGCGCAGAACGAGCTGGTGCCGCGTGACGCCGTCACCACCAAGCAGAACGTCGAAGGCGACTTCGCCGACAAGCTCCCGGTGGACCGGATCACCAACGTCCTGGCGCTGCAGCCGGGCGTCGTGGCCAGCACGGGCGGCGGCACGATCTCCGTGCGCGGCGGCCGGACCGACGAGGCCGCGACGTACGTCGACGGCGTGCCGGTCGGCGCGGGCAACCGCGGCGGCGGGTTCGTGACCGGCGGCGGCAACTCGATCAGCATCGGCACCAACGGCTTCGAAGACGCGTCGATCACCACCGGCGCCTCGTCGGCGGCCTTCGGCGGCGCCCAGTCGGGCATCGTCTCCATCTCGACCCGCACCGGCGGTTCCAAGTTTGCCGGCGCCGTCGGCTACGAGACCGACGGCCTCTTCGGCAACAGCGTGAGCCTCGGGTTCAACCGGGTCACCGCCAGCCTGAGCGGCCCGATTGTCTCGAACCTGACCTTCTTCATCAGCGGCGTGGCCGAAGGCAACCAGTCGGCGGGGACCGGGCAGAACCGGGCCAACTCGCCGTACTTCAACGCCGTCGGCACCGACACGGTGGTCTCGGTCCCCTCCGCCATCGGCTCGCCGACCGCGGACACGGCCTACTACAGCGTCCAGAACTTCGCCGTCTACACCGGCAAGTGCGACGAGACGATGACCTACGCCGGCATCAACATTGCCGAAAGCAGCAATCCCGATATCGCGAGCAACTACGGCCAGGACTGCCAGGGGATCCGGCTGCCGGGCACGGCGAACTCGGCCTACCAGCTGCAGGGCAAGCTCAACTACTCCTTCGGCACCGGTTCGCGCATCTTCCTGAGCGCGCTGGCCAGCCAGGGGCAGGGGCGGAACTTCACCTACGCCAACCTGTACAACCCGCAGCAGATCTTCGGCAACAACAACCAGAACCAGGTCTACACCCTGGGCTGGACGCAGAACCTCGCCAAGTCGTCCTCGCGCGCCCTGGCGCTCGACGTGGCGCTGTCCTACCAGCAGGACAAGTTCATCCAGTCGCCGCTCACCCGGGAGTCCGAGGTCAACAGCCGCGATCCGTTCGGCGGGTTCATGCTGACCCCGCTGGACTTCGTGTTCGACTTCAACAGCTTCCCGCTCAACCAGGAGCTGCTGGACAACTTCCAGCAGAACAAGGCGAACTCGCGGCGTACCCCGTACGACCTCGAGAACACCGCCCAGTACGCGCTGGTCGACAAGTGGCGGAACAACGCCTACGGCGTCCTCGGCTTCTCGGAAGCGGGCGGCCCGACCGGCCGGCTGTTCCTGAACGACGAGAGCCGGTTCATCGGCTCGGCGGCGCTCGACTGGCAGGTCGACCGCTACAACCGTCTCAAGATCGGCGGCGGGTTCACCAACTTCGACATCAAGTCGTACTCTTCGGGCATGACCAGCCAGGCCTTCTCCGACTTCTACATGGAGAAGCCGAAGGCGTGGAGCGCGTACGCCGAAGACCGCCTCGACCTCGGTGACGTGGTCCTCGTGGCCGGCGTCCGGTACGACTACTACAACACCAACGCGTCGCACCCGCAGTACTGCGACTCGACGGGCTGCCAGCCGACCGTCCGGATCTCGAGCAACCCGCTCTTCGATCCGAACAACGTGCAGGCGTCCCTGGATTCGATCTACACCCCGGACGAGGCGCACAGCTACCTGTCGCCGCACATCCAGGTGTCCTTCCCGGTGAGCGACCGCACCAACATGCGGTTCTCCTACGCCCACCAGGTGCAGCCGCCGGACTTTGCGCTGATCCTGGGCGGCATCAACACCGACCTGGCCGTGACGAACACCAACCACGTCTACGGCTCGGACCTGGACTTCGGCACCACGATCACCTTCGAGTTCGGCATCCGGCACGCCTTCTCGGATGACTTCGTGCTCGACTTCTCGGCGTACAACCGCGACGCGCAGGCCAACCAGGCCGGACGCCTGCTCAGCCTGTACGACCCGCTCAAGTTGCAGAACCAGGACATCCGCATGATGACGAATGCGGACTTCGGCAACTACCGCGGCTTCGACGTCCGCATCGACAAGCGGATCGGCAGCCTCTTCAACGGCTCGCTGGCGTATACCTACAGCGACGCCAAGAACACCGGCTCCGACCCGTTCACCTACATCAACTTCGGGTCCCGGATCCTGAACGCCGTGGCCGGTGGCAACGATCCGCCGCCGTCGGCGTACCTCCCGACGACCTACACCCGGCCGCACAACCTGGCCGGCCTGTTCTCCCTGACGTTCCCGAACAACTGGAACTCCGGGAGCACCAGCGGCGCCATCCTGGAAAACGTGGGCTTCTACGCCACCTTCCGGGTCGCCAGCGGCACGGCCTACACCCGCTGCCCGGTGGAAGCCGGCAACGAGTCGGTCATCTCGCCCGGCGTCTGCGCCCGCGCCTTCGACAACGACGTCAACGGCTCGCGGCTTCCGACCTTCCGGAACACCGACCTCCGGGTCACCAAGGGCTTCCGGTTCGGCGGCGTGGACCTGACGGCGTACCTCGACGTCCGCAACCTGTTCAACTTCACGAACACCACGGCGGTGTTCTCGGAGACGAACGGCATCCAGAACGCGACCGAGCTGCAGGAGAGCTGGTCGGGTGACTCCTCGGGCTACGCCGACGAAGCGCTCGCCTCCAGCGCGTACAACGCGCAGACCGGCACCATGAACCTGCCGTCGACCGGTGGCTGCGGGAACTGGGTCACCCAGGACGGCAAGGCCGCCGCCCCGAACTGCGTGTACCTGATCCGGGCCGAAGAGCGTTTCGGCAACGGCGACGGTGCCTTCACCCTGGCGGAACAGCGCCGGGCGTCCGAGGCGAGCTATTACGCCGGCCGGAGCGAGGCGAACTTCACCGCCGCGCCGAGGCGGATGCGGCTGGGCCTGGAACTGAACTTCTAGCTCGACTGATCCACGGCGGAAGGGGAGCGGCGCGCGTACTGACGCCGCTTCCTCTTCCAGCCGAACAGTATCCATCTGAGAGAGGATGCAATGCACTCACCATTCCGTAAGAGGGGCGTCATTCTGGCGGGCCTGCTGGCGCTGGCCCTCGCGGCGGTCACGCCGACGGTTGCCGTCGCCAAGCCGGAACCGGGGGCCAAGAAGGCCAAGGGATTCCGGCTCCTGGCGGGCGCGCTTGGCGCCATGACGATCAACCGCATCTACTGCGGCCTGTCGTCCGACGGCCAGATCTGCGTCGACTCGACCAATTCCTCCACCATCGGTGGCGGTTTCTGGCCGCGCGGCACAGCCAACCAGTACATCTTCAACACCGGCCTCCAGCTCGCCGGGGTGGTCGGTCCTGACGGCGGCCCCTGGGCCGGCGACACGACTGGTGCCTTCTTCTTCGACCCGAAGGGCACCACGCAGCACGGCGAGCAGGTCGAGCCGATCTACAACACGACCAACTCGGACGACGTGAGCAACCTGCCGGAAGCGGGCTTCGTCCCCCAGGGCGACCTGTCGGCGGATCTCTTCAACCCGCTGCTGCAGAGCGACGCCTCCGAAGCGGACGGACGCCGGCGGCAGGCCTCGCAGGGCGACGTCTGGTGGATGTCCTGGGACGGCAACCCCGGCCTGAACGCCGGACGGAAGCACCCCCTCGGCGTGGTCGTCGAGACCCGCGGCATGGGGTGGAACTTCCCCTCGGGCAATGAAGACATCATCTACTTCATCTACACCTTCTACAACATCACGACCACCAACCCGGCGGACTACGTCAATATCCGCCCGGAAATCCAGACCATCCTGCTCCAGCAGGCGCAGGACTTCCAGTCGAAGAACAACGCCGCGTTCGGCGTGACGCTTCCGAGCGGCGGTTACACCATCAACGACATGTACGCCGCCTTCGGCACCGACATGGACGTCTCGTCCGCCGGCACCAACTACTCCAGCGTCAACCTGCCCTTCGCCCTCGGCTACACCTATGAGGACGTGATGGCGGGCCTGACGGAGTGGACCTTCGACGCCACCACCTACGCGCCGCCGTTCTTTGCCGGCGCCGGCTTCGCGGGCGTCAAGTACCTGAAGAGCCCGGACGGCCCGGGCGCCATCCAGCTGTTCTCCAATACCGTCAACGGCTCGCCGTTCTCCGGCGCCTTCAACGACCCGCAGAACGCCATCCAGCTGTGGCGCTACCTGTCAGGGAACATCTCGGTCCCGGCGGGCGACCAGCCCTGCAACACCGGCGACCCGGCGGTCACTGGCATCTGCTGGATCAACAACACCCAGCCGGTCGACATGCGGTTCTTCCAGTCCTCCACCGGCCTGAGCCTGCCCCCGGGCGGCCAGGGCTCCATCGTGGTGGCCTACATCTTCGCCCCGCCGGTGGCCATCAGCAGCTGCTTCGCCGGCCCCTGCACCAGCGTCAAGCCGGGCGACCCGCGGATCCTGGGCGACGCCTCGCTGATGAACACCGGCGTCAACCGGGTGGACAGCCTCACCGGGTATCTCGGCTTCGACGACCTCGACGGGGACGGCGTGGTTGAGCAGTCCGGTGACTTCGGTCCGGAATGGACGGTCGTTCCCGGCTCGCTGCTCGGCAAGTCGTACACCGCCCAGGCGGTGTTTGACGCCAAGTTCCTCCTCCCGTTCGCCCCGGCGGCGCCCAGCTTCTTCCTGATCCCGGGCGACAACCAGGTGACGGTGCTCTGGCAGCCGTCCTCGTCCGAAGTCGGCGGCGACCCGTACTACGCCGTCGCCCAGGACGTGTCCAGCGCCCTGTACGACCCGAACTACCGTCAGTATGACGTGGAAGGCTACCGCATCTACCGCGGCCGGGTGGACAGCCCGGACCAGCTCTTCCTGGTCGCACAGTTCGACTACGCCGGCACGATCTTCGACGACTATGACGGCGTCGTGAATCCGCTCGACGGCTGTGCCCCGGAACTCAGCATCACCACCGACTGCCCGGTCGCGTATGACCCGGTAGCCCCGGGCGTTCCGCGGACGGTGTCGAACCCGAACAACATCGTCAGCCCGTTCCTCCAGACCAAGTACGGCAACCGCCTGGAACTGGCGAGCGGCGTTTCCTACACGACGGCGATGGACACGGCGGTCACCGGGCTCAACTCCGGCCTCCCGCCCCTCACCAACAGCACGGTGCCCTTCGTCTACGTGGACAACACCCCGCTGAACAACTTCCGGTACTTCTACGTGGTCACGGCGTTTGACGTGAACTCGTACTCGTCCGGCCCGTCCAGCCTCGAGTCACCGAAGGCGGGAACGATCGCCGTGACGCCGTCGGTTCCGGCGTCGAACTACGCGAACAGCACCACGTTCAGTTCCGGCATCTACGGACGCGACGTGGAGCTCAACCAGAACGCGCCGATCCCCTCCATCGACCCGGTGAACGGCACGTTCAGCGGTCCGATGCCGGCGGCCAACGCCTGGACGGTGGGCTTCGAGTCGTTCGTCCAGCAGGTCATCTCGGCGCCCGGCAATTTCGCGGTGCGACTCGACAGCATCGGACTGGGCTCGTCCTATGACGGTGCGGCGACGACCTACTACCTGTCGGCCGTCAACGGCGCGAATGTCACGCCGCTGACGCTGTCGCTCGCGCAGAGTTCCACCTCCGGCATCGTGACCGGCGCGGCGTCCTTCAACGCCGTGGCGATCGACGGCAGCCTCGCGTCGATCTACGGTGGCAACGGCAACTACTTCCTCAAGGGTCAGGTCTCCATGACCCTGGTGGGCACCTACTGGACCGGCCTCTACGGCCGTGGCTGCGTCAACGGCGCCGAAGGCTTCACCGGCAGCGATGGCTGCAGCTACAACGGTCCGCGGTGGTTCGCCGGCCCGTCGCCTCAGAACAACGAGACGAAGTCCAACCCGAACGGCGGCAACCAGGCCAACTTCACCACCAACCTGGTGGACGTGGCCGCACCGCTCAGCGCCGGCTGGAACAACGCCGGTGAACTCCCGGGCGTGGCCGTCATCTACAACGCGCAGGCGTACAACACCTTCCAGTCGACCTACCGCCAGGTAGACGGCGTCGGCTCGGGTGCCAAGCGCGCCGCGGACTACAACATCTACTGGGGCGCCGCGGGGGCCGTGGATTCGGTCATCGACGTCACCCATAACGTGCCGGTGCCCTTCAACGCCACGCCGTATCGTGGTGGATGGGGCTTCCTGAACGCCGCGAACGCCAACAACCTCACCAGCTGGGATCAGCGGCTTGCACTCACGATCTCCGACGTCGGCTGCGTGGAACCGTACAAGTCCTACCCGGCGTCACAGCTGGCCGGGATGACCTGCGCGGGTCCGGCGTACTCGCTGAGCTCGACCGCCGTCCCGGGTCCGATCGCCTTCACCTCGGTCTCGTTTGCCAATGCGACCTGGGGATCGAGAAACGCGCCGGTGGCCGCCAACCCGGGCTTCATCATGCTGCTCGGCGGCGAGATCTACCACTTCATGCTGGCCGACGCCGGCGGCACCCTGCCGGCAGCCGGTACCGTCTGGTCGGCGCGCGATTACGTGGGCGCGATCGTCGGCGGTAACGGGTGGGGTGGTGACGAAGGGGCCTTCGCCTTCACCGGCGCCTTCGCCAAGACTCCGAACATCCGTCCGTTCACTGCAGTCGGCGCGGAATTGCGCGTCAACTACGATGTGGTCAACCAGGTCAATGCGACATCGAATCTTGACCTGACCAAGATCCACACGGTGCCGGACCCGTACTATGTGACCAATGCGTACGAGAACGACTACACGAACAAGATCATCAAGTTCGTGAACCTGCCGGAGCAGGCGACCATCCGCATCTACAGCTCCAGCGGCGTGCTCGTGACCATCCTCAATGTGGACTCGCCGACGCTCGGAGGGTCCGCCACCTGGAACGTCCGGAACCGGAACAACCAGGTTGTTGCAAGCGGCGTGTACTTCTATCACGTCGAATCGGGTGATGCGCGCTATATCGGGCGCATGACGATCGTCAATTTCGCCAAGTAGCCACGCCGGGGGTGGGGGGAGCATCTCCCCCCACACTCCGCATCCAGGAGACAGATTACTTATGAAGCGGCACACTGCGCATGGGTTGGCCCTGGCGGCGCTGCTGGTCGGCGGATTGCCCGCGGCCCTCGCGGCCCAGGCATCCGAGATCAACGCGGACAACACGCCGTACGGCACGACGTCGGGAGAGTTCCTTCTCCTCGGCGCCAGTGCCCGGGGCGCCGCACTCGGCAATGCCTTCCAGGCCATCGTCAACGACGTCTCGGCCCTCTACTACAACCCCGCCGGCGCGGCCATGATGGAGAGCCCCGGGGTCCTGATCAGCACGTATTCGTACGTGGCCAACACGACGTACAGCTGGGGCGGCCTCGCCTTCCCCTTCTCGGGCGGCGCCCGGGCGGTCGGCATCCACCTCGGCAACTTCGGCTTCAAGGACCAGCCGGAGTACACCGTGGAACTGCCGGACGGCACCGGCGCCACCTACTCGGTCAGTGAGTCCTACCTCGGCCTCACCTACGCCGAAAACTTTTCCGACCGGTTCTCGGCCGGCTTGACGATGAAGGGCGTGTTTGACCAGCTCGGCGAAGTGTCGGGCAGCGCCTTCGCGGTGGACTTCGGCACGAACTTCCATTCGGCGCTGAACAACCACCCGATCAAGTTCTCCTTCGTCATCCAGAACCTCGGCACGAACGTCACCTACAGCGGCGACGCGCTCAACGTCGGCATCGTCCGCGAGCCGATCGAGGGCGAAAACCCGGTGCCGAGCAACCCGCAGCCCGGGTCGTACCGGACCAAGGCGTTCGCGCTCCCGACCACCTTCACCGTGGCCGTGGCGTATGACATCATCGCCAAGGAAGACACCCGCTGGACCCTCCTGGCCGACTTCAACCAGCCGAACAACACCAAGGCTGGCTACGTCGTCGGCACCGAGTTCGCCTTCCCCCGCATGGGCGGGAGCAACTTCAACGGCGCGGTCCGCGGCAGCTACAGCTACGCCTCCGCGAACAGCGGCCAGGACGTCACGGGCAGCCAGTTGAACGAGGAGCAGGGGTACCAGGGCACCGCCTTCGGTGGCGGCCTCTCGTACACCACGGAGAGCTTCAACCTCGGGTTCGATTATGCCTGGAAGTACATGGGCATCCTCGGCTCGACCAACTTCTTCACGTTCAGCATCGGCTGGTAACGGATTCGATGCGACGGCGGTGGCCATGGTCACCGCCGCCCAGGAGCACAATGGTCCGTTGGTTTTCGCTCGCGTGTGCGGCCACCCTGGTGGCCGTCCCGGCTCAGACCGGGCCGAGGCATGCTGAAGATGTGATGGCGGTTCGCACGGTGCGGTTCTATCGGGCCGACAACCGTCAGACACTGGTCAAGGCGTTCATCCAGATCCCCTACGTGCTCTTCGCGGGTGGGGCGAGCGCCACGAACACCGAGCAGGTCACCTACTTCGTGACCGTCAAGGTGACCGACTCCACCGGGCTGGGGCTCCTGCAGGAAAGCTGGACCAATTACCTCCCGCGGGCGTATGCGACGGCGGGGGTGTCAACGCTGGAAATGCTGGAATTCGCGGTGTTGCCCGGGTCCTACGTGCTCGAAGTGACGGTCGAGGACAGCATCACCGGGCGGAAGGCCTCCGCCAGGGCGGCCACACAGGGTTTTCGGTCGCCGCCGGCCTTGTCGGATCTCCTGCTCTCACCGGAAATCCGGCTGGCCACACCGGGGGACACCGTTCCCAGGCCGGGGGAACTCCGGGTCGGGAATACGCTGGTGACGGGCACGGTCGAATTGCGCCTGACGCCGCTGCAGAGCGAGGCGTACTACCTGATCGAGGCGTACAGCGAGGCGGCGGCCAGCGGACAGCTGACCGCATCCATCCTCGGTGCCGGCGGCAACACGATCCTGCAGACCCCGCCGGTGGCCGTGTCCGTGCCGGCCGGGGGCGGGGTGCTGAAGGGCCAGCTGGACCTGACCGGACTGCCGGAAGGCAGCTACACCATGCGGGTGGCGGTGGACCTGGGCGGCACGGCGTCCCAACGGGAGCAGCCGTTCACCATGGCCGGGCTCGAGGAGACGCTGGCCAAGGAGTCCGCCCGGCTGGAGATGGAGCAGCGGACCGACGCGGGCTATTTCGCCGCCATGGACGAGGCCCAGCTGGACAGCGCGGCCGGTCCGCTGCTCTACATCGCGACGCAGGAAGATGGGCTGAACCTGTACAAGGACCTGAGCGTCGATGGAAAGCGCCGCTGGCTGACCGAGTTCTGGGTCAGGCATGACGAGACACCGGGAGTGGACCGGAACGAGACCCGCGAGCGTTTTTACGAGGCTGTCGCCTACGCCAACCAGGCGTTCAAGGAGAGTGGACGACGGACGACTCCCGGATGGCGCAGCGATCGGGGCCGGATCTACGCCAAGTACGGACCCTACGATGAGTTCCTCGACCGGGTCGCGGCGGGCCGGGCGCCCACCTATCAGGTGTGGCGGTACACGAAGCAGAAGGACCGGTATTTTATCTTTGTGGACAAGAACAACCTGGGCGGTTTCCAGTTGATCTACACCAACGAGCTGACCGAGAGCTCGAGGCAAGACTGGCAGGATATCCTGACCCCGGATGGGGTGATCGACGTGGGCCGCTGGCTGGGCGTGAACTTCTTCAACCAGTCCGGCGGCGCGAGTTTTCAATAGATGGTTCCATGGAGTTTCACTGCAGGACGCCGGAAAGAGCCGCTTTCCACCGTCTTCCGAGAACGAGGTACTAGTATGACACGTATGATTCGTGGTTCGGTCCTACTCGCCGCCTGTGTGGGCCTCTGGTCGTGCAGCAGCGACCCGCTCGGTGACGGAGCGGGCGATCCGTACGCAATCGTTTCCGCGCCCTCCATCGTCTTCGTCAACGAGGGCTCGACCCAGCTGATCGGATTCCAGCTGGTGGACCAGCTCGACGGCCAGATCCCGGCCTCCTGGACGATCGGCGCCACCCCGGCCCAGTTCAGCGTCGCGATCGACTCCAGCTTCCGCCCGGTCTACAACGCGGACGGTACGCTGAGCCTCCCGGGTGAGCAGACGGAAATCCGGGCCACCATCACCGGCCTGGTGGCGGGCGCCACGGAGTTCACCGTGACCGCCGGCGGGAAGAGTGCCACCATCCCGGTGTACGTGGTACCGATCGCCTTCCAGGCGACGGTCACCCCGACGACCTCGGCGGTGTTCGGCGACACCCTGACCATCACGATGCCGGCCGGGTACATCATGCGTCCGGACGTCGCCATCAGCACCGGTGGCCCGAACGCGGCCTACGTCGTCAGCGTGGCTGGCGACGGCAGCACGGCGCAGTTCATCCCGGCCCCGGGGGCCGGCAGCGACATCTTGAAGGTCAACGGGGTCGAGATCAGCTTCCTCCCGGGCACGTCGCTGGTCCTGCCGACGCTGGTGACGGTGACCCGCCCCACGCAGGACGACCCGACGGCACCCGCGCCTGCCCTCGCGATTCCGGCGGTCGGATCGAGCACCATCTTCACCGACCCCTTCGGCGGCGGCGCCGACCAGTTCTATCGGTTCACCGTCACAGGGGCGGAGACGATCAAGGCCACGGTGGACTGGCCCGGCGCGGCGGACATCGACATCCTCTGGTGCGATGCCGACTGCAATGGCTTCGTCGGCAACTTCAACGGCGCCGGCTCGTCGCATCCCGAGTCGTCCACCGTCACGCTGGCGGCGGGCACCTACAACCTCTGGGTGAACGTCTATGACGACCACGGCGAGCCGCCGGTGTCGATCACCGTCACCTGGGAGAACGTCGCGCCGTAGTCCAGGCCCGACCTTGAACGGTGGAATGGAAACGCCCCCGCGACTCAGTCGCGGGGGCGTCTTCCTTTCCCGTCCGGGGGCGCCCGCCCCCTCCCCCCCCCGGGGGGGGGCGACTACCGGCTCGGTTCGCCTTGCCCCGCCCGGTAGAGCGAGCTCAGTCGCTGGACCCGGAAGACGTACACCCCGTCGAGCCCCGTCACCTCCCAGACCGGGTTCCCGCTGGCGTCCACCTCGATGATCCGGCCCGCCCGACCGAAGGACACGGTCGCGTGCCCGTCGGGGTGGTATTGGGTCGAGCCACCAACGGAGGTCCAGGTGACGGGGTCGTCGATGAATTGCCATTGCATGGTGGCGGTCATCGTCCCGGTGTCCAGCTGGTACCGGACCAGCCGGCTGGGGGCGTTCAGGCCGTTGTCGAGGGTCTGCACTCGCCCGGCGCCCGCCGCCCGGACGCCGTGCTGCCGCTCGAAGACGCCCTTCGGGTCGTTGAGGATGGTGAACCCGGTGGCGAGGCCCCCGAACCGCCAGATGACCGCCCCGGTCGTCACGTTCACTTTCGTCATCTCACTCAGGCTGCGGAACCCCAGGAGGAGGTTGCCGTCGGTGTCGAAGCCGAGGCCGTTGCCGTGGGTGAAGTTCACCGCCGCTCCCCCCCGGTCGGCGGCGGGGAGATCGGTAATGGCGAAGTGGTCGAAGCTGTTCCATTCCCAGAGCAGCGTGCCCGCGGGGGAGAGGTGCTGGACCACGGTGGCGGTGACGACCGCGGCCGGGTCGCCGCCCTCGCCGGAGAGGTCCATCGTCCGGTCTTCGTCGCAGAGGAGCCACGCATCGCCCGCTGCCTCCACCAGGACTTCGTGAAATCGCGTCGGGCGGCCCAGACAGGCCAGGGTACCGGTCTGCTCCCCGAGGGCGTTGAGGACGATGAACTGGGTTTCGAATGCCGCGGTATTGCCGGACAGGGTGTAGACGCCCGCGGGCTGGGCCTGGAAGGAGTTGAGGACGGAGTTCGGCGTCTGGAAATACCAGACCACCGTGCCGGCGTTATCCACCATGACGACGCCGTCCGGAAGCGCAAGCGCGAGGTACCCCGGCTCCCCCGAGGTCCCGATGGTCCCCACCGCCGGAATCCAGGCCGGGAGCGAGCCACTGGTGAACGGCAGGGAATCCACCAGCGTGTCCGCCGAGCCTGCGCGGGTCAGCCCCACCCGAAAGGTGTAGCTGGTGACGGTGCCCAGCCCCAGGACGGGTACCCGGACCAGCGTATCCCCGCCGAAGGCCACGGCCGGCGTCCGGCCGGTAGCCGCCCCCGCGGTGTACTCCACGTAGCTGCTGTCGAATCCGGTGGCCCGGACCAGGACGGCTGCCGCCAGGACGTTGTGGGGAATGGGCTGCACCGTCGCGCCGTGGTAGGGCGACGGTTCCGGGGCTTGTGAGTCGTTACTCGCACACCCGCCGGCCGTCAGGAGCAGGGCCGTGGAGGCGATCAGGGCAGGGAAACGGGGGTGCATCGTGACCTCGGGGTGGCGCAGGAGAAGGGGCGGGACTAGACCCCGGCGGGGACGCCCTCGACTTCGGCGTCCCCATTCCGGAACTGGCGCTGGTAGAGCCGGGCATAGAGCCCGCCCTGGGCGAGCAGGTCGGCGTGGGTACCCTGTTCGACCACCCGGCCGTGATCGAGGACCACCAGCCGGTCCGCCCGGCGGACGGTGCTCAGCCGGTGGGCAATGATCAGGGTGGTCCGGCCCACCAGGAGCTTTTCGAGGGCGTCCTCGACCAGCCGCTCGCTCTCGGTATCCAGGCTGCTGGTGGCCTCGTCGAGGACCAGCACCGCGGGGTCCTTGAGGATCGCCCGCGCGATGGCGATGCGCTGCCGCTGGCCCCCCGAGAGCTTCACCCCCCGCTCCCCGACGATGGTGTCGTAGCCGGCCGGCAGCCGCTCCACGAACTCGTGGGCGTGCGCGGCCCGGGCCGCCCGCTCCACATCGGCCTCGGAGGCTTCCGGGCGCGCATAGGCGATATTCTCGCGCACGGTGCCGCTGAAGAGGGCGGGCTCCTGGGGCACCACGCCGATCGCTCCCCGCAGCTCCCGGAGCCGGAGCTGTCGGATGTCGATCCCCTCGAGCCGGATGGCCCCCTCCGCCACATCCCAGAAACGGGGGAGCAGGCTGATCAGGGTCGTCTTCCCGGCGCCGGAGGGCCCGACGATGGCCACCACCTCACCTGGAGCGAGTGTGAGTGAGACCTCACGCACCGCCCATGGGGCGTCCGGATGGTCCAGATACCGGAATGAAACCCTGTCAAACTCCACCCGGCCCTTGACCGGCCTTGGGAGGGGGGCCGGATCGGCCGGATCGGCAATCGGGGTGTCCGATTCCAGGAGCTGGAAGACCCGCTCGGCGGCTCCCACCGACTCCTGGTAGTTGCTGAAGAAGGAGGCCAGCGCCCCGACCGAGGCGGCGATGGTCACGGTGTACAGCAGGAAGCTCACCAGCGTGCCCGCCGTCAGGGACCCGTCGAGGACCAGGCGGCCCCCCTGCCAGAGCACCACCACGATCCCGGTGAACATGCTGAAGGTGATGGCCCCGAAGAACACTCCGCGCACCTGGGCGCGGACCAGCGCGGCCTCGACCACCTTGCCGATCAACCCGGTGTATCGGGCCCGCTCGGCGGGTTCCTGCACGAAGCTCTGGACCGTGCGGATCTGGCTGAACGCCTCTTCGGCGACCGCCGTGGCATCCGCCACCCGGTCCTGGACGCCGGTACTGATCCGGCGGAGCCGCCGGCCGAAGAAGAGCGCCGTCCAGACCGCCACGGGGACCACCGCCAGCGCCGTGAGGGTCAGGCTGGGCTGCAGCCAGGTCAGGAGGGCGATCCCGCCCACCAGGGCCAGGATCTGCCGCGTGAACTCGGCGATCTGGTGGCTCAGCACTCCCTGCAGCAGTCCGATGTCGATGGTGAGGCGACTGGTCAGCTCCCCGGTCTTCCGGTCGGCGAAGAAGCCGGGCGGCATGTCGAGGAGCTTGGCAAAGAGCTCGCCGCGCAACCCCGCCACCGCCCGCTCCCCGGTGGCGCTGAGCAGGTAGGTCTGGGCGTAGTTGAGGAAGGCCTGGACCA
The DNA here is from genome assembly GCA_024641745.1 of Gemmatimonadota bacterium. Taxonomy (GTDB): domain Bacteria; phylum Gemmatimonadota; class Gemmatimonadetes; order Gemmatimonadales; family GWC2-71-9; genus SPDF01. The sequence continues at coordinate 16,000 of JAHECL010000003.1, read as the reverse complement.
GGAAGAGCCCCGTGAGGCCGAGTGCCACCCGGTCGAGCAGGGCACGATTCCGGTCGACGAAGGCGGCGTCGAGGAGCCAGCCGACCACCAGCGGGAAGGCGAGCCCGATCGCGGCGCTCACCAGCAGCGCGATCGAGGCGAGGGCCAGGGCGCGCCGGTGGGGTCGAATCCGCGGCCAGAGCCGGGCGAGTTTCTTGGGGGAGGGGAGGCGGCGCCGGGCGCTGGATTCGGCGGGCAGCGTCACCGGGTCGGCGGTGCGGCGGGGGTGGCCGGCTGGTCGAGGATGAGCACCTCCGGGGTCTGCGCCTGCGCCTCCCGGGGCATCGCCCGGTCCACGCTCATCGCCACGAACAGCAGGGCCAGGTACACCAGGGAGTACTTGTACATCTTCCACGCCGTCGGGGTCACGCCCTCTTCCCGAAGCAGCTGGAAGTTGTACCAGAGGAACCGGCCGCCGAGCGCCAGGGCGGCGACGGCATAGACCAGCCCGAAGGCCCCGATGAACGCCGGGAGGATGGTGAGGGGAAGGAGGATCAGGGTATAGATGAGCATCTGCACCTTGGTGTCCCGGTCCCCGCGCACCACCGGGAGCATCGGCACCCCTGCCTTGGCGTACTCCCCCTTCTTCAGCAGGGCGAGGGCCCAGAAGTGGGGCGGCGTCCAGAAGAAGATGATGACGAAGAGGTACCAGGCCGTCAGGTCGAGGTGCCCCGCCATGGCCGCGTACCCGACCAGGGGCGGGAACGCCCCGGCCGCGCCGCCGATGACGATGTTCTGCGGGGTGGACCGCTTCAGCCAGACGGTGTAGACCAGCACATAGAACGCCAGCCCGCCGAGGGCCAGCCAGGCGCTGAGCGGGTTGGCGAAGCGCCAGAGGATGCCGAAGGCGAGTGCGCCGAGACCGATCCCGAAGAGGAGCGCCATCATTGGGGTCACCCGGCCGGCCGGGACCGGCCGCTGCCGGGTGCGGGACATGAAGTGGTCGATGTCCTGGTCGAACCACATGTTGATGGCGTTGGCCCCGCCCGCCATCAGGAACCCGCCAAGCAGGACCCAGCCGACCAGCGCCGCCGGCGGCGCCCCCAGCCCGGTGATGAACATCGGGGCGACGGCGGTCACCAGCAGGAGCGAGATGACCCGGGGCTTGGTGAGGGCGAGGAGATCCCGCGCCAGCGAGGGCCGAACCTTCGGTTCGCCCCGCGCCTGCTGGGTGGCGTCGGTGGACTGCGGGACGGCCATGCCTGCTCCGGGTCGCTGGGAAAGTGCCAAAGAAACGGCCGCGGCCGGGTCCTTGTCAAGCGGGGCCGAGGGACGCAAACTCCAGCGATGCAAACCAATCAGCGTGATGCCTGGGGCGAGCGGCTTCCCCGACGCCTCGGCCTCATCAGTGCCGTCGCCGTCCTGGTCGGCTCGACCATCGGCAGCGGCATCTTTCGGGTGCCCGCCAGCGTGGCCGGCCGGATCACCGAACCCGGCCCCTTCCTCCTTGCCTGGGCCGTCGGCGGGCTCATCGCGCTCTGCGGGGCGCTGACCTATGCCGAACTGGCGGCGGCGCTCCCGCGCTCCGGCGGGGTGTTCGCCTACATCCTCGAGGCGTTCGGGCCGCTGCCGGCGTTTCTCTTCGGCTGGTCGGCGCTCGCCGTCATCCGGGCCTCGGCGCTCGGGGCCATCTCGACCATCTTCGCCGAGTACTTCGGCTACTTCGTCCCCCTGACCGCGCCCCAGATCCAGTACGTCGCGGCGGCGGCGATCGTCACGGTGGGGCTCTTCAACTACTTCGGCGTGAACGTGGCCGCCCTCCTCGTGAACCTGACCACGGTGGTCAAGTACGGGGCCCTCATCGCCCTGGCGGCGCTCGCCTTCCTGGTGGGGAAGGGCACGACGGCCAACTTCGGTCCGGTCTGGGGCGGGGGCGTCCAGCTCTCGGTCATGGGGACCGCGCTGATCTCCATCATGTGGACCTACGACGGATGGGCCGACCTCTCCTACGTCGGCGGCGAGGTGCGCGACCCGGCCCGGAACCTCCCCCGGGCGCTCGTCCTCGGCACGGTGGCCATCATCGCGATCTACCTGACGGTCAATCTCGCCTACCTCTACCTGGTGCCGCTCCCCGAAATGGCGGGCTCCGCGCTCATCGCGGCGACCGCCGCCGAGCGGATCCCCCTCTTCGGCGGCGCCGGCGGCAGCGTCATCGCGGGGGTGGTGATGATCTCCACCTTCAGCGCCCTCCTCGGCTCGATGATGACCGCGCCGCGCATCTTCTTCGCGATGGCCGACCGGGGGCTGTTCTTCCAGACCATCGCCCGGGTGAGTCCGCGCCACGGCAGTCCCTCGGTGGCGATCCTCCTGACCACGACGCTCGGTGTGGTCTACGTCCTCCTCAACGACTTCCAGCAGCTGGCGGACAAGTTCATCCTCGGCATCTGGCCCTTCTACGCGCTGGCGGTGGGGGCGGTCTTCGTCCTGCGGAAGAAGCAGCCTGACCTGGTGCGTCCGTACCGCACCTGGGGCTACCCGGTGGTGCCGCTCCTCTTCCTGACCGCCTCCCTCGGAATCATCCTCAACGCCCTCTGGACCGATCCGGTCAACACCGGGATCACATTCGGGATTATTCTGGTCGGAGTTCCGGTCTATTTCGGCTGGCGGGGCCTCCACCATCCCGGCCGCGACACAGGGGCCTGAGCGCAAAAGACGCTCCTTGACCCCGGGCGGGCGGGGCGTAAGTTTTTGCCCGACCATCGCGCTGATGCGGACCCCTGGCCGGGGTCCACTGCTCCGCGGCGGCGCTCCGACCAGATGGTACCGATGCTCTTCCCGGACTCGCGTTTTTTCACTCCAGTCGAGGTGTCCCTATGCAGTCATGGTTTCGTCGGGTAGCGACCGCGACGGCCGTTGGCGTGTTGCTTGCGCTCGGGGCCGGCAATCTCTTTGCGCAGGGCGTCACGACGGCGGCGGTGTCGGGAACCGTCAGGCAGGAATCCGGGACGGCCGTGGAAGGCGCCGTCATCACCCTCATCAACCGGGCGACGGGCGCCAAGATCCAAACCACCACCCAGAGCAACGGCCGGTTCTCCATGGAAAACGTGCCGGTCGGCGGCCCGTACACCATCGAGGCCCGGGCCATCGGCTTCGAGTCGACCAGGCGCGACAACGTGATGCTCTCCCTCGGTCAGCGCTTTGTCTCCGACTTCACGATGCGGCAGCAGATCGTGCAGATGCAGGAGATCGCGGTGAACGCCGAGACCGGTGACCCGATCATGAACACCGCCAAGACCGGCGTGGCCCAGTCGATCGGCAACACCGCCATCAGCCGCCTCCCGGTGCTCGGGGGCAACTTCACCAACCTGGTGGCCACCACGCCGCAGGTTGCCACCATCGGCGCCGGCGTGTCGGCCGGCGGGCAGAACAACCGGTTCAACAGCATCCAGATCGACGGCGGCGTCAACAACGACCTCTTCGGGCTGGGCGCCACCGGCGCCCCCGGTGGCCAGGCGGACGCCCGGGCGATTTCGTTCGCGGCGGTCAAGGAATTCCAGGTCCTGATTGCGCCCTACGACGTGCGGCAGGGCAATTTCGCCGGCGGCCTGATCAACGCCGTCACCCAGTCGGGCACCAACCGGTTCGGCGGGTCGGTGTTCGGACGCTACCAGAACCAGGACCTGGTGGGCACCGACGTCAACGGCGAGAAGTCCGCCGACTTCAAGGTGCTGCAGTACGGCGGCACGCTGAGCGGCGCCATCATCAAGGACAAGCTGCACTACTTCGTGGCCGCCGACATCTCCAATCGGACCACGCCGTTTGACGGGATCACGCTCGAGGAGTCCGGCGCCGCGCCGGGCGACGCCGACCGGATGATCGCCCACCTGAACGAGCTCGGTGCCGACCAGTGGGGCGGGGCGGGCGATGCCGGCGGGTTCGTCATCGAGAACCCCAACCCGACCTACTTCGGCAAGCTGACCTGGTCGCCGGGGGCCAACCAGAACGTCTCGCTGTCGTACAACAACGTCGAGGCGTCGGTCGACGTCATCAGCCGGCGCCAGAACGGCGACTGGCAGCTGACTTCCGGCGGGTACTCGATCAACAACAACACCAACTCCCTTCGCCTCATCTGGAGCGGCGTCTTCGCCGGGAAGTTCTCCAACGAGTTCATCGGCGGCCTGCAGTCGGTCAGCGACAAGCGCGACCCGAACACCACGTACCCGACGATCATCGTGGGCTCCGGCAGCACCGGGACGCGCCTGGTCGCCGGTGCCGAGCGGTTCTCGCAGGCCAATTCGCTCGACCAGGACGTCTACGAGCTGACCGACAACCTCACCGTCGGCATCGGCGACCACCGGGTCACCATCGGCACCCACAACGAGTTCTTCGGCTTCAACAACGTCTTCTTCCCGCAGAGCACCGGGCAGTGGACCTTCGCGAACATCGACTCGTTCGAGAAGAACGTGGCGGTGCGGTATGACCGGGCGCTCCCGCTCCGCGAGGGGGCCGGGACGGCGGTGTTCGACGTCAACCAGTGGGGCCTCTACGCCCAGGACCAGTTCAACCTCGGCAACGTGGCGCTGACCGTCGGCATCCGGTGGGACAACCCGATCTTCCCCGACAGCCCGACCTACAACCCGACGCTCGACTCGATCATGGGGATCAACACCACGGTGATGCCGAGCGGCAACGCCACCTGGTCCCCGCGCCTCGGCTTCAACTGGGACGTGGACGGCAGCGGCATGACCATCGTGCGCGGCGGCTGGGGCTACTTCGGCGGCCGGCCGGCCTACGTCTGGATGTCCAACGCCTACGCCAACACCGGCACCGACCAGACCCAGCTGACCTGCCGCAACGACAACGCGAATCCGGACGACAACGTCCCGGGGTTCAGCCTCGATCCGTCGATGCAGCCCAGCGCCTGCACCGGCATCGCCGGCTCCACCGCGCCGATTCCCACCATCAACTACTTCGACTCGAGCTTCAAGTTCGAGCAGAACAGCAAGCTCTCCCTCGGCGTGGACCGCCGGCTGCCCTGGGGAATGGTCGGCACCCTGGACCTGCTCTACACCAAGAGCATCAACACCCTCTACATCCAGGACGACAACCTGACCGGCGTCGTCGGCTACGCCACCGGCGAGGGCAACCGGGCCCGCTACGGCGTCAACAACCTGGGCAGCGGCTCGGCCACCCCCGATCGCGTGACCACCGCCTTCGGCCCGATCCTGGAGCACCTCAACAAGTCCGAGGACCACGCCTTCAGCGGCACCATCCAGCTCCAGAAGCGGTTCTCGAACGGCGTCGAATTCAACGGCGGCTACACCTACAGCGACGCCAAGGACGTGATGTCCCTGACCTCGAGCATCGCCTTCTCGAACTACGGGTTCTCCACCCTCAACGGCACGCTCGACAACCGCGACCTGACCACCTCCAGCTTCAACCGGCCGCACCGGGTGGTCGTCAGCGGCACGGTCAACCTGCCGGCGGACTTTGAGTTCTCGCTGATCTATTCCGGGGTGTCGGGTTCGCCGTACGGCTACGTGATCAACGGCGACGCCAACGCCGACGGCGTCGGTGGCACCAACCGCGAATTCAACGACATGTTCTACATCCCGCGGGACGCCAACGACATCACGATGTACGGAGCCACCCCGGCGGCGTCCTACGACTCGCTGGCCAGCTTCATCGCCGGCCAGGACTGCCTCAACACGCAGCGCGGCCAGATCATGGAGCGCAACAGCTGCGTCAATCCCTGGGTCAACCGGCTGGACGCGCGGCTGTCAAAGGTCATCCCGACCTTCAACGGCCAGATGATGATCCTGTCGCTCGACGTGTTCAACTTCCTGAACATGATCGACAGCGACTGGGGCCTCGTCCGGACAACCAGCGTCTTCGAGGGCCAGACCATCGCCCGGCTGCGCGGGTGGGATGCGCTCAACAACCGCGGCGTGTACAGCCTCGCGCTGCCCATCGTGAACCGGGTGGACCCCAACTCCTCCGTCTGGCGGATCCAGCTGGCGGGCAAGTACATCTGGTAGGCTGTCCGGGTCGCCGGACGGGAACGACGACGGCCCCCGGGGATCTCCCCGGGGGCCGTCTCGCGTGCAGGAGCCCGTCCCGCCGGCTAGGTGCGGACCCGCCGCAGGAGCACGACCGCCCCGACCAGGAACACCGCGTTCGGCAGCCAGGCCGCCAGCTTCGGGGCCACCACCCCCCCTGCCCCGACCGCCTTGGCCAGGTTGATGATCAGGAGGAAGAGCACCGTGGTGGCCAGGCTGAGCGCGATCCCGAAGGCGGGCCCCGCCCGGGGGGAGCTGAGGCTGAGCGGTGCCCCGAAGAGGGCGATGATCAGGCAGGTGACCGGGATGGCGATCTTGAGCGCGCGTTCCACCACCAGCTTGTTGACGTCGTTGCCGGACCGCCGCAGCGCCTCGATGTACTGCCCCAGCTCGGCGTAGCGCATCTCCGCCGGCGCCTTCGAGGCCGCCAGCAGCTGCGCGGGCGACTGGGTCAGCGCCCCCAGGCGAATCTCCTCCGCCTCGAACACCGGCTGCGACAGCCCGCCGAAGACGATGCGGCTCGCGCCGCCCCACAGCCGCCACCGGGCGGCGGTGGTGTCGTAGGTGGCGCTGTCGGCGCTCACGGCCAGGTCGGGATAGGCCGCGCCATTCCCCTCCCGGAGGAAGACCGGGTCGCGGAGCACCCGGTTCGCCACGTCCAGCGTGCGGATGGTGTACACCCAGTTGCCGTCGGCCCGGTAGACGAAGTTGTACCGGTACGCCGTCGGCCGGACGGCGCGCGACTTCTGGAGCTCCAGCGAGCGGGCGGTGGTCTCCACGGAGGTCTCGCCCACCAGGAACGCGACTGCGGCCGCGGCGGCCGCGGCCAGGAAGATCGGCCGGGCCAGCCGGTGGAAACTCCAGCCGCCCGCCTGGGTGGCGATGATCTCGCTGTTGCGACTCATGGCGCCGAGGGTGAAGACCGTCGCGAAGAAGACCGCCGCCGGCATCACCTCTGCCACCTGTTCCGGGATCAGGTAGGCAAAGCTGACCAGGATCTCGGGAATGGTGAGCCCCCGGGCGAGCAGCGCCCGGGTGCCATCCGTGATCTTGATCAGGATCGCGACCAGCGGGAACCCCAGCGCCGTGAGCACGAAGATCCGCACCCAGGTGCGGAGCACATATCGGTCGAGGAGGGTCAGTCGCATCAGCGGGCCCGCCAGCGCGCCAGGCGGCGCCGCAGGAGGTCGGCCAGTTCCGCAATGTCACCGCCGCGGGTCGAGCCCAGCTCGCGGTTGACCCGGAGGAGGCCCACCACCCCCACCACGGTGAAGACCACGTTGGGCGCCCACATCACCACCGCAGGGGGGAGGATGCCGGCATCGGCCAGCGGCTCCCCCGCGGTGAGGCTGATGTAGTACAACGCGAAGATCCCGAGGCCTCCGCCGAGCACCAGGCCCATGCCGCCCCGCGGAAAGCGGAGGGCGAGGGGAATGCCCACCAGCACGAACACGAGGCAGGCCACGGTGATCGCGTACTTCTTGTGGACCTCGACCAGGAAGACGTTGGCGACATGGCGCGCCCCCTTGATGTCCTCGGCGCTGTTGGCCACGTCCACCCACGAGCTGAGGGACACCCGGCGCACCCGGTCGTCGTCCTCCGGTCCCCCGGTCGGGACCGGTCGGGGCACGGCCGCGCCGGGGCTCGTGCGTCCATCGGCCGCGCGCGGGGGCGCCGCCTGGCGCCGCTCCTGCCGCTGCCGCTTCAGCCGTCCCAGCCGGCTGGTGTCCTGTGCCTGCGGTTGCGCCTCGGCCGTCTCCGGGAGCAGCCGGTCCCCGACGCCGCGCAGCCGGGCACACCACGGGATCACCGACGCGCGGGTGGTGTCAGGGCGGGGGGCGCGGGGCAGGGCGAGGAGGCTGCGCAGGTCGTCCTCGAGCAGGCCGGCGCGCCGCCGCTCCATCTGCTCGAGGGCGGCGGTCGTGTCCGACGCCGCCACGAGCATCTCGCAGGTGGTCATTTCCCGGTCGCCCTTGGGGGTGTCGTCGAAGGAGCGCTCGAGGGTGCTGCCCACGTTCCGGACGCGGATGGTGTTGACCGTGAAGTACGTCAGCTGCATGAGTCCGGCGTCCGACGACTTGAACTGCAGGATGGACCCGCTGTGCAGCGTCAGGTAGAGGTCCTTCAGGTTGGGTTCGAAGCCCATCTGCCCGCTGTCGGCATAGATGACCTGCCGGCCCTGCGTGCCCGACATGTCGTAGAGGGTGACGTCGCGGAGCCGGCCGTCGGCAGGGTCGATGCGTCCCGCCCGGAGGAAGAGGTTCGACGGCGGGACTTCGTTCAGCGCCTGCTCGCGCAGGTTGAGCGTCGGCCGCTTGCGGCCGATGTCGAAGATGAGGGCCTTGAGCCGGAGGTTGGCGGCGGGGAGCCCCTGGTCCACGAAGAGGAAGTCCACGACGGTCAGGAGCATCGCCGCCAGGAAGACCGGGCGGAGCAGCCGCCCGATGGAGATGCCGCTGGCCCGCATCGCGGTGATTTCGTTGCTGGAGGCGAGCGTGGTGAAGGCGTAGAGCACGGCCAGCAGGACGGCCATCGGCAGCGTCATCGCCACGATGAAGGGCAGGCTGAGGAGGAAGACCTCCCCGATCAGGCTCCACTCGAGCCCCTTGCCCACCAGGTCGCCGAACCGCTGCGCGATCTGGTTGAGGAGCATGATGCTCGTCAGGGCCGCCATCGCGAAGACGAACGGGGCGGCCAGCTGCGTGAGGACGTATCGGCTCAGCAGGCGCACAGGGCGTCCCGGTGGTTGAACCGGATTTTTTCGGGCGCTATATTGCGGTGGTCCCTCTCCACTCTCGCCTCTCTCTTCCCGGACACGCGTGGCCCGTCTCGCTCTTGCCTTCGGGTTCCTGCTGTCAATCATTCCTGCCGTGGCGTCCGCCCAGGGCGTCCCGGAGGGCGGCGTGGGTGTGCGACCCAGCTTTAATGTACCGCTGCCGACGCTTCGGCAACCGGCGGCGGCCCGGGCCGCCTGGCTCGGGGCGCCCTCCGTGAGCGCGACGCAGGCCGGGGTGGCCTGGCAGGCGCAACTCGACCGCCGCCTGACCCGGGAGCGCGCGGCGTGGCAGTCGTCCCAGACGCTGGCCGCCATCTATGGGGCCAATAACCTGCAGGTGCAGCTGAGCGAGGCGAACCAGGCGGAACGCCAGACCCTGCTCGGCATCCCCACAAAATACGCCGATCTGCACATCGACGGCTCGGCCTTCCTCGACATCCGGTCGGACCGGGTCAAGAACCTCCGGTGCACCCCCGCCCAGCTGCTCGACCAGAACTCGGGGTGCCGGGGCGGATTCAAGACGCCGCGGCTGGAGAACGAATTCAACGCCAAGGTCGGCGGGCTCATCGGGAGCCGGCTGCACGTGAACATCGACTACGATTCCCGCCGCGAGTTCAACGCCAACAACGACGTCCAGGTCTATTACGAGGGGCTCCAGGACGAGATCGTGCGCCGGGTGGAAGTCGGAACGGTCTCGTTCCGGACGCCGCCCTCCCGCTTCCTGACGACCGCCATTCCCGCGAACAACTTCGGCCTGAACGCGACCCTCGAGTTCGGGCCGTTCACCATCCAGGCGATGATGGCCACCCAGGAAGGCAGCGTGGTCGGACAGCGGGTGTACACCGTCGGGGCCACGACCAGTGAGCCGCAGGACCGCCTGGTCCGCGACGTCGATTTCGAGTCCGGCCGCTTCTTCTGGGCGGTCGATCCGGCGCCGCTGCCCAACTTTCCCTTCGTCGACATCCTCAACCTCGACCAGGTGGCCATTCCGCCGGCCATCCAGCCGGCCGACGGCCAGGTCCGGGTCTATCGCTACCGGACCGGAGTGGGAAGCGGGCTGAATCCCAACCTGGGGGGCATCACCGCCCTCGGGTTCCGTCCCGACGGGCCGGAGCGGGTGGAAGGCACCTGGCAGCTCCTCCTGCAGGGATCGGACTATTACCTCGACCCGTCGGGGCTCTGGTTCGCCCTGGCCACCAAGCTGGACCAGAACGATTACCTCGCGGTCAGCTACGTGACCCTGAACGGGACCCGGGTGGGCACCTTCCCCGCCGCCGAGGACCCGGCGGTGACCGACAGCCTGCTGCTGGTGGCCATCCCCCTGCAGGGCCCGACCCAGCAGACCTTCCGGCACGAGATGCGGCAGGTGTACCGGGTGTCCGGCACCGACCTCGACAAGCGCTCCCTGAAGGTGACGGTGACGCTCAACCAGTCCGAGCGGCCCTCCAGCGACAACGCGCAGACCTACCTCGCCTTCTTCGGCCTGGCGATCCCTCCCGACCCGAATGTGTTCGACCTCGACAACCGTCTCTTTCCCCGGCAGCGGGATCCCGGCGCCGACCTCGTGCTCCGCGAGTCGTACATCGCCTACCCCTCCCTGCGACCCTTCGTCGATCCGCGGCTGCAGCCGAATGAACGGGCCGACTCGGTGTACACTTCCCCGGCCTACCTGATCACGACACCGCAGGGCCCGCCGTCCCGGTTCCAGATGCGCCTCGAGTACCGGGCCGCCGGGGGGGACGACCCGGGGAGCCTCAACCTGAACGCCCTCCAGATCCGCCGCGGCTCCGAGCAGCTGACCGCGGGCGGCCGGGTGCTGGAGCGCGGCGTCGACTACGAGATCAACTACGACCTGGGGCAGGTCACCTTCACCAACCCCACCGCGCTCTTTCCCTCCGGCACCGGCACGATCAACGCCCGGTTCGAGGAGCGGGGGATCTTCGCGGTGGCGCCCACCTCGATCCTCGGCGGCACCCTCGGCTACTCGCTCGGCGAGGTGGGATCCGTCAACCTGATCGGGATGTACCAGAAGGAGCAGTCGGTGTTCACCCGGCCCACGCTCGGGTTCGAGCCGACGTCCAACCTGCTCCTGGGCATCACGACGGACCTTCGCTTCCGGCCGTCCGGGGTCACCCGGTTCTTCGACCAGCTCACCACCCAGTCGGTGACTGCGCCGTCGCAGCTGGACATCCGGGCGGAGTACGGCGTCACCCACCCCGACCCCAACCTGCTCGGGCAGGCCTACCTCGAGGACTTCGAGGGAGAGTCGTCCATCCCGGTGAGCATGCTCACCTCGCGCTGGGAGTACAGCAGCGTGCCGCAGTCCACGCTGGGGGTGGAGGCGCTGGGATTTGCGGGCGGCTTCGACTCGCTCTGGGCGGTGCAGCTCAGCTGGCAGAACCTCGTGCCCGGGCCGAGTGGGTCGCCGATCGAGCTGCAGCCGCAGGACATCGACCCGACCATCATCACGAACGGGCAGGGCAGCCTGAACGAGACGGTGCTCTACCTCACCTTCCACGCCGACACCGCCGGCGGCATGGTCCAGACCAACAACAGTTCCCTGTGGAGCCTGCCGGCGCAGCCCTTCACCCCGCGCTGGCGGTCGCTCGTCACCCCGCTGTCACAGAGCGGGGTCGACCTCTCCCGGTCGGAGTACCTGGAATTCTGGGTGTTCCAGGGCGGCGACAAGACGGCGGACGCCGCCGGCGTCCAGCTCATCGTGGACCTCGGCTCGGTGAGCGAGGACGCCCTCGCCATCGCGCCGGACAGCCTGACCGTCACCGGGGCGGACAGCCTGTACACCGGGCGGCGCTACACCGGGGTCGACGTGCTGGACAGCGAACGCCAGGCCAGCGGCATCTTCAACGCCTCGGTGGACGACATCGGGATCCTGCTCGACCGGGTGGACTCCATGAGCGTCAACGGGCTCATCCAGACCGACGTGCAGACCTGCGCCGACATCCTCTCCTCCTCGGTGCCGATCTATCCGTGGGGAGACCTGAGCAGCCACTGCACCGTCGGGAACGGCTTCCTGGACACGGAAGACCTGAACGGGGACAACCGCCTCAACGCCCAGGGCGCCAACGACAACGTGCTGCGCTGGGTCGTCACCCCCAACGAGCTGTCGCAGTACTACGTCCGCACCGGTGCCACCTCCACCAACACCGACGGGCAGACCTCGACCTGGACCCTCTACCGGGTGCCGATGCGGCTGCCCGAGTACACCATCGGCACCCCGAACCTCCGACTGGTGCAGAACCTCCGCGTCACCATCGTGGCCCCGGACGGCCCCGATCCCAGCGACGTCGTGGCGCGATTCGCCCTGGCCCGGGCGCGCTTCACCGGGGCGCCGTGGGTGCGCCGCGCCGACACTCCCCTGCTGGGGATCGGCGGCTCGGTGGCCAGCCCGACCGGGACGATGTTTGCCGCCGTCATCTCGACCGAGGACGTGGCCCTCGGCTACACCAGCCCGCCGGGCGTGGTCAACGAGCCGGCGCGGAACGACAACGGGCAGACGGTGCAGGGGATCCAGATCAACGAGAAGTCGCTCCGTGTCGTCGCGACCGCGCTCGACGTCGACGAACGGGCCGAGGCCTACCAGCGCTTTCCGTCCGGCCCCCAGAACCTGCTGAAGTACGGGGAAATCCAGGTCTGGTTCAAGGGGCGGGGCGACGGGTGGGCCAGCGGGGACCTCAACGCCTACTTCAAGGTCGGCAGCGACGAGCGCAATTTCTACATGTACATCGTCCCCGCCAGCAGCACCGACTGGAACCCCGAGGCGGTGATCAGCATTCCGGTCTGGCGGCAGCTCCGCGCCGACATCGAGCAGCGCTGGCTGCAGGGGCTGCCGCCGGACGGGGCGGCGGCGTGCGGCATCGGCGACCCGCTGGCGTACGTGGCCTGCGAGGGACCGTACGTCGTGCAGGTGGCCGACCCGGGGGTGAATCCCCCCAACCTGGCGGCGGCGCAGGAACTCGCCGCCGGCATTTACCGCCGGGCCAATACCGAGACGCTGACCACCGTCGAGCTCTGGGTGGACGACATCCGCCTCGACGCGCCGCTCACCGAGTCGGGCGGGTCGCTGGCCATCGACGCGCGCCTCCAGGCTTCGGATGTCGCCGACTTTGCCATCAACTACGTCCGGCAGGACGGCTACTTCCAGCAGATCGGGCGCAACCCGACCTACCGCACGTCGGGGGCGCTCGTCATCGGCTCCAACTGGCGGGTGGACCGGTTCCTGCCGGCCTCGCTCGGGCTGGCCATCCCGTTCTCGATCAGCCACACCCGGACCAGCGTCGCGCCGATCCTGATCGGCGGCACCGACATCCTCGCCTCAGACATTGCAAACCTGCGCCAGCCGTCCAGTTCGTCCACCCAGTTCAACTTCGCCCTGCGGCGGAGCAAGCGCGGCACCACCTGGGTCGAGAAGGGGCTCCTCGATCCGCTCGCGTTCTCGGGGGCGGTCGTGAGCGGACAGAGCCAGACCGAGTTGTCCTCCGGCACCTCCTCGTCGAGCGTCTTCACCCTGAATTACCTGCTGGCCCTTCCGCGGTTCGGTCCCGAGATTTCGCTCGGTGGCGCGGTGGACCAGCTGCCCGACTGGGTGTCGCGCAGCGAGGGGCTGAAGGCGGCGCGCACCACCAAGCTCGGCCTGGCCCCGACCAGCATCCGGCTGACCAGCCAGCTGAGCCAGAACCAGAGCGACTTCACCGGCTACCTGGTCCCCGTGGTCCGGCCCGGCGACGCGGCGCTGACCCCCGCCGTCTCCCTCAGCCAGCTCTGGCGGAACTCGGGCGGGCTCACCTGGCAGCCGATCGGCATGCTGATCCTGAGCGGCGACGTCGCGAGCACGCGCGACCTTCGGGAGTACGAGGACTCGACCTCGATCGGGCGCCTGGTAGGCGCCTCGCGGCAGGACTTTCTCGGGATGGACGTCGGCGTCGAGCGGGACCGGACAGTCTCCTCCGCGATTACCCTCAACCCGCGCCTGACCTCCTGGCTCCGCTTCCGGCTGAACACCTTCAGCAATTTCGTGCTGTCGCGCAGCCTGACCAGCCGCCAGCCGGTGCAGGCCTTCGGGGACAGCGGGGGCTACATCCTGCCGCAGACCCTCAACAACAACCGATCACGGGAGATCGGGGTCACCCTCGACCCCTCGCGAGGGTTCCGCCAGCTGATGACCGACTCCGGCCTGACCGCGCGCATCCTCCAGGGGATCCGGGTGCTGGACGTGGTCTACCGGACGCAGCGGTTCTCCACCTATGACCTGGCCACCTTCTCGCCGGATCTCGCCTACATGCTCGCGCGCGGCAGCCTGGACGACTTCCTGGTACAGGGGACGGACTCGTCGCTGAGCGCCGGCGAGATGAACAGCCTGACCCTTGGCGGCGGGGTCGACCTCCCGTTCGGGATCACCGCCGGGCTGCAGTACACCTCCTCCGAAACCGACCGGTACACCCGGGCCAGCAACGGCTTCCTGCTGTCCCAGACCTCCCAGACGGAATGGCCGATCGTCCAGGCGCGGTGGACCCAGACGCTGCGCAACGGGCCGCTGACCGTCATCAGCCTGTCGACCAACGTCCGCCAGCGATCGGGCCAGACCACGCTCCCGTCCTCGACGACGTCGGCCGTCTCCCTGACCGAGACATCCACCTGGACCAACGACCTCCAGCTGACCTTCCGGAACGGGATCAGCCTCAGCCTGGGGTACGGCACCACCAGCGACCAGCGCCAGAGCAACGGCACCACCTCCCTCGGAAACGGCACCGACATCACTGCCAACCTGGTCTACCTCTTCCGGATGGGGGGCAGCACCCGCAGCACGCGCCGCCAGGTCCGGGTGTCGATCAACGGCCTGACCAGCCAGTCCGAGTCCTGTCTCGAACTGCCTGGCGAGGATACCTGCCTGGGCGTGTCCGACGTGCGGCGGCAGACGCTCCGGGCCGGTGTGGACACCGACATCTTCACCATCCTGACCGGCGGCCTGCAGGGGGCCTATGTCGTGAACGACGTGCGTCAGCTGAACCGGAAGACGGAGCAGATCACCATCAGCCTGACCTTCCAGCTCTCCCTCTTCTCCGGAGATTATTGATGCGCCGTTCGCGCACCGTGTACCTGGGGCTCGCCCTGCTGGCGGCCTGTGAGGCGGCCGGCCCGGCCCGGCCGTTCGATGGCGCGGCCGCCTACCGTGCCGTCGAGACCCAGGTGGGCTTCGGGCCGCGGATTCCCGGCACCGCCGGCCACGCCGCCGAGGCGGCCTGGCTCGACAGCCTGCTCCGGCCGCTTGCGGACACCCTCGTCGTCCAGCGGTGGACGCACGTGACGGGGGCGGGGGATTCCCTGCCGCTGGTCAACTTCGTGGCCAAGTTCAACCCCATGGCCGGGGAGCGCCTCCTCTTCCTGGCCCACTGGGATACCCGTCCCATCTCGGACGGCCCGGCGAGCCGGGACAGCGCTGCCCCGGTGCCGGGCGCCAACGACGGCGCGTCAGGCGTCGCCGTCCTGCTGGGGGTCGCCGCCGCGCTGCGCGCGGTCCCCACCTCCTTCGGCGTGGACCTGCTCTTCGTGGACGGGGAGGACTACGGCGTCTTCGCCGACGAGAACGATGTCCTGATCGGGTCGAAGTACTATGCCGCGCACCTGCCTGTCGGCGCCCTGCCGCTCTATGCCGTGCTCTTCGACATGGTGGGCGACAGGGACCTGCAGATCTACCAGGAGGGGAATTCCCTCACCGGCGCCCCCGAGGTCGTGGACCTGGTCTGGTCGGTGGCGAAGAAGGCGGGGCACGGCAACCTGTTCATCCCCGTGCCCAGGCACACCATCACCGACGACCATATTTCCCTCCAGGCGATCGGCATCCGGGCCATCGACGTGGTGGACTTCGATTACCTCTACTGGCATACCCCCGACGACACGCCGGACAAGGTGAGCGCCCAGAGCCTGCAGGCCGTCGGCGAGGTGGCCCTGGCCCTGGTGGCGAACTCCGAGCGGTAGGCCGGGGCGCGCTGGACGGTTCCTGCGCGCGCTGGAACGGTCAGGGAGGCACGGCACTCCCACGGCATCATCCGGCATGGAGCCGACCGAACGACGGGCCATCCTGCTGCTGCTCCTGCTGGGCCTCGTCGGCCAGGGGGCCCGGTGGATCGTCCATCGACCAGCGGAGCCGCCCGGGCAGGTGGCGCTCATG
>JAHECL010000055.1 GCA_024641745.1 Gemmatimonadota bacterium | reverse complement strand
CGTCGGAGGTCAGGTGGCCGAACCCCGAGCCGGCGTCCGGCGCCTGGTCCGGCGGAAGGGCCAGGCCGTAGCGGATCACCGGTGCCGGTGGCGCAGGCCGCAACAGTGCCCACACCGCCACGGCGGTCATCAGCACCAGCAAGGCACCCAGCGCCATCGTCAGGCCCCGTCCGCCGCCGCCCCGAACGGCGGCACCACTCATCGAGACACCGGACATCGAGAAGTGGGGATCGGCCAGCGCGTCCTGGAATGCCTTGGCGGTCTCGAAGCGATCAGCTGGCAGCTTCTGCAGCGCGGTATGGACGGCGGCCGCCACCTGGGCCGGCACCGTCTTGCGGTAGGTGGAGATCGGCTCCGGCGTGCCCGTTACCACCTTGGCGACGATGGCCTGCGCGGTGGGGCCGGTGAAGGGCGGCTCGCCCGCAAGCATCTCGTACAACACGCAGCCGAGGGCGTAGACGTCGGTGCGGCCGTCCATCTCCCGCTCGCCCATCGCCTGCTCGGGACTCATGTAGTGCGGGGTGCCGAGCGACATCCCCGTTTCCGTCATCCGGGTGCCGCCGGCGGAGCTCACGGCCAGTGCGATCCCGAAATCAGCGACCAGCGCCTGCCCGTCGTGCAGCAGGATGTTCTCCGGCTTGATGTCGCGGTGGATGATGCCGTGCCGGTGGGCGTAGTCGAGCGCCGAGGCGATCTCGCCGGCGATCCGGGTGGCCTCGGGGACGGGGAGCTGCTTCTTCCGGGTCAGCAGGTCGCGCAGCGACTCGCCCTCGACGAAGGGCATGACGTAGAAGGCGGTCCCGTCCACCTCGCCGGAGTCGATGAGGCCGAGGATGTGGGGATGCTGCAGCCCGGCGATGGTCTTGATCTCGCGCAGGAACCGCTCGGCGCCGATGACGGCGGCGAGCTCCGGGCGGAGGACCTTGATGGCGACCTGGCGGTCGTGCCGCAGGTCGGCGGCGAGATAGACGGTGGCCATCCCGCCGGCGCCGAGCTCCCGCTCGATGCGGTAGCGGTCGGCGAGGGCGGCGGTGAGGCGGGGCAGGGGGTCGGTCATCGATTGGCCTCATCCACGGCGCGCTTCATCCGGTCCACCCAGCCAGGCACGACGCGAAGGTACGACGCCGGTCGGTAGGGTGCGCCCTGCAGGTAGATGAGCCCCCCGCCAGGGGCCGGGGCGAACGACGGTCCGTTGGTGTCCCGGAACCTCGGCGCGTCCGCCCACTGGCCGCGATTGCGCGCCGGCGGATCCGACCCCGGCGTGACAGTCACGCGCTCCAGTCGCGTCCGCTCGCCTTCGGTGATGGGCACGCCGAACTCGAAACCCGACATCCACTGGGGGTCCGCCAGGTTCCCCGTCGCCACCGGGTACCGCCGGCCGTCGCGGGGAAACGGCTCGATCCAGGCTTCGGTCCAGCTCGGATTCACATACCCGACCCAGCGGCCATCGGCCGAGAGCCACGTGAACCCGTTGCCGGTGAAGAGCGTGTCCATGACGAACGGCCGCTGGTCGATCCGGAACGACCAGATTCCCAGTGATTCGTATTCGATCAACGTCACCCGCCCGTCGGGCATCCACTGCGACACATCACCACCCCCGGGCACGGGGAACAGGAACTCGGGCGGGTCGGCCCGGTCCGGCGAACCGACGAAGACCGAGTCGAAGGTGGTAAACGCTATCCGGTCTCCTTGGGGGCTCCACACGGGGTGCGTCACGGTCGGGCGCCGGATCCACGTCTGGTACCGGCCGGACGCCAGGTCGTAGATCCGGAGTTCCATGCCCTCGAGACCTTCGACCACCGCCGCGAGCCGGCGCCCGTCGGGGCTGTACTCGAAGGTGACGAAGGCCTCCCGACCCACCGGTACCGTGTCGATCCCCGCATCGCTCACGCGGACCAGGTTCCCGATCGACCGGTTGTCTCCCTGGGCGTAGACCAGGGTGCCCGACGCCGCGATGGCGTACGCCGCATTGCCTGTGTAGTCGGCGAGCCCGAGTCCACTCGCCAACCGCACGGACCGGCCGACCCGGCCACTCTCCAGGTCCACCGGGGCCGCCATCAGGTCGGCACTGATGGAGACGAAGGTCAGGTAGCGTCCCTCCACGACCTGGAACGACGAGCCGAACACCCTGCTGCTGTCCTCCGCGCGCCACAGCCGCACTTCGGTCACGGAATCCCCGAGCGTGACCCGGTACCCCCACTTGAGTCCTCCCCCGCCGCAGAGCACCTGGTCGGTGCCGGCGATCGGCGCCTGGCTCTCGCAGTACCGCATCTGGACCGATGTGCCCCCGCCCCGCTCCGGGTCGAACCAGCGGGCCACCCTCCCGTCGCTCTGGAGCAGCAGCAGCCGGTCATCGGCCGACCAGTACAGCCGCCGCACGATCCCGCCACCCCGACCGAGGGTCGTGGACGTGCCGCCCTCGACCGGCAGCACCTCAATGGACCAGCCGTCATCCCGGGGGCGGAAGTAGGCGATGCGCCTGCCGTTAGGGGAAAGCACCGGCTGCGACCCGCCGTCGGAGCCCGGGATGCGTCGCACGGTGGCGTCGAGCAGGGACCGGTACCAGAGCTCGCTGCGTCCGCCCTGCTGGACCTCGTAAATCACGAAATCCCCGGCGGGCGACACCGCGAACCCGGCGTCCTGCGTCACCGTCATCATGCCGGCGGTATCGGGGAGGCCGACGTCGTATTCGCTGGGGAGTTTCGCTCTTCCTGACCGGGCGAGGATCGACCCGAGCAGGGTCCCGATTGCGATCCCCCCCACAGCCAGGGCCGCGATCCTGGGGTCACGCCACCAGCGGCGTCCGCCCGGGACCTGTGTGGTCGAGAAGGCCGCCGTCGCGAACATCGGGTTCCCCAGCGCGTCGGCGAAGGCCCTGGCGCTCTCGAAGCGGTCGGCGGGGAGCTTCTCCAGCGCCTTGGCGGTTGCGGCCGCCACGTTGGCGGGCACCGACTTCCGAAGTTCGGTTACCGGACGGGCGGTGTCCGTCACGATCTTCATGATGATCTGCTGCGCCGACCCGCCGAGGTGCGGCGGCTGGCCGGCCAGCATCTCGTAGAGCACGCTGCCCAGCGAGTAGACGTCACTCCGGGCGGTGATCTCCTTCTCGGCGGTCGCCTGCTCGGGACTCATGTAGTGCGGGGTGCCGAGCGAGAGCCCGGTCTCGGTCATCCGGCCCCCGGCCGCCGCGCTCAGGGCGAGCGCGATCCCGAAGTCGGCCACCATCGGGCGGCCGTTGTGGAGCAGGATGTTTTCGGGCTTGATGTCGCGGTGGATGACCCCCTGCTGGTGGGCGTAGTCGAGGGCGTCGGCCACGTCGGTGGTGATCCGGACCGCCTCATCCACCCCGAGCTGGGTCTCACGGTCGAGCTTGGCGCGCAGCGTCTCGCCGTCGATGAAGGGCATGACGTAGAAGAGGAAGCCATCGGCAGTGCCGGAATCAAACAGCGGCAGGATGTGGGGGTGCTGGAGGGCGGCGGTGGTGGTGATCTCCTGGACGAAGCGCTCCGCGCCGAGCACGGCGGCCAGCTCCGGCTTGAGGACCTTGAGGGCGACTTTCCGCTTGTGCTTCAGGTCCTCGGCGAGGTAGACGGTGGCCATGCCCCCCTGACCCAGCTCCCGCTCGAGGCGGTAGCGGTCGGCGAGGGCCGCGGCGAGGCGATCCGGGATCGCGGTCATCGGTGTCCTGTCTTCCGCCGGAGTTCGTCGAAGAAGTTCGTGATCACGAAGACCCGCCACGGACTGTCGAACTGCTCCTCCTCGGAGTTCACCATCAGGAACCGGTCCCGTCCGGCCAGGTCCCAGCGGCGGGGCACGTTGGCCTGCTGGAAGAAGACCTGGGTCGTGACCTCGAGCCGTGCATGCGGGAAGAGCGGGGTGCGGGAGCCGACCTGCACCGTGCCGGCGGCACGGGCCAGGTCGGCGCGGATCATCTCCCTCGGACCGGCGTAGTAGATCGCGCCGCCGTCGGGGGACCACGCCGGCCCCGCCCCGCCCGAGTCCGAGATCCGGATGGCGTCGCCCGGGACGGGGAAGGCGCGGACGTACACCTCGTATCGCCCCGTCTCGTCCGACAGGTACGCCAGCCACCGCCCGTCCGGCGAGATGGCGGGCTGACGCTCGTTCCAGTCGGCGCGCAGGTAGGGCTCGAGGACGGTCGAGTCGCCGTCGATCCGGAGGAGGTCGATGTCGGCGCCCCGCACCGGATCGATCGTGACGACGGCCAGTCGGGACTGGTCAGGGGCCACCGATCCCAGGCTGACCTGGCCGCGCCACAGGGTGTCGGCGCGTCCGGTGCCGTCGGTGCGGATCCGCGCGACCTCGGCCGTCCCGGCGACGTAGAGTGCGCGGCTGTCCGGCGCCCACTCCCACCCGCCGCCCATAGAGGGGATGCGTGTCGTCGCCCCGGTGAGCACGTCATACAGCACGAGCGCGCGGCCATTGAAGTCCCCGACGGCGAGGTGACGCCCGTCCGGCGCGAGCCGCGGCATTTCCATGTCAGGCACCTGGAGGGGAAGCGGCGTGGCGCGCCCCCTGACGTCCACCCAGGCCAGCTGTTCACCCGTGGCCGCCGCGCGGTTCTGCCCATAGACGAAGATGCCGGAAGGAGACACCGCATAGCCGACCACCCCGTCGAGGACGGGAACGGGGGGCCCGGTGGCCCGCATCGCCCGCGCGTCGAAGGGCAGCGCCACAAGGACTGGCGTGGGTCGTCCGGTGATATAGAGGATGTGTCCGGTCGGCACGTAGCGAGGAGTGGAACCCTGGCTGTTGAGGACCGAGATCGTCCCCGACTTGAAGTCGAGGGCCATCAGGCGTCCCCGCAACATATCGTCCGTGAACACCATGCCGCGGCATCCTGGGAGCACATCCCCGCCCTGGAACTGGGCGGAGTCGAGCCGGGCCAGCCGTTCCACCGTCGCCCCGGATGCTGGCAGCCGGGCGATCGTGCTGTCGGGCCGCGCGACGATCAGCGCCCCGTCGTCGCAATAGCCCACCGCCACCGCCGAGTCCAGCACCTGTTCCACCGTGCCGCCGGTGATCGGGACCCGGTGGAGGGACGGGACGACGTTGATGTCGGCCTTGGAAAAGAGGATCCAGTTGCCGTCGGGGGAGATCAGGGGGCGCACGGAGCCGGCGGTGTTTGGCAGGGTCTGGAGCTGGTGCGACCCCGCCGGCCGGACCAGGAGGTCACGCGCCCCGACCTGGCTCGCCATCACGATGTTGGCGCCGTCCGGGGAGATCGCCACCCCGCCGGGCTGGAAGACCGAGTCCATCAGCGTGGCGTACAGGGGCACGGCGGGGGAGGCGGGCGGACGCCGGGTGGCCAGCAGCCCCACGATGGCCAGCAGCCCAAGCACGGTGGCGGCGAGCACCCAGGTGAGCGCCGTCATCCGCCGGGTCGCAACCGGGCCGCCCTGGCCCGGCAGCGCCGCCGGGCGGTAGGCGGGATCGGTCAGGGCATCCTGGAACGCCTTCGCCGTCTCGAACCGGTCGGCAGGGAGTTTCTGGAGCGCGGTGTGGACGGCGGCCTCGACCGCCGGCGGGATCGTCTTGCGGTAGGTGGAGATCGGCTCGGGAGAGGCGGTGACCACCTTGGCCACGATCGCCTGCGCGGTCGGGCCGGTGAAGGGGGGCTCCCCGGCCAGCATCTCGTAGAGCACGCAGCCGAGTGCATAGATGTCGGTGCGGCCGTCCATCTCCCGCTCGCCCATCGCCTGCTCGGGGCTCATGTAGTGCGGCGTGCCGAGCGACATGCCGGTCTCGGTCATCCGGGTGCCGCCGGCGGAGCTGACCGCCAGCGCGATCCCGAAGTCGGCCACCAGCGCCTGCCCGTCGTGCAGCAGGATGTTCTCCGGCTTGATGTCGCGGTGGATGACGCCGTGCCGATGGGCGTAGTCGAGCGCCGAGGCCACCTCGGCGGCGATCCGGACGGCGTCGGGGACGGGGAGCTGCTTCTTCCGGGCGAGGAGGTCGCGCAGCGACTCGCCTTCCACGAAGGGCATGACGTAGAAGGCGGTGCCGTCCAGCTCGCCGGAGTCGATGAGGCCGAGGATGTGGGGGTGCTGCAGCCCGGCGATGGTCTTGATCTCGCGGAGGAACCGCTCCGCGCCGATCACCGCCGCCAGCTCCGGCCGGAGGACCTTGATGGCCACCTGGCGGTCGTGGCGCAGGTCGGCGGCGAGGTAGACGGTGGCCATCCCGCCAGCGCCGAGCTCCCGCTCGATGCGGTAGCGGTCGGACAGGGCGGCGGTGAGGCGGGGGAGGGGGTCGGTCACGTCGCCGGAGCCGCCGTCGTTTCCTTGATGGGCGCACGCGCCGCAATCAGCGTGACGTTGTCGCTGCCGCCCCGTTCGAGCGCCATCCCGAGCAGGGTTCGGCAGAGCTGTTCGGACGATTCCATCTTCTCGATCTGTTCCGTGATCTCGTCGTCACTGACGTGCTTGGTGAGCCCGTCGGTGGCGAGGACGATCACGCAGCCGCGGGGGATCTCGACCCGAGACACCACCGGCATCGCCTCTTCGCTGCCGATGGCGCTGGAGAGCACGTGGCTGAGCGGCGAACTGCTCGCCCGGTCTGCCGGCAGGATGCCCTGGTCCACCAGCCCCTGCGCGATGGTCTGGTCGCGGGTGATCTGGGTCAGCGTCCCGTCCCAGTAGATGTAGCAGCGGCTGTCGCCCACCTGTGTCACGTACATGTACGGCCAGACGGCGACGGCGAGCGTCAGCGTGGTCGCCATCTTTGCGCCGGGGTCTTTCGCCGCCTTGTCCCGCACCACTGCGTGCGCCTCGAGCGCCGCCGTGGTCAGCGCCTCGTAGAACTCGGTGTCGGTGGCGGCACCGGCGGCGTGGTACGACCGCATCGAGGAGGCGACGTACTGGGTGATGGTGGCGAGCGCGAGACGGCTGGCCTCTCCGCCCCCGGCGCCGCTCCCGACCCCGTCGGCCACCAGCATGTAGGTGGCCAGGCGCGTGCCCCGAAGGGGCAGCGACTCCGGGTCGGGGAGGCTGGTCCCGTGCACCACCACCTGGGGGTGCACGGTGCAGAGCATGAAGTGGTCCTGGTTTTCCTTGCGGACGCGGCCCACGTGCGTGAGGCCGAACATGTCCAGTTCGGTGTCCTGCGGGCGCACCCACTGCGCGTCAGGTGACATGCGTCAAGCTCCTTCCCTTCAGTCGATCCCCACCCGCCCCTTCGTGGCGAGGATCATCTTCTGCGAGTCGTAGCCGACCCCGTCCTTGAAGACGGTCTCGACGTGCTGGATCATGGTCGGCGCGGTACGGAGGTCGCCGTCGATCAGCACCAGGTCGGCCACCTTGCCGGCCTCGACCGAGCCGAAGTCCGTGTCGACGCCGAGGATCTTCGCGCCGTTGAGGGAGATGACCTGCACCGCCTGCTCGGGGGTGAAATGTCCCTCGATCAGGATCTCGTAGCCCCGCTGGTCGCCGAGGCCGGGGAGCGCGCCGCCGTTGCCGGTCGGGTCCACGCCGCTGCCCAGCACGCCGCCGGCGTCGAAGAACGCCTTGTCGAAGGCCAGCGCCCGCTCGAACCCGCCGGGCGTGAGCGGCCAGTTGGCCGTGGTGTCGATCTGGTTCCGATCGGCCATGTACGCCTCCCGCACCGCGGGCGCCATCAGGCTCAGGCTGCGCTCGTCCTTGACCGCACGATTCTGGTAGAAGAGCTCGTACACCGCCGGCGTGGTCGTCATGGACACATTGTTGGCAATCATGTGCCTGATGAGTGACGTCGCGATCTCGCCGGTCGGATCAATGGACTTGTCGAGCTGCACCAGCGAGTTGGGCGGGCACTTGTCCAGCTCCTTGGTGGCGATGAAGTCGGTGGCGGTCATCGCGCCGTGCGCGAGGTCGTCGATGTCGATGTCCACCGCCTCGCGGAAGGTCACGGAGCAGATGTGCCCCGTCGCCCGCATCCCCTTCTTGTGCCCCTCGTCGATCGCCGCGGCCATCGCCGCCCGGCTGATGTTGGTGTAGAACTTGATCCAGGTGGCGCCCTCCTCCGCCCAGTAGTCCACGAAGCGGCGCGCCTGCTCCGGGCTGTCCGCCACCGCCATCGTCCCGCCGCCACCCGGGCCGGTCAGGTACGGCGTGGTGACGAAGATCCGGGGACCGGGGCTGCGGCCGGCGTCGATCTGGTGCTTGAGGTTGATGTCGCCGTAGGGCGACTGGCTGCCGGTGGTGCGGATGGTGGTGACCCCGGCGCCGAGATAGAGCCGCGGGCCGGTGTAGCTCATCTGCGCGTCGTACCCGCCGGCGGCGGAGTAGTACATGTGGTCGTGCATCCCGACGATGCCGGGGATCAGCGTCTTGCCGGTGCCGTCGATGATCGTGGCGTCGGTCGGCATCTTCACCGTCTTCGCCGGTCCCACCGCCGCGATCCGCCCGTCCTGGATCAGCACCGTCTGCCCGGGCTTCGCCGCGGCGCCCGTCCCGTCGATGACCAGGACGTTGGTGATGGCGACAACCGGGCCGGTCACGGTGACATACTCCTGCACCGCCTTGCCGAGTGTCGGTCCCTGGGCCGCGACGAGGGTGGGGAGGGCGCCGGCCAGTGCGGCGGCGAGGGTGGTCCGGACGAGGACAGATCGGATCATGGCTGCTCCACGTGAACGGTCATCATCATGCCGGCCTGCAGGTGCTCCGCGATATGGCAGTGGAGCATCCACGGGCCGGGGTTCGAAACCTCTACCAGAAGGTCCACCGCGGACCCCGCCGGCACAAGTGCGGTGTCCTTCCAGGCTGGATCGTCGTTGGGGACGCCGTTCACCGCCAGGATCAGGAACCGCTGGCCGTGGAGATGGATCGGGTGCTGCATGGCATGGAGGGTCTCGCGGATGTTGACCAGCCGCACCCGCACCTGGTCCCCCACCTGGAACCGCCAGTCGATGTCCATGTTCTCCATGCCGGTGGCCGGGTCCCGCAGGGTCCAGCGGGCCTGCGGGCCGATGGTGGCGAAGTTCATCCCCGGCATCGTCCCCGCCCACTCGACCGGGTTGTGGTAGAGGCTGTCCACCTTCATCAGCCGCTGGGTCACATAGGGAAGGTCCACGAAGGTGGCGCGGAGCTCGAGGATCTTCTGGGGCGGCAGCCCCTGATTGGCGCGGAGGAGGGCAGCGGTCTCCGAGTCGACGATGCGGTCGGTCCGCAGGGTGGAGAAGCCGGCGGCCGGGCCCCGCGTCGCTGTCGCCGTCCCCACCGTCACGGTGCCGAGGGTATCCACGATGGGGAAGAACCGCCCGTTCAGGTGGTCCTGCCCCTGGACGGCATTGATCATTGCGATCGTCCCCGGCCGGTCGAACCGCACCTCCACCACATACCGCTCCGCCGGTGCGATGACCACGCTCTCCACCCAGGCCTGCCTGGCGAAGGGGCTGACGTCCGAGCCCACCAGCTTGAGCCGGGTGCCCGGGCCGAACGAGAGGTTGAAGGTGCGGGTGTTGGAAACATTGGTCAGGAAGAGGCGGACCACCTCGCCCCGCCGCACCGCCAGCGTCCAGTCCGGCTCGCCGTTGACCAGCATCAGATTCCCGAACCGGCCCATCAGCGCGTGGGTCGGTTCTTCCCGGCCGTAGGGAATCAGGCCCTCCTCGCCCACCAGCAGGTCGTCGAGGATCAGGAACTCCTCGCGGTGGACCGGTCCCCACATGTCGGGGCGCGACGCCTCGACGAAGATGTTGCCGTAGAGGCCGAGGTCCTGCTGGATGTCTTCCCGGACGTGCGGGTGGTACCAGAAGATCCCGCCGTCGGGGAAGACGAGGTGATAGGTGAAGCTCTCCCCCGGTTCCACCGCCGCCTGTGTCAGGCCGGGAACGCCGTCGAAGCGCGAGTCGAGGCGGAGGCCGTGCCAGTGCACCGTCGAGGGCTGCGGCAGCCGGTTGTGGAAGCGGACGACGACCTGGGCGCCCTGCGGTACCCGGAGCAGCGGACCGGGATACTGGCCGTTGAAGCCGAACATCGTGTAGCCGCGGCCGGCGATGGTCCGGTGCACGAGGCCGGCGGTGAGGTCGAGGGTGTCGCCGTTGCGGAGAGTGACGACCTCACGCGGGCGGGCGGGCGGCGCGTCGGACTGTGGAGCCGGGAGCCAGGGGTGCACCGGCGGGCGGAGCGCCATCTCGGAGAGCAGCATGTCGAGCCGCGGGTACATCGGCACCCCGGTCCAGCCGAGCGAGTCGGGCTGGGGAGCCATGTGGTGCATGTGGTCGGTGGCGTCCGCCGGCACGCCGATCCCGCCGAGGAAGAATTCATAGTTGTCGGCGGGCCGGAGCCGGGTGCCTGCCGACTCGCCGCGGAGGAGGAGGCGGCCCTGGCGGGTCGGGGCCGTCGTATCCGGTTCCGCTGATACATGCACCAGGAACCGCTGCAGGGCGAAGGCGCCGAGCTCAGTCGTGCCGAGGCGCACCGTGCCCAGCCGGATCATCGGGTCGAGCGACTGCGGCATGACCCAGGCGACGTAGCCGGGGGCGGGGCCCTTGGGGAGGGGCGGAAGCGTGTCGAGCGTGAAGGTCAGCCGCCAGCGGTTGGTGCCGTCCTGCGCCACGTTGGCGGTGAACGGTCCGGGGATCCAGTCGAGCTGGGCGGTGCCGCTGGCGGAAACGCCGAGCGCCGGAAAGAGATGGACACAGTAGAGGTCGTGACTGGGGCCGGGGTACGCCGGCGCGGGATCACAGGGGCGCTGGGCGGCGAGGGGGGCGGGACAGAGGAAGGCGCTGAAGGAGATCGCGGCGACACCTGCGACGCAAGCCACGGCCCGGCGGAGCTCACGCCGCGGCCCGGTTGCTCCCTTCACCGCTCCTGCACCAGTGCCGCCAGTGCCGCCTTCACCGAGTCGCGTTGCGGCATCAGGGCCGGCTCCGGATTCCAGCGGATGGAGAGGTAGCGCTCATACGCCCGGATCGCTTCCTCCCGGTCTCCCGCCAGCGCGGCCAGCCGCCCCTGATCCCGGAGGCCCGCCCACCAGAGCGAGCTGCCCTCCGCTCGCCACGCCGCCCGGGAGGCCTGCTCGATCATGCCGAAGTGCTCCAGGGCCCGGGCCACAATCAGGTCGCCGGCCTGCAGACTCGGGTCGCCGCCATCGCTCGTCAACTCGGTTCCGGCTGGCCCGAGCAGGAGGAGCGAGTCGAGTCGGACCACCGGGCCGGTGCCCTGCGGCCCGCCACTCTGGGCCGCCAGCATCGCTTCGACGAGCGCGAGGCACACGGGGTTGGCTTCGGGAGTCCCGTGCACATCGAGCATCAGGGACCCCTGCCTTAGCCTCTCGCTGTACGCCGCCACCGACGCGCCGGGCTCTCGCAGCAGACGCCACTGTGCCATCAGGCAAATCGCTTGATTCTGTGCCCGCCGGGCAGGGGGGGTGTCGGCCGGCGGCGCCTCGGCGAGCGCTGTCAGACGCCGAACGGCAGCGGCGGCCTCTTCCGGTGGCGCCGATTGGTAGAGCACCGCCATGACCGCCGTCGGATCATCCCACGCCCCTCGCTGCCGGGCCAGGGCCGCGGCCTCCGCCGGCCGCCCAAGGGCCATCAGTACGCGGATGCGGTTCGCGGCGGCCCGCTTCCGCAGGGCATCGGAGGTGGCGGCGTGATCGGCCAGGGTGAAGAGGGTATCGAACAGTGCCTGGCCGCGCCCCCGCTCGACCTCATCGAGGGCTACCCAATGCGCGCTGCGGTTTCGCGTGCTCGCCAAGCGCTCCAGCGCGGCGGCGACCTCGGCGGAGTCGCCGACACCCTCCGCCACCCTGAACTCCAGGATGCCCCGGGCGTCCGAGGTCGAGTCCTGCGCGATGATCCGGGCGAGCAGCTGCCGCGCCCCGGCGGTGTCATGGCGGTCGGACGCCATTTCGACCTGGTGGAAAAGCGGGGCCGCCATGTCGGGGTCGAGCGAGGAGGCCCGCTCGAGCGCCTGTCGTGCACGCGCCTGGTAATCCGCGATTCCGAGCATCCTGCCGTAGTGAACGTAGGCCTCGCCGAGCCAGTACCACGCGTCGGTCAGGTCCGGGAACTGGTTCACCGCGGATTCCCATGCCTTGAGGGCATCCGCCTGGCTGTGAGGGGCGGGGCCGTTCCCGCCGGTGTATCCCGCCAGGACCGCCTGGTCCCTGAGGCTCAGCGAGCTCCGATTGTCCCACGCCAGCTCCTGGACGCGCACATTCATGAGTTCGCCTGTCGCGCTCCACGCGAGGGCCTCGAAGAGGCCGAGGGCGGCCAGCGTGAAGGAGGAGTCGAGCGCGATGGCGCGCTGGAAGTGCACCGCCGCGTCCTCCCAGTCGCCCCGCCGGTTGGCGGCCCGCCCCGCCACGTAGGCGCGGGTCGCCTCGAGCGAGGGCGAGAGCGCCACCGCTCGCTCGCTGGTGAGCCCTGCGGTCCGCACCAGGAGCTGTCCCACCAGCGCATCCAGCAGGCTCGACAGGCTGTCCGTCGGCCCCTCAACCCTGGCCTGGATGGTCGCGCCATCTTCGCCGGGCCGGCCCACCGATGCACTCATGACCATGCGGCCTCCGGTCCCTACCACGCTGCCGAGGAGATATTGCCCGGCTCCCAGGTCTCGCGCCGCCGCCGGTCCCGCCGCCTCCGCCTGCTCGCCGCCGCCGTGCCGCTTCCACGCCGCCAGCGCGGTGCGCGGGTCAATGGCGCGGGGGCCCCCCTCGCCGGTGTACATCGCCGCCAGGAGGTCGACCATGCCCTCGCCGAGGTAGTCGAGCGATCCGTCGGCACTGGTGACCCGGAAGGGGAAGACGGCAATCAGGTTCGCATCGAGTAAGGCGCCGGTGGTCGGTGTCCGGTTCCAGAGGGCGAAGCCGGCGGCCGCGAGGACCACGGCAGCGACCACCCCGGCCAGGATGCGGCGCGCGGGCAGCGCACGGCGCTCCATGCGCACCGGCTGCGTCGCGGTGGGGGTCATCCCGCCGCTCGGCGTGAGGACCGCCTCGAGCTGCGGGATCAGCGCCTCCGCGCTCTGCCAGCGGTCGGCGGGCTTCTTCTCGAGGCACCGCATGACCAGGGTCGAGAGCGTGGTCGGCATGGTCCGGCGCGCCCCGATCGGCTCCGCCGCCGCCGTCACGTGCGCGGCGAGGACCTGCTGGGGATTCATGCCGGTGAACGGGGGCGTGCCCGCGAGCAGCTCGTAGGCGACCACACCGAAGGCGTAGAGGTCGGCGCGGTGGTCCACCATCGGGTCGGCCACCGCCTGCTCCGGCGCCATGTAGGTCGGCGTGCCGAGGGCAATCCCCACCGTCGTGATCGATTGCCGTCCGGTGGCCTCGCTCAGCGCCTTCGCCACGCCGAAGTCGGTGACCAGCGCGTGCCGTCCGCGCAGCATCACGTTCTCGGGCTTCAGGTCGCGGTGCACGATCCCGTGCTTGTGCGCCTCGGAGAGGGCGTCGGCGATGTCGCGGAGGATGCGCACCGCCTCGTCGATCGGGAGCTCGCCTTCCCTGGCCAGCCGCTCGCGCAGGGACAGGCCATCCACGAACGGCATCACGTAGAAGAGGAGGCCGTCCGCCTCGCCGGAGTCGTAGAGCGGCAGCACGTGCGGATGCTGCAGCCCTGCGGCGACCTTGATCTCGCGAAGGAAGCGTTCCTTGCCCAGCGAGGCGGAGAGGTCCTCGCGCAGTACCTTGATCGCGACCTTGCGGTCGTGCTTCAGGTCCTCGGCGAGGTACACCGTCGCCATCCCGCCCGCGCCGAGCTCCCGCTCGATCCGGTAGTGGTCGGCCAGGGCGGCGGCGAGGCGGGCCAGCGGGTCGGTCACGGTGCCGCTTCTCCCAGCCGCTCGAGCTCGGTCCGCCAGTTGAAGATGACCTGCAGGCTCAGCGCATCGCCCCCGCCGCTGTTGATCATCAGGAAGCGGGTCCCGTCGGGGCTGACGTCATAGGCGCGATGGTAGCTGTCGGGCGAGAGGCTCCCGTTGGTGAAGAGCAGTTGCGGGATGCCGTGGACGAACGCCGTGCCGGGCGTGACGGGAACGGCAAACATGTCGCCGCGTGCGGTCCGGTAGAACAGTTCCTTCCCGTCCCGCCGCCAGAGCGGCTCCTGCCCCCCTCCCGCCGAGACGGCATACCGGGCGTCGCCGACGTTGGGGAAGGGCCGCACGTACACCTCCGGCGACCCCGACTCCTGCGACACGTAAGCAAGCCAGCGTCCGTCGGGCGAGAGCGTCGGCGCGAAATGATCGTAGGGGGACTCGATCAGCGTCCTCGGGACGGTGTCCTTGCCGTTCTCGACCACCAGGAGGTGGCGGGTGCCATCCGCCGTCCCCTCGGTGCGCAGCACGGTGTAGCGCCCGGACGGGTCGAAGAGGATCTCGTCCAGCCGGGTGTTACCCGGCACCGCGGGTTGTGCGGTGCCGATCCCGTCCGCCCGGCGGGTCCAGGCGCTGCGCCGCCCGTCGCGGGTGGCGAGGAAGGCCACCCGGCTTCCATCGGGCGTCCAGGCCGGGCGGTCGGCGTTCACCACGTCGAAGGAGAGCCGGCTGAAGGTCCCTGTGTTCAGCTGCATGATCCAGACCTGTGTCTCCCCGCCGATGCCCTGGGTCACCGCGATCTGCCGGCCATCCGGGGAAAGCGCCAGGTTGGGAAAGATGCCCTTCAACGTGCTGTCCACCGGCGTCTCGACGCCGGTCCGGCTGACCCAGCGGAGACCGTCCTTGTCACCGGCGTCGGCGGCGTAGACCAGGGTCCCGGTGGCCGACACGGTAAACTGGATGGTCCCATTGGTGGTCTCCCGCTGCACTCCCTGCAGGACCGGCACCGGCGTGCTGGTGAGACGGCCCTTCCGGGCGTCGAACCGCGCCACCCGCAGCTGCCCGTCCGCCATGCCGATGACCAGGAAGCCGGGGGCGGCGTAGCGGGCATAGGTGCCCTCGGTCAGGTCGGTGACCTCCCCGTTCGTGAGGTCCACCAGGCCGATGTGGTTGGAGCCGGCCGAGCCTCTCCACAGCATCACCAGGGCGTGCCGACTCCCGGGAAGGACATCGGGGAAGTCGTGTTCCTTCGCCAGGCCGGTGGAGTCGATGCGCGAGATCGTGACGACGGCGCCGCCCGCCGCCGGCACCCGCGCCAGCCCCCGGGCAGACGTGGTGAAGTAGATGTTGCCGTCGTCGCCCCACGACCCCCCGCCGTAGTCCGGGACCGAATCCGCCACCTGACGCGGCACGCCGCCGGCGATGGTGGTGACCATGAGTTTCGTCGGCCCGCCCACGGAGGTGTAGAACCCGATCGACTGGCCGTCGGCCGAGAAGAAGGGGGCGAAGGCGCCCTTGGTGTCGGGGAGCGGATGTGCCACCGGCTGGTCCAGCTCCCGCACCCAGAGCTGGTCCCCGTTCCCGTCCGGGCCCACGAAGGCGATGCGCCGGCCGGCCGGATCGATGGCGAGCCGCATCGTGGCGATCGACCGGACGACGACGCTGTCGCCGAGTGTGAGGGAGGCCCGCACCACCTGGTCCGGGCCCACGCTGCCGGGAGCCGCCCGGCGCCCGCCGATGGCGAACCCCGCCGCCAGCGCCAG
>JAHECL010000158.1 GCA_024641745.1 Gemmatimonadota bacterium | reverse complement strand
GGGGTGGAGCCGAAGAAGACCGAACCGGGGCGGCGGGGCGGCGGCAGGGGCCCCGCGACCGCCGCACCGGCGGCGCCCAAGGCAGAGGCCGCCACGGGCGAGGAAAAGAAGGGCAGGGGGAGGCGGCGCGGCCGCGGAGGACGGGGCCGTGGCAGCGCCGAAGGCACCGCGGCGGCGGCGGCGTCCAGCCCGAAGACGCTGTCCCTCGCCTCGGCGTTCCAGCTCCTGGCGCAGGTGCTCGCGGAAATCACCAATCCCGTCGCGCACGAGACGCTGCGCGCCCGGATGGCCGCCCTCCATGGGCGGGAGGACGCCCTGCTCGAGGAGGGGCGTTTCGCCAAGCTGCTCCGCCAGGCCAATGACGCCGAGGTGGCCGACGTCCGGAAGACCGGCGACGACACTTACGAGGTGTCGGTCCATCCGACCGATATCGCGGTGCCCCGTCAGCGGCCCGCCCCCAGGGCGTCTCCCGCGGTTGATGCGGTGGCTGCCTCTGCGGACAGTGCCCCGTCGGCGAAGTCCGCCCCCGCGGCGGTCACCGCAGCGGCCCCGGTGCGCTACCGCCGTGGTTCCCGGATCGGGACCCAGAAGCCGGAAATCCCGATGGTGGGAGTCGTCGTGGTGGATGACGACGAGTCGGGAAAGCGGGGCAGCGGCGACCCGGTCAAGAAGTCCGCGAAGGCGGCCAGGGCGACGAAGGGCGCGAAGAAGGACGGTGGGGAGAATCCGGCCGACGACAAGGCCGCCGGCTCTCCGGTCAAGAAGCGGGCGCCGAGGAAGCCGCGGGCCAAGAAGGCGGAATGACCGCAGGGTGGGACCAACACAAAGCGGGCGCACTCTCGAGTGCGCCCGCTTTGTACAGGTATGGTATCCGGCGGCCGGGGCCGCGAAGGGTCAGTCGATGTCGTCGCGCGACTTGCCGAGGCTGATGCGGAGGCCCGCCTGGCCGGTGTAGACCGAGCCCTGGATCAGGTCGTAGTCGTTGGCGGCGGTCGATGCAGAGACCGAGCCGAAGAGGTTCACGACGCCGACCCGCACCTCGATGCCCGCCGTCGCCTGCATGAAGCCGGTGCTGCCGAAGTCCTCGGCCTGGCTCTGGTTCAGGGCCTCGGTCTCGGCGTCGGCGAACGTCCCCTGCACCTGGACGCTGGAGAGCGTCTGGATGCCCCACCCGATGCCGATGAACGGCTGGATGTGGGACTTCAGCGGATAGGCCATCAGCATGAAGTAGAAGCGATTGATGTTGTCGAAGGTGACGTCCCGTACCGAGAGATCAACGGGATCGACCATCGAGGCCGTCTCGCCGCTGCCCAGGCCCAGGTCGTAGCCGAGGAGCAGGGCCGCCCGCTTGGCGGTGATCAGCGCGTTGCCGCCCGCCATCGGGATCGTTCCGCGGGTCTGCGCTTCCGTGGCGAAACTCATTCCGCCGGCGGAGGCACCGATGTAGAAGCGATTTGACCCCACGCCGGCGTTCTGGGCGCTAAGCGAGGATGCACCGGCAAGAACTGCCAGGCCGAGCGTCGCAAGGGCACGGGTGAGCACACGCATCAGTCTGCCTCCTGGAAGAATCGGCCCCAAGAACGGCGAGGGCCGGTCACAGCACGGCGATTAGCGTCACTGGAAGGGCAAAATCCTTGCCCCCGCAGGCGGGTCGATATGGAGACGGGTGCCACCAAGATAGGAAATACCGTCCTAAAACACTAGACCCCAAGAGGTTGGCCTCGGTCATCTCGGGCAGATTGGTAGGGGATTTGGGGCCGCCGGATGGTCGGGACGGGCCCCCCCGGATTGCAGGGTGAGTGGGGGGTTGCAAGTCGCCTCAGGCAAAGGCCTTGCCTAGATGAGGCCCAGCTTCGTCCCCACCTTCTTGAAGGCGGCCAGCGCCTCGTCGAGATCCGCCCGGGTGTGGGCCGCGGAGACCTGACAGCGGACCCGGGCCTGGCCCTGTGGGACGACCGGGAATCCGAACCCCGTCACGAAGACCCCTTCATCCAGCAGCATGTCGCTCATCCGGATGGCGGCCGAGGTTTCCCCCAGGATGACCGGGATGATCGGTGTCTCGCCGGCGAGGGGCGCGAAGCCGAGTCCGAGGAGCTGTTCCCGGAAATAGGTGGCATTTTCGCGGAGGCGGGTGACCCGCTCCGGATGGGCCTCGAGGAACTCGATGCTGGCCAGCGCGCTCCCCGCCACGGTGGCCGGCAGGGCGTTGGAGAAGAGCTGGGGCCGGGCCCGCTGGGTCAGGTAGTCGCAGAGTGCGGCGGAGCCGGCCACGAAGCCACCCGCCGCCCCGCCCAGCGCCTTGCCCAGCGTGGAGGTGATGATGTCCACCTGGCCCACCATGCCGAAGTGCTCGGCGGTCCCGCGGCCCGTCCTGCCAAGCACGCCGGTGGAGTGGGAGTCGTCCACCACCAGGACGGCACCGTGTTCGCGGCAGATGGTCGCGATGTCGGGCAGCTTCGCGATGGCGCCCTCCATCGAGAAGACCCCGTCGGTGATGACCATCTTGACCCGGCGGTCGGTGGCCGCGGCCAGCTTGGCGCGGAGATCGTCGAGGTCGCCGTGCCGGTACACCCCGGTCTGGCACTTGGTGATGGACTTGGCCAGCCGGAGTCCGTCGATGATCGACGCGTGATTGAGCTGGTCGCTGAGGATCAGGTCGTGCTCGGTCAGGAGGGTGCCCGGCACCGCCTCGTTCGCGTTCCAGCAGCTCACGAAGCTGAGCGACGCATCGGTCCCCACCAGCCGCGCGCACGCCGCCTCGAGCTCCCGGTGGATTGCGAAGGTGCCGCAGATGAACCGGACCGACCCGGTGCCGGCCCCGTACCGGTCGAGGGCCGCCTTGCCGGCCGCCACCACCGACGGCTCGTTGGAGAGCCCGAGGTAGTTGTTGGACGAGAGGATGATGACGGAGCCCCGGCCCTCCATCTCCACGCGGGCGTCCTGCGGGCTGGCCAGGTAGTTGAGCCGCTTGTACACGCCGTCGCGCTTGAACTGTGCCAGTTCGGCGTGGATCCGGGTGTCGAGGGAATTGCTCACGATCCGATCTCCAGGATGACCTTCCCCGCCTGGCCATCCTTGATGACCTGGATCGCGTCGGCGATCTGCTCGAGCGGGAAGCGGTGCGTCACGACCGGCATCGGGTCGAGCTGGCCGGCGCGGAGGTAGCGCTGCATCACGTGCCAGGTGTGGTACATCTTGCGGCCGGTCACCCCGTAGAGCGTCAGCCCCTTGAAGATGATGTCGCGGGCGAAGTTCACCTCGGTCGTCCTGCTCGGTGTGCCGAGGAGGTTGACCCGGCCGCCCAGCCGCGCGGCGGCGAACGCCTGCGCATGCCCCGCCGGATGCCCGCTCATCTCGCAGACGAGGTCCACCCCGTCGCCCTGGGTCAACTCACGGATCCGGGTGCTGACATCGTCCCGGCCGGGGTTCAGGGTCACGTGCGCGCCCATCGCCGTGGCGATGCCGAGCCGCTTGTCGTTGAAGTCGCTGGCGATGACCAGCGAGGCGCCGGCGGCTCGCGCCACGCCCGCGGCGAAGCACCCGATCGGGCCGCAGCCGAGAATCAGGACCGCGCTTCCGATGACGGCGTCACCCTCGAGCACCGTGTGGAAGGCGTTGCCCATCGGGTCCATGATGGCGCCGATCTCGGTGGGGATCCCGCCGAGCTTCATCACGTTGGAGGCCGGCATCGCGATGTAGTCGGCGAAGGCGCCGTCGCGGTCCACACCGATGATCGAGGTGCGCTGGCAGAGGTGCCCGTTGCCGGTGCGGCACTGCAGGCAGTGCCCGCAGATGATGTGTCCTTCGGCGGTCACGAGATCGCCGACGTCGAGCAGCCCCTCCGCCTCCGCCTCCGGCCCCATCTTCTCGATCCGGCCGGCGAATTCGTGGCCGATGACCACCGGGGGCTTGAGCCGGTTGCTGGCCCACGCGTCCCACTCCCAGATGTGGAGGTCGGTGCCGCAGACGCCGGCGTGGTGGACGCGGATCAGGACGTCGTTGGGACCGCAGGCGGGGACGGGCACGTCCCGCAGCTCCATGCCGGTGCCGGGGGCGGTTTTGACGAGTGCGCGCATGGGAGCCCAGGCAACTGAAGGTGAATGCATAGCCAGAA
>JAHECL010000054.1 GCA_024641745.1 Gemmatimonadota bacterium | reverse complement strand
CTCCCCGGACAGCCTGCGGTACGTCTGGCTGCAGCTCGACCAGAACGTCTTCAGCCAGGCCAGCCGGGGCACGGCGATGATGCCGCCGAACACCCGGTTCGGTCCGCGCGGCGCGGACGGCGGCGTCACGCTGACCCGGGTCGCGGTCGGCTCCCCCGCGAGCGGCACGCGGGCCGCCGGCCCGGCCCAGGACGCACCCCACCTGGTGAACGGGACGATGATGCGCGTCAACCTGCCCCACCCGCTGCCGCCCAGGGGCCGCGTCACGCTGGAACTGGGCTGGTCCTTTCCGTTCGACACCACGATCACCAACCGCATGGGGATCGAGATGGTGGACGGGAGCTATGTGTTCGAGGTGGCGCAGTGGTATCCCCGCATGGCGGTATACGACGACGTGCGTGGCTGGAACACCGAGCAGTACCTGGGCCAGGGCGAGTTCTATCTCGAATACGGCAGTTTCGACGTGAGCCTGACCGTCCCGGCGAACATGATCGTCGGTGCCACCGGCGTGCTCCAGAATCCCGCCGAGGTCCTGACCGCCACCCAGCGGTCGCGACTGGCGCAGGCGCGCAGCAGCGAGGCCACCGTCGTCATTCGTGGCGTCGAGGAGATCGCGAACCCGGCCTCCCGGCCCACCCCCGCCTCCGGCATGCTGACCTGGCGGTTCCAGGCCGACAGCGTCCGGGATTTCGCCTGGGCCGCCGCGCGGCACTTCGTGTGGGACGCGGTGAGCGTCAACGGGGGCAAGACCCTCGCGATGAGCCTCTATCCGCCGTCCGCCGATTCCATCTGGAAGGAGTCGAGCCAGTACGCGAAGTTCGCGATCGAGCAGTACTCGACGCAGTGGTTTCCGTACCCCTACCCGGTCGCCATCAATGTGAACGGGCCCGAAGGCGGCATGGAATACCCGATGATCGTCTTTTGCGGAAATCGCACGAACGCGCAGGCGCTCTACAGCGTCACCGACCACGAATTCGGCCACACCTGGTTCCCCATGGTGGTGGGCAGCAACGAGCGGCTCTATCCGTGGATGGATGAAGGCTTCAACACCTTCATGAACTACTACAACTGGCGCCTCAAGTTCCCCGACGCAGCCAACCGCCGTGGCAACGCCAAGGTCTATGTCGGCTACGCGCTCTCGGGCCGCGAGGTCCCGGTCATGCTCCCCGCCGACCGCACGCCCGGCCCGGTCCTCGGCCACGCGGCGTACAACAAGCCCGGCCTCGGCCTGATCGTGCTGCGCGAGCAGGTGCTCGGCCCCGATCGCTTCGACCCCGCCTTCCGGGAGTACATCCGGCGCTGGGCGTTCAGGCACCCGACCCCCGCCGACTTCTTCCGCACGATCGAGGATGGCGTCGGCGAGGACCTCAGCTGGTTCTGGCGGTCCTGGTTCTACACGACGGAGACGCTCGACCAGGCGGTCGATTCGATCCGCGTCTCCGAGCGCCAGGGCGCCCCCTCCTCACGAGTGTTCCTGCAGAATGTCGGCCCCATGGTGATGCCGGTGGACCTGACCCTCTACTCCGACGGGGCCCCGCCGGAACAGCGTCGGCTCCCGGTCGAGATCTGGTACGCCGGCGACAGCTTCGTGCTCGTCGTGCCGGGACGGCGGGTCACCGGGGTCGTCATCGACCCGGGTGAGGTCTTTCCCGACGTCAATCGCGGCAACAACCAGACGGGACAGGTGCCGCCCCCGACGCCGTAGCGACGGGGGCAGGACCGCGACGAGCGAGCGGGGAGGGACCCGGATGGGTCAGGGGGTGAGCGACGTGATATCGAAGATGAGGAGCGCGGGGCTGGCCGGGTTCCGCGCGGCGAAGACGTAGGTTCGGCCGGCAATGGTTTCCACGGTGGCGGTGTGCAGCCCCTGGGAGACCAGGTACCTCGTCAGGGGTGTCGGATGGCCTGGTGAGCCGGCGAGCGAATGGACGTGCAGGCCCGCATTCGGCCCGTTCTCGGTGCTGAACACCAGCAGCTTCCCGTCGGCGCTCACCTGCACGTCGCTGACCGTGGTGATGCCGCTCGTGATGACCGAGTCCACCAGGGCCGGCGCCCCGGTGCCGAGCTGCCAGACCTTCAGCGCGTTCCCCGCCTGCGCACCGCGGTATCCCCACCCTCCGGTATAGCCGTAGCCATTGTGCGCCCAGAGATCGGAGGTGTACCGCTCGGGGACATTGTTGCCGCCGCCGACGATCGAGAACGACCCGGCCGCATACCGGAGGCGCCAGAAGCCGCTCAGCATGTCGGAGGCGTAGATGTCACCCTGATACTGCATGACCCCCCAGACATAGGTGTTCCCGTCGCCGCCGGGCCTGATACGCGCGAGTTCGCGGGTCGCGAGGTTGGCCGGGAGGGTGCCCGAGACGTCGAGCGCCACGACTCCCCCGTTGTAGAAGGCGGCGTAGAGGATCTCGTTGACTTCGTCCACCCAGACATTGTGGGCACCGGCCCCGGCCAGCGTGTAGGAACCCACCTCGACGGGGGCGGCGAGGTTCGACACGTCGACGACGTGGATCGATCCCGAGCTGGCGGAGCCGACGCTCCCCGGCCCTTCCTCACCGACGAACAGATAGCGCTTCGAGCCGCCCGGGGCGTGGTACCACCAGGCGTTGTGCACATTTCCGCCCGCGGTCTTGACGGAACTGACGAATCTCGGCGCCGTGATGGTTCCGCCGGCCACCCCGTTGCCGATGTCATAGATAAAAATGCCTTCGTCCCACACGCAGAGGAACGCGAGCCCGTCGCGGACGTAGGTGTCGTGCAGCCCGTAGTTCGCAGGGACGGGCACGGTGCTGACCAGTTGAATGCCCACGGCACCCGTCGAGCTGAAGGTCACCGGGGAGCCCGCGATCGAGGGGGCGGCCGCCGTCACCGTCTGGGCGGTCACGGACGGCCCCAGGGTGTGAACGACGGTGGCCGCCCCCGCGGTCGACGTGACGCTCGTGGGGGCGGAGAGCGATCCGCCCCCAGAGGTGACCGTCCAGTTGACCGTCACTCCGGCCACCGGGTTGTTGTACTGGTCCTGCGCCAGCACGGCGTACGGAAGCGCCAGCGGCGAGCCGGCGTACCCGCTCTGGCCGTCACCCGTGCTCTTCGTCAGCTGGCTGGCGGGACCGGCCACGGCCGTCACGGTGAACGCCGCCGGGCTGCTCACGCCACTCGCGGTCGCGCGGGCCCGCTGCGGGCCTGCCACCTGCCCCAGCGCGAAGGTGGCGGTGGCGACGCCGGCGGCGTCGGTCGTGCTGGTCGGGTTGATGGACCCCCCACCGGATACGACCGACCAGGTGACCTCGGCCCCCTGCACCGGCGCGCCTGCGCCATCGGTCAGGCGCGCGCCCAGGGTGACCGATCCGACCACCACCGCCGTCTCGCCGTCACCGCTCGCGACGGCAATGACCCGGGTCGGGGTCGGCCCGGTGCTGCTGTCCGAGCCGCCGCAGCCAGGAAGGAAGAGGAGGGCGGCGGTGCAGGCCACCAGCATCCGCCGGATGATTTGCATGTCCATGCCTCAGTGGTGATGTGGGGCGCGGGTCCGCTCCATCGCGTCCTCCGCAACGCCGTACCGGCCCATCAGGTGCGTGAACGCCGTCCTCCCCAGCCCGACGGTCACGCCAAGACTCACCCCCCAGAAATCGGTGCCGCCATACCACGCGACCGGGTCGAAGACACCGGGACCGGACAGGGCCACCGAGGCATACGACACTTCGACGAAGGGCCGCAACCGCAGGTCACCGCCACCGGCGGTGAGGTCGTACCCCGCCCCCGCCGTATTCAGGGTCCACGTCGTGGTGCCGAGTGTGGCATCCTCGATGTGCGGCCGGATACTGCGGGTCGGCTGGCCGAAGATCCGCTCCTCCTCGGGGCGGTCGGTGCGCTCGAACTGGTAATAGAGCCGCGTCCGGCCGACGTCCCACGATCCCTCGGCGAGCAGCGACTGGTAGGAGAACAACCCATCGCCCTCGGTGGTGCGGGCCCACTCGGCCATCGCATAGAACGGACGCCCGGCGAGGGGGCGCGTCCATTGCCCCGAGGCGTGCCACTTGTCCTGTCCGGTCCCGGAGCCGTCCCGGTGTTCCGGTGACTGCACTGAGGCGTAGGACGCCTCGACCTGCAGGCCGTGCACAGGGAAGACCGTGAGACGAGTCGACCACGAGTCACCGAACCGGCCGAAGTTGGGTGCCTGCTCCGGGTAGGCGGGTTCGTCTCCGTTGAAGAGGGAGACCTCGAGCATCACCGGTCCGGTGAGCACGCCGCCGGTCAGCACCGCCCGCTCCAGGAGCTGGCTCCAGTGATGGTTGACCGGATACCGCAGGGTGAGGCGATTGGCGGGGTCGTCGCTGCCGAAGGCGGCGAATCCCTTCCCGCCGCTGAGGGAAACCGTCGCCGACCCGACCTGTCCGACGCCGGAGGCCACCAGTTCGTGGATGATCGTGTGCGGATGACGCCGGTCGACGAACCCCTCGCCCCACATCCCGATCGTCAATTCGCCGTCCGGAATGGTCCACGCCTCGAAGTCCACCGTCCCCGTGACGCGCAAGTGCCGGTCGTACGCCGTGGCGTGGGCCATCAGCATCGGCTGGACCAGCCGGACCTCGGCCTGGTCACCACCCAGCGGCGTCCGGCTCACCCAGGTGCCGACGAGGATGCCGCGGGCGGCGAGGGTGGCGGAGGGCGAACCGCCCTGCGCGCGCAACGTGGCGGGCAGGGCGGCGAGCAGCACGGCCAGGGCGAGGAGGCGCCGGATCAGGGCGCGCCCCCCGCCCCCGCCGACTCGGGCCGGGCGCGGAGCGCCGCGGTCCGGAAATCGCGATTCATCCGGGCGATGTTCTCGAGGCTGATCCCCTTCGGGCAGGCGGTGGTGCACTCCCCGTAGTTGGTGCACCCGCCGAAGCCTTCGAGGTCCATCTGGGTCACCATCCCGAGCGCGCGACGATCCCGCTCCGGCTGGCCCTGCGGCAGAAGGCCCAGGTGCGAGACCTTGGCGGCCGTGAAAAGCATGGCCGAGGCGTTCGGACAGGCCGCGACACAGGCACCGCACCCGATGCACTGGGCGGCGTCCATCGCCAGTTCGGCGGCCTCCTTGGGCACGAGGATGGCGTGCGCGTCCGGCGCATTGCCGGTCGCAATGCTGACGAAGCCGCCGGCCTGCATGATTCGGTCGAGCGGCGACCGGTCCACGACGAGGTCGCGCAGGACCGGGAAGGCCCGGGCCCGCCAGGGCTCCACCACGATCGTGTCGCCGTCCTGGAAGCTGCGCATGTGGAGCTGGCAGGTGGCGGTGCCCGCCATCGGTCCGTGGGCCATGCCGTTGATCATCACGCCGCACGAGCCGCAGATCCCCTCGCGACAGTCGTGATCGAAGGCGATCGGCTCCTCGCCTTTCTCGATGAGCCCTTCGTTCACGACGTCCAGCATCTCGAGGAAGGACATGTCGGCGCTGATGCCCTGCGCCGCATAACTCACCAGCCGGCCCCTGGCCTCGCCGCTCGGCTGCCGCCACACCTTCAGAGTCAGGTTCATCACTTGTAGCTCCGGGTGGCGAGCTTGACGTGCTCGTACTCGAGCGGCTCCTTGCGGAGGATCGGAGGGACGCCATCGCCCGCGTACTCCCATGCCGCCACGTAGGCATAGTGCTCGTCGTCGCGCTTCGCCTCCCCCTCCGGGGTCTG
Source organism: Gemmatimonadota bacterium (assembly GCA_024641745.1). Lineage (GTDB taxonomy): Bacteria > Gemmatimonadota > Gemmatimonadetes > Gemmatimonadales > GWC2-71-9 > SPDF01. The sequence continues at coordinate 10,012 of JAHECL010000054.1, read as the reverse complement.
GTACTCGGTGCGGAAATGGCCACCGCATGACTCGTTGCGCTCCAGGGCATCCCGGCACATCAATTCGGCGAATTCCATGTAGTCCGCCACGCGACCCGCCTTCTCCAGCGACTGGTTCAGCTCCTCGCCGGTGCCGAGAACCTTCACGTCGCGCCAGAACTCCGCACGCAGTTCGGGGATCCGCTGCAGGGCCGTGCGCAGCCCGTCCGCGTTGCGGGCCATGCCGCAGTGCTCCCAGAGCAGCTTGCCCAGCTCCCGGTGGAACGAGTCCACGGTGCGCGTGCCCTGGACGGCGAGCAGGCGGGCCACCCGGTCCTTGACCTGGGCGACCGCGGCGCGCGCCTCCGCGTGCGAGGCGTCCACGGCCGCGAATTTCCGGCCCCCGAGATAGTTCCCGATCGTGGCCGGCAGGACGAAATAGCCGTCGGCCAGGCCCTGCATCAGGGCGCTGGCTCCGAGCCGGTTGGCGCCATGATCGCTGAAATTCGCCTCGCCGATGACGAACAGCCCGGGGATGGTGCCCATCAGGTTGTAGTCGACCCAGAGCCCGCCCATCGTGTAGTGCACCGCGGGATAGATCCGCATCGGCACGCGATAGGGGTTCTCGTCGGTGATCCGCTCGTACATTTCGAAGAGGTTGCCGTAGCGCTCCCGGATGGTGTCCTCGCCGAGGCGCTTGATGGCGTCGGCGAAGTCGAGGTAGACGCCCCGGCCACCGGGCCCGACCCCCCGCCCGTCGTCGCAGGCCTCCTTGGCCGCGCGCGAGGCGATGTCGCGCGGGGAGAGGTTGCCGAAGCTCGGGTACTTCCGTTCGAGGTAGTAGTCCCGCTCCGCCTCGGGAATGTCGCCGGGGGCGCGGGTGTCACCCTGCCGCTTCGGCACCCACACGCGGCCGTCGTTCCGGAGCGACTCGCTCATGAGCGTGAGCTTCGACTGATGCTCGCCGGCCACCGGAATGCAGGTCGGGTGGATCTGGGTGAAGCAGGGATTGGCGAAGGCCGCGCCGCGCTTGTAGGCCCGGTAGGTGGCCGTGACGTTGCAGCCCTTCGCGTTGGTCGACAGGTAGAAGACGTTGCCGTACCCGCCGGTCCCCAGCACCACCGCGTCCCCGAACCAGGTCTCGATGGCACCCGTCACCATGTCCCTCGTCACGATGCCGCGGGCCTGCCCGTCGATGACGATGAGGTCGAGCATTTCGGTGCGCGGGTGCATGTCGACGGTCCCGGCCGCGACCTGCCGCTCCAGGGCGCTGTAGGCGCCGAGGAGGAGCTGCTGCCCGGTCTGGCCGCGGGCATAGAAGGTCCGGGACACCTGGGCGCCGCCGAAGGACCGGTTGGCCAGCAGGCCGCCGTATTCCCGCGCGAACGGCACCCCCTGCGCCACGCACTGGTCGATGATGTTGACGCTCACCTGGGCCAGGCGATAGACGTTGGCCTCGCGCGCACGGAAGTCGCCGCCCTTGACGGTGTCGTAGAAGAGCCGCCAGACGCTGTCCCCGTCGTTCGGGTAGTTCTTGGCCGCGTTGATCCCGCCCTGGGCCGCGATGCTGTGGGCGCGGCGCGGGGAGTCCTGGTAGCAGAAGCAGTGGACGTTGTAGCCGAGCTCGCCGAGTGTCGCGGCGGCGGCACCGCCGGCCAGGCCGGAGCCCACGATCAGGACGGTGTGCTTCCGCTTGTTGGCCGGGCTCACCAGCTTCATGTCAAACTTGTGGCGTTCCCACATGTCGGCCAGGTCGCCGGCGGGGATGTTCGCCTTCAGCTCCATGGTCACCGCAGCACCCCCCCGAGAATCGCCGCCGGAATCGCGATGAAGCCCAGCGACACCATGAGCGCGATGACGGTGGCGATCGTCCGCCGGATCGTGTCCAGCCGGGGATGCGACCATCCCATCGTCTGGAAGAAGCTCCAGATGCCGTGCGTCAGGTGCCCGAGGAGGGCCACCATCGCCACGATGTAGAAGAGCGCCACCCACGGCACCTGGAAGGAGCTCACCACGTTGCCGTACACGTCGGTGTGGCTGAATTCGTAGCCGGGATGGATGGTGCCGGTCGTCAGGTGGAGGAGGTGGAAGACGATGAACGCGAGCAGGAGGACCCCGCCGATCCGCATCAGGCGGGCCGCCAGCGTGGAGGCCTGCGGCACCCGCCGCGCATAGTCGACCGGGCGGCTGGCCTGGTTCAGCCGGGTCAGCGTCAGCGCGGCCCAGATGTGCAGCCCCACGGCCACCAGCAGCGTGATCCGCACCGTCCAGAGCACGAGGGCGCTTCGCTTGAGGAGCGCCCCCCAGCCGTTGATCGCCTCGGGCCCGTTGAACACCAGCAGGTTGCCCGCCATGTGCCCCATCACGAAGCCGACCAGCAGCAGTCCGGTCAGCGCCATGATGACCTTCCGCCCGACGGTCGACTGCGCAAACCCGAGTGGCGTGCTCATCCGAGGGCCTGGATCGTCTCGCGCACCGCGTCGGCGGACGCGTGCAGGTCCTTTCGTTCCGCGTCGGTCAGGATGACTTCGATGATGCCCTCGAGACCGTTGCGTCCCAGCTTGCATGGCACGCCGCAGAAGACGTCGTTCAGCCCGTACTCGCCGGTCAGCCAGGCCGAGCAGGGGAGGATGCGCTTCTTGTCGAGCGCGATCGCCTCCACCATCTGCACCGCGGCCGCCGAGGGCGCGTAGTACGCCGACCCGGTCTTGAGCAGCCCGACGATTTCCGCCCCGCCCTTGCGCGTCCGGTCCACGATGGCGTCGAGGATGTCCTGCGCGATGAGCTGGGTGATCGGGATGCCGGACACCGTGGTGTACGAAATCAGCGGCACCATCGTGTCGCCGTGCCCGCCGAGCACCATCGCCTGGATGTCCTCGACGGACACGTCGGCGGCCTCGGCCAGGAAGGAGCGGTAGCGCGCCGTGTCGAGCACACCGGCCATGCCGAGGACGCGCTCGCGCGGGAAGCCCGACTCCTTCATCGCCACGTGGCACATCACGTCGAGCGGGTTGGAGACGACGACGATGATGCTCTTGGGCGCCACGCGCTTGATGTCGCGCGCCACCGACCCGACGATGCCCGCGTTCGTCTTGACGAGGTCGTCGCGGCTCATCCCCGGCTTCCGGGCGATGCCGGCGGTGACGACGAAGACCTCGGCGCCGGCCGCCTCCTCGTAGCCGTTGCTGCCGATGACGCGGGTGTCAAAGCCCTCGATCGGCGCCGACTCCCACTGATCGAGGCCCTTCCCCTGGGGGATGCCCTCGACGATGTCGATCAGGATGACGGTGCGGGCGAGGTGCTTCTCGGCGAGTCGCTGGGCGGCGGTGGCGCCGACATGTCCGGCGCCGACGACGGCGATCTTCTGCAGCATGGTCTCGAAAGTCCCGGGTCAGGGTCAACGAAGGTGCGCGAGGCCGGAAAGTTAAGGGCCCTCCCGCCCCGCTCAAAGGGCGCGCAGGCTCAGCGCCGGCGACGGCTCCGCTTCTTCTTCGGCGCCGGAGGCGTCTCCACCGCGGGAAGCTCGTCTGGCACCGGTGCCCCGATCCGGCGCAACCCCTCGTAGAGGACCACGCTCACGGCGTTGGCGAGATTCAGGCTCCGGACCTCGCCCGGCATCGGAATCCTAAAGCATCGTTCAGGATGCTTTTCCAGGATGCGTTCCGGCATGCCGTCCGTCTCGTTCCCGAAGACCAGCACGCTGTTCCAGGCGAACGGGGCCTCCGAGAGGTCGCGCGTGGCGTTTGCCGAGAAGTAGAGGCACCGGTCCCGCGCCATGGCATCGCGGAACTCGAACCAGTCAGGGTGCACCCACAGGTCGACCTTGTCCCAGTAGTCGAGACCGGCGCGCCGGACCTCCTTGTCATCGATCGAAAAGCCCAGCGGCTCGATCAGGTGGAGCGGCACGGCGGCGGCCGCGCAGAGCCGGGCGATGTTACCGGTGTTCGGCGGGATGCGAGGTTCGATGAGGGCGACGTGCAAGGCCATGGGTCGTGGCTCCGGAAGGCTCCGTCAGGAGTGCGCGTGGGTCGGGCCGGCCACCATCAGCCGCCCCGGGTGTGCATTTCGCGCCGCGGATCGGCGCGAAGGGTCTCGACCTGGTAGAGGGCACCCCGTCCGGGGACGGCGAGCCGCTCCTCTGCGCCGCGATCGGCGCGAGCGGCCCAGGCGGCGCGGATCAGGTCCGTCAACTCGGCGTCCGACGCCCCGGCGCGCAGGACATCGCGGAGGTTGATGCCGTCGGTCGCATACAGGCAGAGATACCAGGTCCCGTCGGCCGTCAGCCGGCTCCGGTCACAGTCGCGGCAGAACGGCGCGGTCGTGGAGGCGATGACGCCGAAGGTGGTGCCGTCGGAGAGCCGAAATCGTTCCGCCGGTGCCGCGGCCCTCGCCGCCACCGTCGTGACCGGGCCGTGGACTTCCGCGACCGCGGCCAGGATCTCCGCCTGTGACACCACCTGCCCGTGGGTCCAGCGGGTGGCCCCGCCGACGTCCATGTACTCAATGAATCGCAGCTCGACGCCCTCGGCACGGGCGAACGCCAGCAGGGGCAGCACCTCGTCCTCGTTGTACCCGCGGATGATCACGGCGTTGATCTTGACGGAGTCGAACCCGGCCGAAACCGCCGCCGACACCCCGGCGAGCACATCCGCATGACGGTCGCTCCGCGCGAACTCCGTCATCCGTTCCGGTCGGAGGGTGTCGAGGCTGACGGTGACGCGGCCCAGCCCTGCCGCCCGAAGCGCGGCGGCGCGCTCGGCGAGCAGGATCCCGTTCGTGGTGAGGGCGAGATCACGGACCCCATCGACGGCGGCCAGCTTCCCGATGAGATCAGGCAGGTCATGTCGGAGCAGGGGCTCGCCACCGGTGAGCCGCACCTTGCCCGCCCCGAGGCCGGCAAAGAGGGCGGTCAGCCTCGCGAGTTCCTCGAACGAGAGAATCGACGAGCGAGGAAGCCAGCGGTATTCCTCCTCCGGCATGCAATAGCGGCAGCGCATGTTGCACCGGTCGGTCACGGAGAGCCGCAGGCTGCCCATCGGTCGCCGCAGGCGGTCGGTCGGAATCATTCGAGTCGACACGGTCACCCCTGCTCCGGGGCCAGTGCACCGGGATCGACCCAATCGAGCCCGCCATCGGCGTAGTGCTCGCGCTTCCAGATCGGCACCCGGCGCTTCAGTGCCTCGATGACCTGCCGGCAGGCGAGGAAGGCCTCGTCACGGTGGCCGCCCGCGGCGATCACGATGACCGCCGTCTCCCCGACCTCGAGCGTGCCGAGGCGATGCCTGAGCCCCACCTTGACCGGCCAGCGCGCCTCGGCCTCCGCCACGACCCTGGCGCATTCGGCCTCCGCCATCTCCCGATACGCCGAGTACTCGAGCCGCAGCACCGCCCGCCCCCCGAGCTCCGAGCGGACGACCCCGAGAAAGGAGGCAATACCGCCCCGCTCGGGGCTTCGCACCTCGTCGAGCAGCGGCTCGATGGTCAGCGGGCTGTCGGTGAGGTATGACATCTCACCCACCGGCCAGCGGCGGGAGGATCGCCACCTCGTCACCAGGCTGAAGTACATGGGAGGGAAGCACATGCGCCAGGTTGACGGCGCAGAGGAGGCGGGAGGGCAGCGGTGCCGCCGCCGGAACCTGCCTGCGGAACTCGCTGAGCAGCTCTCCGATGGTCGCGCCCGCGGAGACCGCGATGTCCACGGTGTCGCATCCCACCAGCTCGGCGTACGCCGCAAAGAGCCGGATGGTCACCACCTGAGGACCTGAAGCTGTACTCGAACTCATGCGGTCACTGTGGAAGAGTCGGTCAACGAAGGATTGGGCAAGGACTTAGAGGAAAAAGACAGGGCCGCGCCGAGGCGCGGCCCTTCCAGCATACCACGGTGTACACATCACTCGCCGTCGTCCGGGCCTCCGGAGGAGGAGACGTTCGCCTCCTCGGCGACGAGGGAGCGCAACTCCTTGCTGGGCTTGAAGACAGGCACCGGACGCGCCGCAACTTCCACCGGCTCGCCGGTGCGGGGATTCCGGGCCATTCGCGTCTTGCGGCGACGGATCTTGAAGGTGCCGAATCCGCGCACTTCGATGTTGTGCTGATCCCTGAGCGCCTCCTTCACGGCGTCCAGGAACGCATCGACGACGCGCGCGCAGTCTTTCTTCGAGATCATCGGACCCGCAGTGCGGGCGATCGAGGCGGTTACTTGCTCGACGAGGTCGGCCTTGGTCATGCATCCCCCAGGAGGGTCTCATGAGGCTGGCGTAAGTGTACGCCGGACAGGCCGATAATATGGGCTTACCTGTTGTCTGTCAATGGGTTGGGGGTCAGTCGGCCGGCCGGGGGGTCATGGACCTGACAAACTGGGCAAAGTGAGGGTAGGCATCGTGGGGTCCGGGCGCGGCCTCCGGATGGTACTGAACCGCGAAGACGGGGAGGGTCCGGTGCCTGAGCCCCTCCACTGTGCCGTCGTTGAGATTGACGTGGGTGACCACCAGATCCGGGGCCCCGGGGATCCCCGCCTCGCCACCATCCACCGCGAAGCCGTGGTTCTGGGTGGTGATCAGCACCCGCCCGTCCGCCAGGTCCTTGACGGGGTGATTCCCTCCCCGGTGCCCATAGGGGAGCTTGATCGTTCGAGCCCCGAAAGCAAGCCCTAAAAGCTGATGCCCCAAGCAGATACCGAACATCGGCAGGCCGCGCTCTGCGAGCGCCTTCAACACCGGGAAGGCGTACGTGACCGCCGCCGGGTCCCCCGGTCCATTGGAGAGAAAGACACCGTCAGGGGCCAGGGCCAGGACCTGCTCGACGCTGGTGGCTGCCGGGACAACGGTCACCCGGCAACCGGAGGCCTCCAGCATCTCGACGATGTTCCGCTTCATCCCGAAATCGAACGCCACCACATGGGGGCCTTCCGAACCCTGCTGATAGGACTCGGTTACGGTCGCCCGGGAGGCCAGGTCCAGTCCCTCCATGCTGGCCGAGCCGAGCAGGGCCCGCCGGGTACTGTCGGTCGGTGCCTCCCCTTCGGCGATCACCCCCCGCATCGCTCCCTTTGAGCGGATATGGCGGGTCAGGCGGCGGGTATCCACGCCGGTGAGCACCGGGATTTCGTGCCTGGCCAGCCACTGGTCCAGCCCCTCGGTGGCCTGCCAGTTGGAGGGACGCCTCGCCAGTTCCCGCACCACGACCCCGGAGACTTGCGGCTTGCCGGATTCCATGTCGCCGGGGTTGACGCCGTAGTTCCCGATCATCGGGGCCGTCATCACCACGATCTGCCCCAGATAACTCGGGTCGGTGAATGTCTCCTGGTATCCGGTCATGTTGGTGGTGAAGACCACCTCGCCGAAGCCACCGGTCACCGGATGGTCAAGCGACCCGCTGAACCAGGTTCCGTCCTCGAGCAATACGAAAGCGGGGCGGCCGGTCATCCGGCCACCCCGCCTCGAACAGCGCACCCGCGCATTATGGCTGGGGCTGCGGCTGCGGCGCCGCGGGCGTGCCGGCGGCTGGTGCGGCCGGCTCGCCGATGGGGGGAGCAGCCTCGGTGCCGCCGAGGGGCAGCGGGGCCGACTGCAGCGGCGCCTGCGTCTGCTGCTGCTGGAGCAGCCGCTCGACATCCGACGTCGCCGCCGAACGGCCGGCGGACATGACCGAGAGGATGAGTGACAACACGAGGAAGGCGCCACCGAGCCACCAGGTCGACCTGGTCAGGATGGTGACTGCCTGCCGGCCGCCCACGAAGCTCTCGGTGCCGCCGCCGCCACCCAGCGCAGCGAGGCCGCCGCCCTGCCCCGCCTGGAGCAGCACGACCACCGAGAGGAGAAGCGCATCAATGATGAGCAGCGTGAGAATGAGTCCGAACATACCCGATTCCGTTGTGAGACAGTCCGGAAGAATAACCGGTCGGACGGAGAGGGGTCAACCGCCGATCCCCACGATCTCCGCCCAGCCGTCGGGGTCCAGGCTCGCCCCGCCGACGAGTACGCCATCGACCTGCGGCTGGGCCAGGAGCCCCAGGGCATTCCCAAGATTGACGCTGCCCCCGTACAGGATGGGAATCCGGCCGGTGCCTCCCAGTCGGGACACCTCGGCACGCAGCGCCATGTGGACCCGGGCGGCGTCCTCGGCGGTCGCGTTCCGGCCCGTCCCGATGGCCCAGACCGGTTCGTACGCGACCACCAGACCGTCCATCTCCCCGGGAGAGACGCCGGCCAACCCGGCCCGGAGCTGTCGAAGCACGACCTCCTCGGTCTTCCCCGCTTCGCGCTCTTCGAGCTTCTCCCCGACACAGAGGAAGGGAGTGCACCCGGCGTCGAGCAGGGCGCGGACCTTTTTCCCGGTCTCCTCGTCCGTTTCCCCGAAGACATGGCGGCGCTCCGAATGCCCGACGAGGGCACCCGAGGCACCCGCCCCGCGGGCGAGGGGGACCGAGGTCGCGCCGGTATACGCCCCCTTGGGTTCCCAGTGCACATCCTGCGCACCGATCCGCACATCCGATCGGGTACCGAAGGCCTCGGCGGCCGCCCCGATCGAGACGGCGGATGGGAAGAACCAGAGCGCGCGCCCCTCCACTGGAGCGGTGGCCCCGAGGAACTGCCCGGCAAACCGCCGGGTCTCCTCGGGGGTCACCTGCATCTTCCAGTTGGCGGCAAAGAGCAGTGGACGCATCCGCTACGGCTTCCGGACCGGTGTGAGGTGGAGGTCCTGGAAGTCAAAGCTGAAGTCCACTTCCGGCGAGGCCGGCTTCATCGTCGCGCCAGCCACCTTCCCCGCTTCATCGAGCGTGAAGGTCACGAACGCGTCGGCGCGGAGCTCGCGGTCCCGCCACTTGACCAGCCAGGTGTCGTACTGCCAGTGCTCCAGGTCGCCGACGAGGTCGGGCGACTTGTCGAACTGCATCATGAGACCGCCGCCCTCGACCGACACGGTGATCGTCCCGTACCAGGGGTCTTCGTAGGTCGCGGCGTAACTGGCGAGTGAAAGCGAGGGGCGGGAGGCGCTGTCCCGGGCCGCCGCCGTGGCCTGGTTCGCAGCCGCCATCATCGAGTCCACGCGCGCCATCCGGGCGGTGTAGCCGGCGAGCCAATCGAACGGCGGCGCGTTCAGGTAGTAGTCGAGCACCTTCAAGCCGACCGCCATGAACGCCGCGCCGGACTCCTGGTTCGTCAGGACCATGACGCCGACCTTCTGGTTCGGCAGCATCATCAGGAGCGAGACGTAGCCCGGCAGCCCGCCGGTGTGCGTCACGAGCTTCTGCCCTCGATAGTCGCGGACGTTGAATCCCAGCGCATAGCCGGCAAAGTTGGCGGTGTACGGGGCCAGCTCCTGCGGCGCCGGCCCGAAGGGCACCGGCGTCACCAGCGTCCACTGCTGTCGGGTGGTGCTCGCCTTCCAGAGTTGCTGGCTTCCCACGCGGCCGGAGTCCATTTGCGCGATCATCCAGCGGGCCATGTCGTTGGCGCCGGCGTTGATGCCGCCGGCCGGGTCGGTGTTGGGGTCGCTGAACGGCTTGACGACCCGCACCGTCCCGTCCACCCGCGCGTGGGTGGTGGCCACGTTGCCCCCTGAGGCCCCGGCGGCGGCATGCGTGCTGCTGGCCTCCTTCATTCCGACCGGGCGCATGATCCGGTTGGTAATGAAATCCGACCAGGTCTCGCCGGAGACCCGCTCGATCAACTGACCGGCGACCAGATAGAGGACGTTGTCGTACGCGTAGGCGCTGCGGAAGCTGGTGGCGGGCTCGATGTAGCGCAGCCGGCGCATGATTTCCGGCGGCGTATAGGTCGTCGGCGGCCACCAGAGGAGGTCACCCGCCCCGAGGCCAAGCCCACTCCGGTGCACGAGGAGATCGCGCACCGTGATCTGCCGCGTCACCCAGGAATCCCACATCATGAATTCGGGGAGGTAGTTCACCACGGGGGCGTCCCATTCGAGCTTCCCCTCCTCCACCAGCATGCCGAGGGCCAGCGCCGTGAAGGCCTTGGTGTTCGACGCGATGCCGAAGCGGGTGTCGGCATTCACCGGGTCGGGCGAGCCG
>JAHECL010000053.1 GCA_024641745.1 Gemmatimonadota bacterium | reverse complement strand
GCACGGCACTCCCACGGCATCATCCGGGCATGGAGCCGACCGAACGACGGGCCATCCTGCTGCTGCTCCTGCTGGGCCTCGTCGGCCAGGGGGCCCGGTGGATCGTCCATCGACCAGCGGAGCCGCCCGGGCAGGTGGCGCTCATGCCGGTCGAGCGGCGCGGGTCACCCTCCGCGCACCGGGACAGCGCCGTGGCGGCGGCTCGGCCCCTCGCTCCGGGTGAGACCGTCGATCCCGACCAGGCCACCGTCCAGGAACTGCTCCGCCTGCCTCGGGTCGGGCCGGCGCTGGCCCGGGCGATCGTGGCGGACCGCGAGGCGCGGGGACCGTTCCTGGACCGGACCGGCTTCGATCGGGTACCCGGCATCGGACCGAAACTGCTGGGGGTTCTCGAACCGCACCTGCGGTTCTCCGGGCGGGGCAGGGGGATGGCGACCGGTCCGGACGGTGCGGCCCGGAGCCGGCCGAATCTCAATCAAATGAATGCGGTGGAGTTGGAGGCACTTCCCGGCATCGGACCTGCCCTGGCTGGCCGGATCGTTCTCTACCGCGAATCGCACGGCGCGTTTGCGGACATCGGGGAGCTCGAGGCGGTTCCCGGCATCGGACCGGCGCTGTTGGCCCGCCTGAGGCAGCATGTTGAAGTGCATTAAGTCTTTGCCTTGAAACAACTTGATATGTCAGGTGAGGCGTGCGTGCAATAGATGGCACGGGAATGGCTACTCGCATCACCGGCTACTCCCAGCCATTTCCGTGACTTCCACCCCTGAGGGGCTGTGCAAGCATGACGACCACCCTGGCCGGCGGGACCGAGCTACTCGGTGAAGTGCTGATCCGCGAGGGGCTCCTGACGCGCGCCAAGTGCGACCAGGCCCTGGCGGAGCAGCGCTCCAGCGGGCACCGTCTCGGGTTCGTGCTGGTCCGGCTGGGGTTTGTGCCGGAGGTCGAGATCACCAAGATCCTCGCCCGGCAGCACCGCATGCCCGCGGTGGACCTCTCGCGGTTCGACGTGGATCCCAAGATCCTCAAGCTGATCCCCTCCGATCTCGCCACCAAGCAGGTGGTGCTGCCGCTCAAGCGCGAGGGACGGACCCTGACGGTCGCGATGGCCGACCCGACCAACATGGGGCTGGTGGAGGACCTGAAGTTCATCACCCGGTACGATGTCTTCCCGGTCCTGGCCGGGGAGCAGACCCTCCGGACCATCATCGAGCGGCATTACGAGGGCAGCGACAAGCAGCTGCAGGACATCCTGAAGGACATGGAGGGGCAGGGCGAGGACGTCGAGATCGTCGAGGAGCTGGAAGACGAGGCGGCCACCCAGGCGCAGATCGACGACGCGCCGGTGGTCAAGCTGATCAACGGCCTGCTGACCGACGCCGTCCGGCGGGGCGCGAGCGACATCCACATCGAGCCGTTCGAGTTCGAGCTCCGCGTCCGCTACCGCATCGACGGGGCCCTCCTCGAGGTGATGAAGCCGCCGCTCCGGATGAAGGCGGCGCTCACCTCGCGCATCAAGATCCTTTCCCAGCTGAACATCGCCGAGCGCCGGGTGCCGCAGGACGGCCGCCTCAAGCTCAAGATGGGCAACCGGGTGATCGACTTCCGTGTCTCGGTGCTGCCGGTGCTGTTCGGCGAGAAGATCGTGCTCCGTATTCTCGACAAGGGCAACCTGACGCTGGACCTGTCCAAGTTCGGCTTCGAGAAGAAGGCGGAGGACGACCTGATGGCGGCCATCCTGAACCCCTACGGGATGGTGCTGGTCACGGGCCCGACGGGATCGGGCAAGACCACCACGCTCTACTCGGCGCTCTCGCGCATCAACACGATCGAATCCAACATCATGACGGCCGAGGACCCGGTCGAGTACAACCTGATGGGGATCAACCAGGTGCTGGTCCGGAACGAGATCGGGCTCACCTTCGCCGCGGCGCTGAAGGCGTTCCTGCGGCAGGACCCCAACATCATCATGATCGGCGAAATCCGGGACCTGGAGACCGGCAGCATCGCCATCAAGGCGGCGCTCACCGGCCACCTGGTCCTGTCGACCCTGCACACCAACGATGCGCCGAGCACCATCACGCGCATGATCGACATGGGCATCGAACCCTTCAACGTGGCCAGCGCCGTCAACCTCGTGGTGGCCCAGCGGCTGGTGCGGCGGGTCTGCAAGGACTGCGCGGCGCCCGCCACCTACAAGCCGGAGGAGATCAGGTCCCTCGGCCTGAGCGTGGAAGAGGGCCAGCAGATGCCCTTCATGAAGGGCACCGGGTGCGACGCCTGCAGCGGCACCGGCTACAAGGGCCGCGCCGGGCTGTATGAAGTGATGGCGCTCTCGCCGGAGCTGCGGCGGATGATCCTGCGCAGCGCCTCCATTGCCGACATCCAGGCGATGGCGGTCAAGGAAGGCATGCTGACCCTGCGGATGGACGGGCTCAAGAAGATCGAGCGCGGGGTCACGACCCTCGAAGAAGTGGTGAAGGAGACTGCGGCATGAGCGTCAACCTGCGCGCCCTGCTCGAAGAAGTGATCGAACGGGAGGCGTCTGACCTCCACATCACCGCCGGGGAGTGCCCCAAGCTCCGGATCGACGGGGAGATCACGGACAGCACCACCACCTACGTGATGTCACCCAAGGACACGCTGCAGCTCGCGTACTCGGTCCTGACGGAGAACCAGAAAAAGCGCTTTGAGACCGAGGACGAGCTCGACTTCTCGTTCGGGATCCAGAACCTGGCGCGCTTCCGCGGCAACTGCTTCAAGCAGCGCGGCTGCGTCGGCATGGTGATCCGGATGATTCCGTTCAGCCTCAAGACCTTTGATGATCTCGGCCTCCCGCCGATTCTCGGGAAGCTCGCCGAGCGGCCCCGCGGCCTCGTCCTCGTGACCGGGCCGACCGGGTCGGGCAAGAGCACCACCCTCGCGGCCATGATCGACAAGATCAACAAGGAGCGGAAGGGGCACATCATCACGGTGGAGGACCCGATCGAGTTCATCCACCGTCACCAGTCGTGCATCGTGAACCAGCGCGAGGTGGGGACCGACACCAAGTCGTTCTCGTCCGCGCTGAAGTACGCACTGCGCGAGGATCCGGACGTGATCCTGGTCGGCGAAATGCGGGATCTCGACACCATCGCGGCGGCACTGACCATCGCGGAGACGGGCCACCTTGCCCTCGCCACGCTGCACACCAACTCGGCGGCGGAGTCAATCAACCGCATCATCGACGTCTTCCCGTCCAACCAGCAGCAGCAGGTCCGGGCGCAGCTGGCATTCGTGCTGGAGGGGGTCGTGACGCAGGTGCTCCTGCCGAAGGCCAAGGGACGTGGTCGCGCGATGGCCTGCGAGATCATGGTCGCCACGCCGGCCATCCGGGCGCTCATCCGCGACGACAAGGTGCACCAGATCCAGTCGGCGCTCCAGTCGGGCAAGAAGCACGGCATGCAGACGATGAACGACGCGCTCTACCAGCTCTACACCCAGCGCGAGGTGGAGCGCGACGAGTGCCTCCGCGTGTCGGGGGACCCGAACGAATTCCTCCGGATGATCGGTGAGAAGCCGCTGCAGGAGCAGGAGATGGGCTCGATGGACGCGAAGAGCGGCAAGCCCGCGTTCCGCCGCTAACGTCACAAGGAGAATCCGCGATGCCGCTCTTCGAATACACCGCCAAGAACAACGTCAACGGCCAGATCCTCAAGGGCCAGATGCAGGCCCCGAGCCGCGACGAGGTGGTCAACCACATCCGGAAGAACCGGATGATCCTGGTGAGCATCCGCGAGGCGCCGAAGCAGATCACGTTCAGCTTCGGCCAGCCCGGCATCAAGACCCGGGACATCGTGATCTTCACCCGGCAGTTCGCCACGATGATCAACTCGGGCCTGCCGCTGGTGCAGTCGCTGTCGATCCTCGCGGCGCAGACCGAGAACAAGGCGCTCAAGGAGGTCACGAAGCAGGTGGTGTTCGACGTCGAGGCGGGCAACACCCTGGCCGACGCGTTCAGCCGGCATCCCAAGGCCTTCAGCGGGCTGTTCGTGAACATGGTGGCGGCCGGCGAGGCCGGCGGCATCCTGGACACCATCCTGCTCCGCCTGGCCACCTTCCTCGAGAAGAACGACGCACTCGTCCGCAAGGTCAAGAGCGCCATGATCTACCCGGGCGTCATCATGAGCGTCGCCGCGATCGCCATCACGGTCCTGCTCATCTTCGTGATCCCGGTGTTTCAGAGCATGTTCGCGTCGGTCAACATGGAGCTCCCGCTGCCGACCCGCGTGGTGATCGGCCTGTCGGAATTCCTGATCGGCTACTGGTGGGCCATCCTCGGCGTCATCGGCGTGCTGGTCTTCCTCACCCGCGCCTACTACAGCACGCCCGACGGGCACCGGAACATCGACCGGATGCTCATCAACTCCCCGGTGCTCGGCGACGTGATCCGGAAATCGGCCGTGTCCCGCTTCACCCGGACCCTCGGCACCCTCATCAGTTCCGGCGTGTCGATCCTCGACGGCCTCGAGATCACCGCCAAGACCGCCGGCAACCGCGTCATCCATGACGCCGTGATGGAGTCACGGGCGTCGATCGCCGGCGGCGAAACCATCGCCGCCCCGCTGGAGCGCTCCAAGGTGTTCCCGCCGATGGTCATTTCGATGATCGCCGTGGGCGAGCAGACCGGCGGCCTCGACGAGATGCTGTCGAAGATTGCCGACTTCTACGACGAAGAGGTGGATGTGGCGGTCGGGGCGCTCCTCAGCCTCATGGAGCCGGTCATGATCGTGGTGCTCGGCGTGGTCGTCGGCGGCATGGTGGTCGCCATGTACCTCCCGATCTTCGACATGATGAACGCGATTCAGTAGCGGCGAGCCTCGAGTTTGCCTGGCAGGGAGGGGGGGCGCTCCGTTCGGGGCGTCCCCCCGCTCCACATGGCGGGCCACCGGGGCCGCCCGTTCGCCCTGGGGGCTTCCGAATCTCCGCGGGAGGCGCCATCGTACGGTAGAGATCCTCTTGCCATTCGGAGCCCTCCATGTCCCGACCGCTCGTCCTCGCGGTGTGCCTCCTGTTGCCCGCCGCCCTGGCCGCCCAGCAGCCGACCCCCACGCCGCCCCCGCCCCAGCCCGCCTACGCCACCGATTCCGCCGCCATCCACCAGGCCATGGTCAGCCTCTTCGACGGCATGCGGAGCCGTGACACGGCGGCCATGCGGAGCTTCTTCCACGAGCCGGCAGCGATGCGCAGCGCCTACGTCCGGCAGGGCCAGAACACCATTTCCAGCGACGGGATCGACGCCTGGATCACCGGCGTGGCCGGCGCCCCCGCCGGGCTCCTGCTGGACGAGCGCATCGGACCCCCGGAGATCCGGGTGGACGGCAACCTGGCGTCGGTGTGGGTCTACTACGAGTTCTACGCCGGCGACAACTTCTCCCACTGCGGCGTGGACAGCATCCAGTACGGGCGGACCGAGGCCGGCTGGAAGATCATCCTGCTTTCCGACAGCAAGCGTCGGGAAGGGTGCAGCAAGACACTCTGAGGCGAGGCCGAGCCCAAGTTGTCATTCGACCGACTTGACATATCAAGATTTCTTGATATGTTCCGGCGATGACTTCACCAGTGAAGCTCCAGCGCCGGTCCCCCGCCGCCACCCGGATGCAGGTGTCGCGGCTCTTCCACGCCCTGTCCGATCCCACCCGTCTCCACCTCGTCGAACTCCTTGCCGACGGGGAACATTGCGTCTGTGACCTGATGGCCGCGGTGGATGCGGCGCAGTCCCGGCTGTCCTTCCACCTCAGGACGCTGAAGGACGCCGGGATCGTTGCGGACCGCAAGGAAGGGCGGTGGGTGCACTATCGCCTCCGGCCCGAGGCGCTGGAGGAGATGGCCGGCGCCCTCAACCTGGTCCGCGAGGCCCGTCCCGGCGCCTGGCGGAGCATCACCTGCTGCTAGTTCACATCCCGACCACGTGACGGAGACCATGGACATGACCGACACTATCAAGGACATCGTGCGCGAGAAGTACGGCCAGGCGGCGCTGCGGGCGGGGGCGGGCAAGGGCAGCTCCTGCTGCGGGGGAAGCGACTGCTGCGGCAGTCCCGACCCGATCACCAGCGACCTGTACGAAGCGGCCCAGGTCTCCGGCCTCCCGGCGGCGGCGGTCCTGGCCTCGCTCGGCTGTGGCAACCCGACCGCCCTGGCCTCCCTCGAGCCCGGCCAGGTGGTGCTCGACCTCGGCTCCGGCGGCGGCATCGACGTCCTCCTCTCGGCCCGGCGCGTCGGTCCCACCGGCAAGGCCTACGGCCTCGACATGACCGATGAGATGCTGGCACTCGCCCGGCGGAACCAGGCGGCGGCCGGCGTCAGCAACGTCGAGTTTCTCAAGGGCGACATCGAGCACATCCCGCTGCCCGACGCCTCGGTGGACGTGATCATCTCGAACTGCGTCATCAATCTCGCCGCCGACAAGCGCAAGGTCTTCGCCGAGGCGTTCCGGGTGCTGAAGCCGGGCGGACGCTTCGCCGTCTCCGATGTGGTGGTGCGCGGGGAGGTTCCCGAGGCAGTGCGCCGGAGCATGGAGCTCTGGGTCGGCTGCGTGGCCGGGGCGCTGGAGGAACGGCAGTTCGAGGCCTGGCTCCGGGAAGCGGGGTTCGAGGAGCCGACGCTCGAGCCGACGCGGGTCTACCGGGTCGAGGATGCGCGCCAGTTCCTCTCCGACGCCGGACTCGATCCCGACGCCATCGCCGACGATATCGACGGGAAGTTCATGGCGGCCTTCGTGCGAGCCACCAAGCCGGCGCAGGTTTCCGCGGCGGCGGGAAGCTGCTGCGGTCCGGACTGCTGCCCGTGACCCAATCGGCCGTGCCGGCGTCAATCACCCGCCGGCTGTCCACGCTGGACCGCTTCCTCCCGCTCTGGATCTTCGGCGCGATGGGACTGGGCCTGCTGCTCGGCAGGCTCTTTCCCGACCTCGGGGCGCTGCTCGACCGGGTCCAGGTGGCCGGCGTCTCCGTCCCGATCGGCCTCGGGCTGCTCTGGATGATGTATCCGGTCCTCGCCAAGGTGCGCTACGAGAGCATCGGCGCGCACGTCGCCCACCGCCGCCTCCTCGGGACGTCGCTGGTCCTGAACTGGGTCGTCGGGCCCGTGGTGATGTTCGCGCTGGCGTGGTGGCTCCTCCCCGACCTCCCCGCCTACCGCAACGGCCTGGTCATCGTGGGGCTGGCCCGCTGCATCGCCATGGTGCTGATCTGGAACAACCTGGCCGACGGATCGGGAGAGGTGGCCGCGGTGCTGGTGGCCCTCAACTCGATCTTCCAGGTGCTGACCTACTCGCTGCTCGGGTACTTCTTCCTGACCGTCGTGCCGGGCTGGCTCGGCGGCAGCACCGCAGCACTCGACATCTCGATGCTCGACATCGCCCGCTCCGTGCTCATCTTCCTCGGCGTGCCGCTGCTGGCCGGCTACTGGACCCGACGGTCGCTGATCCGGCGGCGCGGCCAGGAGTGGTACGAGGGGAGCTTCCTGCCGCGCATCGGCCCGACCGCCCTGCTCGGCCTGCTCTACACCATCGTCCTGATGTTCGCGATGCAGGGAGATCGCATCCTCGACCGGCCCGGTGATGTCCTCCGGATCGCGCTGCCGCTTCTTCTCTACTTCCTGGTGATGTTCGGGGTGGCGCTCCTGGTCACCTGGCGGCTGCGGTTCCAGTACGCCGATGCGGCGGCGGTGGCCTTCACCGCCGCCGGAAACAACTTCGAGCTCGCCATCGCCGTGGCGATCGGCACCTTCGGAATCGCCTCCGGGGAGGCCGTCGCCGCCGTGGTCGGCCCGCTCATCGAGGTGCCGGCGCTGATCGGGCTGGTGTACGTCGCCCTCTGGGCCCGCCGGTTTTTTCCCGCCACTCGCGGCATTCCCGGTGGCAGCCGGGAGCCTTCCCCTCTCCCGGACTGACGCCCGCATGCCGACTCGAACCGAGCCATTTCGCGTCCTCATCCTGTGCACCGGCAACTCGGCGCGGAGCCAGATCGCCGAGGCGCTGATCGGGGCGAGGGGCGGCGGGCGGTGGCAGGCGGCCAGCGCCGGGTCCCGTCCGGCGCCACGCGTCAATCCCGTTGCCGTCCAGGTCCTCGCCGAGGCGGGCATCGAGTGGTCGGGGCGCACGCCGCGTGGCGTCGCTGGTCTCGAGCGGGAGCCCTGGGACGTGGTGATCACGGTGTGCGATCGGGCGAAGGAAAGCTGCCCCTACTTTTCCGGTGCGCCTCTCCTGGTGCATTGGGGCATGCCCGATCCCGCCGAGGTCGAAGGGAGCAACGAGGCCAGGCTGGGCGCCTTTCGGGAGACGCTCGGTGTACTCGGTCGCCGCATCGACCTGCTGGTCGCCCTCCCGGTCGAGGATCTGGACCGCTCCGCACTCCAGCACCGACTCCAGGAGATCGGCACTCGATGAGCGACGCCGCTCCGCAGGAACACCGGTTCGATGTCTCCCGCTCGGCCCGCGCCTTCACCCTCGGCGGCGCCTCCGCCACGGACGCGTGGGTGGTGCTGCACGGCTATGGACAGCTCGCCGCACGATTTCTTCGCAGCTTCGTTCCGCTCGCCACCCCGGCGCGACGGATCGTGGCGCCCGAGGGGCTGTCGCGGTTCTACCTCGACGCGGCCTCGGGAAGGGTCGGCGCGTCCTGGATGACGAAGGAGGACCGCGCGCGCGAAATCCAGGACTACCTGGCGTATCTCGAGCAGGTCCGCTCGGCGCTGGTCCCGCCGGTCCCGCTGACCATCTTCGGCTTCTCCCAGGGGGTGGCGACGGCGACCCGGTGGGCGGTGGCCACGGTGCCTGCCCCCGTGCGGCTGGTGTGCTGGGGCGGGTTGCTGCCGCCGGACGTGCCCGCCGCGTCGCTGGCGGGGATTCGGCTGACGTATGTCGTGGGCGAACGGGAAGAGTGGGCTTCCCCGCCCGCCGTCGAGGCGCAGGCGGCCCACTTCGCTGCCGCCGGGGTCTCGGTCGAGGTGATCCGCTTCGACGGGGGACACGAGGTCCGGCCGGAGATCGTGGCCCAGCTCGCCCCGTAATCGATGCCCCCCCCTGGCCTGCCTCCTCAGGTTCAACTTGACTTGAATTAACTGAACGATTAATTAAGGAGCATGCATCCGTCCCCTGACTCCCGGACCGGCATCCTCGACGCCGCCGAGCTCCTCTTCGCCCGGCGGGGGTTCCGCTCCACCACCATCAAGGCGATCGCGGTGGAAGCGGGAGTCAACGCCGCCCTCCTCTACTACTACTTCCCCGACAAGCAGGGGCTCTACCACGCCGTCCTCGAGCGCGCCTTCGGCGGGCTCATCGAGGAGGGCATCGGCCGGCTGACCAGCGACCTCGATCCGGAGGAGGCGGTCCGCCGGTTCATCACGCTGCAGGCGTCCTATTTCGGGCGTCACCCCAACCGTCCCCACCTCTTCGTGCGGGAACTGATCGACCACGGCGCCGCGCACGCCGCCGGGCAGCTGACCCGGCTTGCCGCCACCCTCTTTCGCCGCCTGTGCGAGGTCATCGAGCGGGGCCAGGCCACCGGCCGGTTCCGCCGCGACCTCGATCCGCAGCGCGCCGCCATCTCCACCGTGAGCCAGGTGGCGTGGCTGCAGGTGGCACGCCCCGCCATCGGCATCTTCGTCGGCGCCGGCCCCGCCGGTCCCGCCGCCGAGTGGACCGATCAGTTTGCCGACCACGCCGCCAGCTTCGCGCTGGCCGCGCTGCGCGCCCCGGCTCCAGTGACCCCCCGTTCAACGAGGACCCGCTGATGCGACGCACGCCGCTGATTGCCCTTGCCCTGCTGGTCGCCTGCCACGGGGAGGGCGCCGACGAAATCGTCGCCACCGGTACGCTCCAGGTCGATGAAGTGGACATCGGACCGATCATCCCCTCGCGGGTGGTACGGGTCTTCGTCGAGGAGGGGGAGCACGTCGCGCCGGGTGACACCCTCGCGACGCTCACGCAGGCGACGCTCGCGCCGGACCTCGCCATCCGCGAGGCGACCCTGCAGGCGGCGCA
The DNA here is from genome assembly GCA_024641745.1 of Gemmatimonadota bacterium. GTDB lineage: Bacteria > Gemmatimonadota > Gemmatimonadetes > Gemmatimonadales > GWC2-71-9 > SPDF01. The sequence continues at coordinate 5,747 of JAHECL010000053.1, read as the reverse complement.
GGCCCGGCTCGCCGAACTGGAGCGCGGGGCCCGACCCGAGGAGATTGCCAGGGCACGCGCGCAACTGGCCGCGGCTGCGGCGGAGGCGGACCGGACCGCCGACGACCAGCGCCGGGCCGAACAGCTCGCGCCCGACGGCCACATCAGCCAGCAGCAACTGCAGAGCGCGCGGGCCGCGGCGGCGGCGGCGGCCGCATTGCGTGATGCCGCGGCCGCCACGCTGCGGCTGCTGGAGGAAGGGACCCGCGCCGAACAGGTCGAGGCGGCGCGAGCCCAGGTCGCGAGCGCGCGCGGAGGCGTGGAAGGGGTCAGGGCCACCGTCGAGGAACTCGTCCTCCTCTCCACCGTCGACGGCGTCGTGGTGGGGCGCCACGTCCAGCCGGGTGAAGTCGTCGCGGCGGGGCAGTCGGCGGTGACGGTGGCACGGGCCCAGCGCCCATGGGCGCGCATCTATGTCGGGGAGCGTGCCCTGCCGCATGTGCATCCCGGTCAGCAGATCGACGGCGTGCTGGACGGGGTCGACGGCGTGCGCTTCGGGGGCACGGTGGACCACATCGCCACCAGCGCGGAATTCACGCCGCGCGTGGCGCTCACCGAACGGGAGCGCGCAGACCTCGTCTTCGGCGTGAAGGTGATCTTCGCCCCCGACACGACCGGCCTGCTCAAGGCCGGCCTGCCGATCACGGTCACCATCCCGGTGACCCCGGACGGCGCGAAGTGACCGACGACGCGGCGATCCACGCCGAGGGACTGCGGAAGACCTTTGGCGAACTGGTGGCGGTCGACGGGCTCGACCTGACGGTGCACCGGGGTGAGGTCTTCGGACTCCTCGGCCCCAACGGTTCCGGCAAGACCACGACGATCCGGATGCTGACCGGGCTCATGGCGCCGGGCGGGGGATGGGCGACCGTAGACGGCGTCAACGTGACGACCTCGCCGGAGCAGGTGCGCCGACGCATCGGCTACATGTCCCAGCGGTTCGGGCTCTACGACGACCTCACGGTGGAGGAGAACATCCGCTTCTACGCGTCGGTGTACGGCCTCCGGGGCCGGAGACGCGCCGACCGGATCAGCGAACTGGTGGCCGAACTGGGGTTCGGGGAGCGGCTGCGCCAGATGGCCGGGACGCTCAGCGGCGGGTGGAAGCAGCGGCTGGCGCTCGCCTGCGCCACCGCGCACCGTCCCCGCGTCCTCTTCCTGGACGAGCCGACGGCGGGGGTCGACCCGGCGGCGCGGCGACAGTTCTGGGATCTGATCTACGACTTCGCCCGCCAGGGGATCACCATCATGGTGACCACGCACTACATGGACGAAGCGGAGCGCTGCCACCGGCTGGCCTTTCTCTCGCGCGGTCACCTCATCGCCGTCGGGACGGCGCAGGAGGTGCGGGACCAGTTCCGGCAGCCCAGTATCGAGGACGTCTTCATCGAGCTGCAGCGGCGCGACGAGGGAGTGGTCGTATGAGCCTGCGCGAGCGGCTCGCCGCGTCCACCATCTGGCCGATGCTCTGGAAGGAGTTCATCCAGATGCGCCGGGACCGCCTGACCCTCGGCATGATGCTGGGGATTCCGGCCGTCCAGCTCGCCATGTTCGGCTATGCGATCCAGACCGAGGTGCGGCACCTGCCGACGGTCGTCCTCGACGAGTCACGCAGTTCGGAGAGCCTGGCGCTGGTGGACCAGCTCCGGAACACCGGCAACTTCGACATCGTCGGCTACGTCCCCGACCGGAAGGCGCTGGACGAGGAGATTCGTGCCGGGCGTGCCATGGCCGGGGTCGTCATCCCGCCGACCTTCCTCACGGATCTCCGCCGCGGCCGCACCGCGCAGGCGCAGGTCATCGTCGACGCCGCCGACCCGCTCGCCTCCAGCGCCGCGATGAGCGGCGCGGCACAGGCCGGCGCCGCGCGGTCGACCGCGATCCTGGCGCAGACCACCGGCCGGGGCCCCCCGCTCGAGGTGCGCGTGCGTCCCTGGTACAATCCCGGGCTGCGGAGCGCCGTATACATCGTCCCCGGCATCATCGGGGTCCTCCTGTCGGTGACGATGATCCTGATCACCTCGATGTCGATCGTGAAGGAGCGGGAGAAGGGCACGCTGGAACAGCTGATCGTCACGCCGATCGACAAGACCAGCCTGATGCTGGGGAAGCTCGTGCCCTTTGTGCTGGTGGGATACGTGCAGATGACGGTCATCCTGTTGCTGGGGCGGCTGCTGTTCGACGTCCCGATCCGCGGCAGCCTGGCGCTGCTCTACCTGCTGACCTTCGCGTTCATCGTGGCCAGCCTCGGGATGGGACTCTTCATCTCGACGGTAGTGCGGTCGCAGGCGCAGGCGATGCAGATGGGGTTCTTCTTCCTGCTGCCCAACATCCTGCTCTCAGGGTTCATGTTTCCGAGGGAGGCGATGCCGGTGGCGGCCCAATGGCTCGGCCTGGTCCTGCCCCTGACCCATTTTCTCAAGGTGCTCCGGGGCATCATCCTCAAGGGCGTCGGCGTGTCCGAGCTCTGGACCCAGACCCTGGTACTCGTCGCGCTCTCCACGCTGTTCATCGTGCTGAGCGTGCGCCGGTTCAGCAAGCGGATCGAATAGGGGCGCTCGGCGCCGCACCTGGTCAGTAGCGCCGATCGCGCGCCGGCAGCCCCAGTGCCGCGTTCAGCCATCGCACGAACGGGCGCAGCGCGGTAAAGTCGGCGGCCAGCCTGGACGGCAGCCGCGGACTGGTGACCGTGGCCGGCGTGAGGGTCCGCGAGACGGTGAACGACTTGTAGCGGAGCCACGCCTCCGCCGGGTGCCCCGGCGCGTATCCCCGGGGGAGCCGGACGAGCATGGCCTCCTCGCTGAGCGTGCCGTATCGGCGTCGAAACGCCGGGGCCCGGACCAGCTTCGCAAAGCCGGCGGCGTCCTCGGCAAGTGCCGCGCGCACCTTGCCGAGTGCGGCCGACCCGGGCATCCAGATGCCGGCGGCCACGAAGCAGCCGGCGGGCTCGAGGTGGAAGTAGAAGCCCGCGCCGCCTTCGCCATCCTGACCCACGCCGCGCCCGGCATCCTGGTGGTAGAACCAGCAGCCGGCGTTCGTCTTGTAGGGCGACTTGTCGTTCGAGAATCGCACGTCGCGGTGGATGCGGAACATCGAGCGCCGGGGGTGCCCCACGATTTCGGGCGCGATCGAGGCCAGGCGGACATCCATCTCCTCGACCAGCGCGCCCATCGGGGCCCGGATGCCGGCCTCGTAGCGCGGCCGGTTCGCGGTGAACCACTCGCGCGAATTGTGCCGGGCGAGGGCGCGCAGGAAGGTGAACGCGTCGGGGCCGAAATGGGGTGGCGGCGAGGCGGCTGGCGGGCGCGTGCGCGGCATGACGGGGTCCCTCCCCTGTGGAATCGCTTGCCCTCGGTGCGTGGAGCGTCCTACAATTATGCCACGATCCGTGCTGGTGCGGAGGACGCGGGTCCCCCTTCCCATCTCCTGAGGTGCCATGGTGTCCGACCCACTCCCCGCCAGCGCGCCGCCGGTGGCTGTCACGGCAGGGAAAGCGGGGCGGAGCCTCGGGTGGGCGCTCCCCTCCCCGCGCCGGCTCATCGGGTGGATGTTCGCCGCGCGGATGGTGCTGGCGGTCGCCACCCTCTTCGGCGCCTCGCTCTCGTGGACCAGGTCGCCCGACACCTCCTTCATCGTCACGATTTCGGTGCTGCTCGCCTTCACCGTCACCGGCTACGGCTGGTGGTCGGTCTGGGTCAAGAATCGCGCGACCAGCCCGGGCTTCCTCGTGGTGCAGGCGCTGGTGGACCTCGCGCTCGTCACCACGCTGGTGTACTTCACGGGCGGGTCCAACAGCCCCCTCTCGGCGCTGTATGTGGTGGTGCTCGCCGCCTACGCGGTGCTGCTTCCGCTCTGGGCGGGGATCGCGATGTCGGTCCTGGCGAGTGCGCTCTATTTCTGCGCGGGGACGCTGGGAGGGGACACGCTCGGCCTCGCGTTCTGGGGGCAGGTGGCCATCTTCAACACCGTCTTCGGGATCGTGGCGGCGCTCGGGGCCCGGTTGCGCCAGGCCGGGGCGCAGCAGGACACCCTCGAGCTGGAACTTCGACGGGTCCGGCTGGAGGCGGACGACATCCTCCTCAACATCCGCTCCGGGGTGCTGACGGTGGACGGGTTCGGCCGGCTGGCGTTCATCAACCCGACGGCGGCGCGCCTGCTCGACATCGACGCGGACACCCAGGTCGGCCTGCCGGTGCTCGACCAGCTGAAGCCGAAGAGCTCGGAGTTGTGGGCCTGCCTCGTGGCGGGGATCCGCAGCGGGCGGAAGGTCAACCGGGCGGAGGGGATCGTCTTTCGCGACGACGGCACCTCCTTCCCGATCGGGCTGATGACGACGACCTTTGCGCGGGACACGGCGCAGCATCCGTCGGTCACCGCGCTGTTCAACGATATTTCGGAGAGCAAGCACCTGCAGGAACTCCACCTCCGCGCCGAGCGGCTGGAGGCGGTGGCCTCGCTGAGCGCGTCGCTGGCCCACGAAATCCGGAACCCGCTGGCCTCGATCCGGAGTTCGGTGGAGCAGCTGGCCAATGCCACTGGCGCCGGAGAGGACGAGCGGACCCTGGCCACGCTGATCGTGCGGGAGGCGGATCGGCTGAGCCGCCTGCTCAGCGAATTCCTCGACTTCTCCCGGGTGCGCGCCGCCCGCCGGGAGCCGGTCGATCTCCGCGAGGTCGCGACGGCGGCGGTGGACCTGGTACGGGCGCATCCGGAGTGCCACGCCGAGTCGACGATCACCGTGACCGGCCCCGTCACCCTGATCGACGCCGACGAGGACCTGCTCCACCGGGTGATCGTCAACCTGGTCCTCAACGCGGCGCAGGCCGCCGGGGGACCGGTGGAGGTGGCGGTGACCATCGGCCCGGCAATGCAGAGCGACGTGCCGCGCGGGAGCGGGATCGAGTCGCCGATCCGGCTGGACGTCCGGGATGACGGCCCCGGGATCCCCGACGACATCTCTGAGCGGCTGTTCCAGCCCTTCGTCAGCGGCCGGCCCGGTGGCAGCGGGCTCGGCCTCGCCATCGTCCAGCGGGCGGTGGAAGCGCATCAGGGTTTGATTACGGTGACCTCGGCGGTTGGCGAGGGCACCACCTTTTCCATATTCCTGCCCGCCAAATGGTCGGCTGAGGAACACGAATGACCCAGCCCACACTCCTGATCGTTGACGACGAATCCGGCATCCTCGACACCCTGCGGATCCTCCTGAAGAAAGAGGGGTTCGAGGTCACCACCGCCCAGGGCGGCAAGGCCGGCCTCGAGGCCATCCGCTCGGGTCAGTTCGACATCGTGCTGAGCGACGTCCGGATGCCGCAAGTGACCGGCATCGATATCCTGCAGGCGGCCCGGGACCAGGACCCGATGACGCCCGTCATCCTGATGACCGCGCAGGCGTCGCTGCAGACCGCCATCGGTGCGGTGAATGCCGGCGCCTTCTACTACATCCAGAAGCCGTTCGCGAACGACGAGTTGCTCGCCATCCTGCGCCGGGCGGCGGAATTCCGGTCGGTGCGGGTGGAGAACAAGCAGCTCAAGCAGGAAATCAAGCGGCGGGACCGGGGCGGACCGACCCGCCCGATCGGGAAGTCGAAGCGCTTCCTCGACGTGCTGAAGCTGGCGGAGCAGGTGGCGCCCACCGACTCCACCGTCCTGATCGGCGGGGAGAGCGGGACCGGCAAGGAGGTCGTCGCGCGGCACATCCACTACCTCAC
>JAHECL010000157.1 GCA_024641745.1 Gemmatimonadota bacterium | reverse complement strand
GGCGGCGTCGTAGGAGAGTGGGGTCGTGCTCACCAGCACCAGGGAGTGGTTCTCCCGGCTGGAGGAGATCTGCCAGGCGCCGTCGATGCTCAAGGTGCCATCGGGCAGCGGCTCGCCCCAGGCGATCGCGCCGCCGGTGGCGGTGAAGTCCACCTGCAGGTCGTTGGCCAGCGTCACCCGCTCCCCCTGGAAGGTGAGGGCAAAGCTGTAGTTCTGGTCGAGCGCGAGGGCGTCGCTGGTTCCGCGGAGGCCCCAGTTGCCGTCGAGCACCAGCTGAAGGGTCGGGGTGACGGCGCCGGCCTCGTAGAACTGGGCGGTAAAGGCGTTGAAGGCCAGGTCGTACCCCGGGGTGAGGCCGGGATCGGAGAGGACCACGGAGCCGGTCGTCACCGACTTGTTCCCGTCGACATCGGTCTCGGTGCAGTTGGCGGCGCTGAAGGTCCAGGTCGCGCTGTTCGGCACCCCGTCGCCGTCGGAGTCGGTCAGGTCACCGACGGTAGGGCATTCCGGCGGGGCGGCGGGGGGCGCAAAGCTGAGACCGCCGCGGAGCGACCGGCCGCTGGTCGAAAAGAGGGGGAAGCCGCCGGTGAAGTCGGGGACGACGGGGCTGAGGGCGGCGACCGCCAGGCCGACGCTGCTGACCATCGAGGCGCCGATGTCGTCGGCGTTGGCGGCGGACAGGGGGGTGCTGGTGGGGCCCGACGAATCGCTGCAGGCCCCGAGGGCGGCAGCGAGGAAGGCGCCGGCCAGGAATCGGGTGGCATTTCGCAAGAGAGTCCTCCGGAAAGATCGCATCAGGGAACAGTTGCGGTCGCGGCTATTGCCCGAAAAATAAGTGAATCCGAGGGCGAAGTGAGTGGCCGGTGTCACACACGATGGCCCGGCCCCCTCCATCCGCAGCATGTCGGGCAAGACCCGGGCCTCCATTCACACTGCAACATACTGCAGTATCGAGCGTTACCACACTACCCGCCTGTGTCTGGACAGCAGGTGATTCGGGTGAACATTACAGTCTCCAAAGACGATCAATCGCTGTTGTTGACGAATTGTTGAGGGTAGGGTGGCATTCTGTCTTCAACCCGCCCTTGGAGCCGTTCCATGGCCGTTCCAGCCTCTCTCCGCTGTCTCGGATACCCCACCCTGCTCGATGCCGGGGGCGCACCCATTCGTCTGCGGACCCGGAAGCAGCTCGGCCTCCTGATCTACCTGATGCTGGAGGGTCGAGCTCCGGTCCGGCGCGACCGACTCGCCGACCTCTTCTGGCCGAACGTCGGTATCAAGGAGGCCCGTCACTCGATCGGAACCGCCATCTGGGGACTTCGAAACCGGGTCGCTCCCAAGGGATTCCCCGGGGACCACCAGACGATCCGCACCACGGTGGAACTCGAGTGCGACCTCGACCGGCTCGGCGGCGGGCAGGTCCTCGCCACGGACATGCTGCCGGCGCTTGAGGTCGACGCCTTCCTCGAGGACTTCGAGCTCTCCGATGCGCCGGGGTTCAACCACTGGCGAGACGCCCAGCGCGCCCGACTCTGGCCCTCGATCGAAGCAGCGCTCGTGCGCCAGATGGACCACTGCCGCCGCACCGGCGATTTCAACGATATCGTGACGCTTGCCGACCGCACCTTGCGGCACAATCCACTCAGCGAAGCCGCCGTCCGGGCCCGCATCGAGGCGCGCGCCTTCGCCGGGGACCGGATCGGCGCGCTACAGGCCTTCGAGACCTGGAAGCAGTCCCTCCACGAGGAGCTGCAGGCCGTCCCGTCCGAGCAGCTTGAGGCGATGGCACGGCGGCTCCGCCGCGGCACGCTCGAAGGCGGCGGCGACGGCACCCGGCCGCGAGTCCCGACGGAGCAGTGGAAGGACCGTACCTTCATCGGCCGGGCCGCGGAGTACCGGACGCTGTACGAGGCATGGGAGCGGACCACACGCGGCGAGCCGACCCATGCCCTCGTCCTCGGTGAGTCGGGGATCGGCAAGAGCACCTTGATTCAACGATTGATGACGGCGGCGAGTCTCGACGGGGCCGTCACCAGCCGAGTGCAATGCTATGAGCTTGAGCGCGAGATTCCCTACGCCGCCCTGGGCGCTCTGGTGCGGGGCCTGCTCGAGAGGCCGGAGGCGCTGGCCACCGCACCCCAGTCTCTGGCCGACTTGGCCCAGGCGGTGCCCGCCGTCCGCGAGCACTTCCTCCACCTGCCCGACGCCCTGCAGCTGCAGGGCGAGTCCTTCCGAATCCGGATCACCGATGCGATGGAAACGCTCCTGCGCACCATCGCGGAGGAGACCCCCGTGATTCTCGTGATCGACGACTTCCACATGGCGGACGACGCCAGTGTCTCGGTGGCGCATCTCCTGGTGCGGCGATTCGAGCAGGAGCGGGTGATGATCGCGCTGGCGGCGCGTCCGTCGGGGGCGAACGAGTCGCCGAACATCGCCAGAATCCGGGAGAGCCACAGCCGACTCGGCTTCGTCTCCCTCGAAGTGCCGCCGATGGCGGAGGAGGAAGCGGCCGAGATGCTGGACAGTCTCACCCTCGGTGGCCCGATTCCCGGCAAGTCGGTGCGTGACGCGATGCTCCGGGCGGCCGGGGGATACCCCATGGCCCTGGAGCTGTTCGTCAGCGAATGGATGACGAGCGGCGAGAGCAGCCTCACCCTTGCCGTCCCGGCGATGCGTGAGGAGCTGGGCCAGCGGCCGGCCCCGGAGGATGCCTACCGGATGGCGCTCGACCGGATCCACGAGGGACTCGACCCGTCGTCGCGCCTGGTCCTCCAGCTGGCCGCCGTTCTCGGGCCCCGCCTCAACGAACTGGCGCTCTACCAAATCGTGGACCTCGGGATCGGCGCCACCGGGCATGCGATGAGCACCCTCCGCACGGCGCGCCTGTTGCGAGAGACGGAAGAACGGCTCGAGTTTGTCAACGAACTGATCCGTGGCCACACCTACCTGAGCATTCCAAAGCCGATGCGGACGGCCTTGCATGGGGAGGTCGTGACCCGTCTCCTCTCGCAGGAGGAAAAGGGGGAGCCGGCTCCCGGTCTGGAAATCGCCTGGCACCTCATCCGGGCGGGGCGGCGAGACGAAGCGACGCCCTATCTGCTCCGGGGTGCCAGGGAATCGATGCTGGGCGGGGCGCCCCATGAGGCAGAACGGGGCCTGGCCACGGCCATGGATCGGTTGGAGGAGCCTGACAAGAGCGAAGCGCTCCTGTTGCTTGGGGAATCGCTTCAGGAACAAGGACGGATGCGGGAATCGGTGGAGTTTCTGGATCAGGTCAGCGACTCAGCGCGACCCGAGATTGTGTCGAGAAGAAATGTGCTGAGGCTGTATGCACATGGCGCCGTCGGGCAGTTTCGCACCCGAGAAGACGGGAATCTCGTCAATGATCTCCTGTCGGAAGCCAAAGCGGCCAAAGAGCGGAATACACGGCTCAGGGCACTCTGGGCAGCTGCGTCATTCTTCCGCGCAGAGAGAGAGCCACAGCTCTTGGATCAGGTGCTTGAGGAACTCAAGAAGGAAGATTGGTGCGAGCTTTCAATTGAAGACAAAGGTGAGTATGCGCTTGCAAAAGCGCTTTGCGAATATTATGCCGGGAACAAGCACCTAAGCCTAGAGTCGATCAACAACATTCTGGGACAGCTGGAAGCCCAAGGCGTATCAAATTCAGTGTATCTCGGGTTAGTCGTGGGCGTGGGGGCGATCCATTCAAGTATGGGGGACTATGAGTCAGCAGTCACCGTCGCGGAGCGTGGAGTATCTATCGCGCGCAAGATGGGAGAGGAGCGGCGACTTCGAATTCTGCTTGCGAACATCGCCCTGTGTCAGAGTCGACTGGGGAACACGGATGCTCAGCTTCGGAGCGCCGCTATTGCAGCAGGTGATCGGTGGGGGCTTACCGACAAGATCCTGGACCAAAAGCTTTTCTACATCCGGGCCCACGGCCATGCCATAAAGGGCGAAATACCTGAGGCCTTATCTACCCTCGATCTTGGTAATGTGGCTATCAGGCAGGTATCCCAACAATGGGTGGTCCAAATGTGGTACCTCAGGACAGCCGATGTGCTGACACTTGCTGGGCGAAGAAAGGAAGGCCTTCTTGCCGCACGTGATGCAGTCAAAGGTCAGATGATTGAACCGCTCTCCGAAGAAATAGCGGGGCCGCACGCACGCT
>JAHECL010000156.1 GCA_024641745.1 Gemmatimonadota bacterium | reverse complement strand
CCCTCGGCGATGCCTGATCTCCTCGCGGGGGCGACCCCCCCCGGCGCGGGACATCCCCTCGGGACCGATCAACTCAACCGCGACATCCTCGCGCGCGTGGTCTGGGGCGGACGCATCTCGCTCACCGTGGCCTCGCTCGCCGTCACCCTGGCGATCCTCCTCGGCGCGATGGTCGGCGGACTCGCCGGCTATCACGGCGGGTGGCTGGATGGGGCACTGATGCGCCTCGTGGATGGGGCGCTCGCCATTCCCCGCCTCTTCCTGCTCCTGCTGCTCGTCGCCGTCTGGGAGCAGATGCCGCTCGGCGCCCTCGTCCTGGTGCTCGGTGCCACCGGGTGGTTCGCGACCAGCCGCATCGTGCGTGGGGAGGTCCTGCGCCTGCGCGAAGCCGAATTCGTGTTCGCGGCCACCTCCCTCGGCGCCGGGCCCGGCCGGATTATCTTCCGGCACCTGCTGCCCAACGTCGCAGGACCGCTGCTCGTCGCGGCCACGCTGGGGGTGGGGGACGTGATCCTGCTCGAGGCCGGCCTGTCGTTTCTCGGCGTCGGTGTCCGTCCGCCGACGCCGTCCTGGGGCGGCATGATTCTCGACGCCCGCTCGCTCCTGACGACGGCACCGTGGGCCAGCATCTTCCCCGGCCTCGCCATCGTCATCACCGTCTTGGCGGTCAACCTCCTCGGCGACGCCCTGCGCGGCGCCCTCGACCCCCGGAGCGCATGACTCCCCTGCTCGAAGTCCAGGACCTGCGCATCACCTTCCCCTCCAGCGCCGGCATCTCCCGGCCGGTGGATGGCGTCAGCTTTACCCTGTCCAGGGGGGAACTGCTCGCGCTGGTCGGCGAATCGGGCTGCGGGAAGAGCCTGACCTCGCTGGCGCTCCTGCGGCTCGTGCCGCCTCCGGGCGAGATCGCGGCGGGGAGTTCGATCCGGCTGGACGGCACCGACGTGCTCGGACTCGACGCCGCCTCGCTCCGCGCCATCCGGGGGCGGCGCATCGGCATGATCTTCCAGGACCCGATGACCAGCCTGAACCCGGTCTTCACGGTGGCCGACCAGATCGGCGAGAGCGTGCGGGCGCACCAGTCGGTGTCCCGGCGCGCCGCGCGGACGCGGGCGCTCGAGCTGCTGCAGGAAGTCGGCATCCCCGATCCGGTCGAGCGGCTCGACAACTATCCGCACCAGATGAGTGGCGGCATGCGGCAGCGGGTGATGATCGCGATCGCGCTGGCCTCGGAACCCGAGCTGCTCATTGCCGACGAGCCGACCACGGCGCTCGACGTCACGGTGCAGGCGCAGATCCTCGAGCTGCTCGACCGCCTGCGCACCGCGCGCGGCATGGCCGTCCTCCTCATCACCCACGATCTCGGCATCGTCGCGGGCCGTGCTGACCGCGTGGCCGTGATGTACGCCGGACGGCTGGTGGAGGAGTCCGGCACGGCGGACCTCTTCGCCCGGCCGTCCCATCCGTACACCCGCGGCTTGCTGGCGTCGGTCCCGCGCATCACCGGCTCCGTCACCCGCCTGACACCGATCGCCGGGACGGTGCCGCCGCCGACCGCCTGGCCCGCCGGCTGCCGGTTCCATCCGCGCTGCCCCGATCGACTGGCCCGCTGCCTTGCCGACGATCCGCCGGCGCTGTCCGTCGGACCCGGTCACCAGATGCGCTGCTGGCTGGCGGAGGGGAACCGGACATGAGCACGCCACTGCTCGAGGTGCGCGACCTGGTCAAGTACTACAAGGCGACCGGTTTCCTCGCCCGGAACACCCCGCCGGTGCGCGCGGTGGACGGCGTGTCGTTCACGGTCGGCAAGGGGGAGACGCTGGGGCTGGTCGGCGAATCGGGGTGTGGCAAGTCCACCGTCGGACGCACCATCCTCCGGCTGCAGGGCGCCACTGCCGGTACGGTGCGGTTCGACGGGACCGACCTGCTGGCCCTGGACCGATCCGCACTCCGGCAGGCCCGCCGGCGCATCCAGATCATCTTTCAGGATCCGTACAGCTCACTGAACCCCCGAATGACGGTGGGCGACGCCATCGCCGAGGGGATCGAGATCCACGACCTCGCGCCGCGCGCCGGGATCCCCGGGCGCGTGGCCCGGCTCCTCGAGGAGGTCGGGCTCGACGGGAGCTATGCCTCCCGCTACCCGCACGAGTTCTCCGGTGGCCAGCGGCAGCGCATCGGCATCGCGCGGGCGCTCGGAGTCGAGCCCGACTTCATCGTCTGTGACGAGCCGGTCTCTGCGCTCGACGTCTCGGTGCAGGCGCAGGTCCTCAACCTCCTTGCGGACCTGCAGGCACGGCGCGGGATCTCCTACCTCTTCATTGCGCACGACCTCGCCGTGGTGCGCCAGATCGCCCAGCGGGTGGCGGTGATGTATCTGGGCCGGATCGTGGAAACCGGACCCACCGAGGAGGTCCTCGCCCGCCCGGCGCACCCCTACACCAGGGCACTGCTCTCGGCCGTGCCGGTTCCCGACCCGACCACCCAGCGGCTGCGCATCGTGCTGGCCGGCGATCCGCCGAGCCCCTCCAACCCGCCCCCGGGGTGCCCATTTCACCCCCGCTGTCCGCACCCCGCCAGGGATGCCCGCTGCTCCACCGAGCGCCCGGAACTGCACCAGATCGGACGGAGCGAGGTCGCCTGCCACCACGCCGAATCGCCGACGTGAAGCGCACCCTGATCTCGAGCGGCGCCCCGTGGGAGGCGGTCGTCGGATATTCACGCGCGGTCCGCGTCGGCTCCTGGGTGCACGTCTCGGGAACGACCGCCACCGACGGCGAGGGGGGCATCGTCGGGGAGGGCGATCCCTACGCACAGGCGGTGCGGGCGCTGGACAACATCGAGCGCGCGCTGCGCGAGGCGGGCGCGACGCTGGCCGAGGTGGTGCGCACCAGGATGTACGTCACGGACATCGACCGGTGGGAAGACGTCGGCCGGGCGCACGGGGAGCGCTTCGGCGACGTCCGGCCCGCCACCAGCATGGTCGAGGTCAGCCGCCTCATCGATCCGCGCATGCTGGTCGAGATCGAGGCCGATGCCTTCATCACCGCCCCTGCCACGGCCCCCTGACCCACGCTTTCCGCCCGGAACCGAGACCCATGCCGCTCCAGCTCTTCCATATCGACGCCTTCACCGAGCGCCCGTTCACCGGGAACCCCGCCGCCGTCTGCCTGCTCGAGCGGGAGATGGACCACGCCTGGATGCAGGCGGTGGCCCGCGAGATGAACCTCTCCGAAACCGCCTTCCTGCTCCGGGCCGAGGACGGGTTCGACCTCCGCTGGTTCACCCCCGAGGTGGAGGTCGAGCTCTGTGGCCACGCCACCCTCGCGAGCGCGCACTTCCTCTGGTCGGAACACCACGTGAAGCCGAAGGCGGTCGCGCGGTTCCACACCCAGAGCGGCCTGCTGACCGCGGTCCAGCGGGATGGGTGGATCGAGCTCGATTTCCCCGCCAAGCCGGCGCGGCCCGTCACCGCACCGGCCGGACTGGCCGCCGCGCTCGGCGGGACACCGGTGGCGGTGCTCAAGTCGCAGTACGACCACCTGGTGGAGCTCGCGACCGAGGCCGAAGTCCGCGCCCTCGAGCCGGACTTCAGGGCGCTGCGGGTCGTGGATTCGCGCGGCGTGATCGTCACGGCCCCGGGGAGCGACAGCGCCTATGACTTTGTCTCCCGGTTCTTCGGCCCGGCGGTGGGCATCAACGAAGACCCGGTCACCGGCTCCGCTCACTGCGTCCTCGGACCGTACTGGCAGGAGCGGCTCGGCAAGTCCTCCTTCCTCGCCTACCAGGCGTCGGCGCGCGGCGGCGAAGTGCGGGTCGAGGTCCACGGCGACCGGGTCCATCTCGGGGGACAGGCGGTGACGGTGGCGCGGGGAGAACTCGTGTGAGCGAGGCGGCGGTCGAGGCGTGAGGGTTTACCGAAGGAGCGAATGATGCGCGTCTACATCTCGGTGGACATGGAGGGCGTCGCGGGTGTGGTGCACGAGGACCAGACCAACCCGGTCGACCCCCGCTGCGCGGGGGAATACGGTCGGTTCCGGCGACTGATGACGGCCGAGGCGAACGCCGCGGTCGAGGGCGCGCTGGACGCGGGGGCGACGCGCGTGGTGGTCAATGACAGCCACTGGCTGATGCGCAACCTGCTGGCGGAAGCGCTGCATCCCGCCGCCGAGCTGACCAGCGGCTCGACCAAGCCCCG
>JAHECL010000052.1 GCA_024641745.1 Gemmatimonadota bacterium | reverse complement strand
CGGCGGTCATAGGCGGCCAGCACGTAGGCGGCAACCGACATCACTTCGAGGCCGAGGAATACCATCACCAGGTCGCTGGCGCCGCCGAGAAGCATCATCCCGACGGTGGCGAACATGATGAGGGTGTAGATCTCGGGGCCCCGGATCCCCTCGCGCTCGACGTAGCTCTCCGAGACCAGGATCGTCGCTCCCGCCGCGAGCAGGAAGATCAGGTTCCCCAGGTGCCGATAGCCGTCGAGCGCCATCATCTGGGCGATCCCCTCGCTGGCATACCCGCCGGTCCAGAGCCAGAGCAACGCCAGGAGGGCCGCACCGACACCGGCGAGGCTGAGCCGGCTCGCAAGCCGGTTGTCCGCGATGGTGTCGTGCCGCCAGGCGTTCACGAGGAGGACGCCGAGCGCGGCCACCGAGAGGATGATCTCAGGGAGCAGAGTCAGCAGGACGCCCATCGGCGACGACGTGTCGATCGGCCTCACGGGTGGACCTCCGTGGCGGGAGCCACAGGTGCCGGGGCGGCCTGGGGCGCGGCCTGATGCATCTGTTCAACCCACTGCCGGCTGGTCGGCTCCATGCGGCGGAGCACCGGCGCGGGATAGAGCCCGAGCCAGATGATGCCAGCCAGAAGCGGTGCCAGGACGACAAGCTCGCGGGGGGTCAGGTCAGTGAGCGACTCATTTTCCGGCTTGTCCAGCTTGTTGAAGATGATCCGCTGGAGGGCCCAGAGCAGGTACGCCGCGGCGAAGATGACGCCGGTGGTCGCGATGCCGGTGGCCCAGGGGAACCGGCCGAAGCTCCCGAGGAGCACCAGGAACTCGCCGATGAACCCGTTGAGCCCCGGCAGGCCGATGGAGGAGAGCGAGACCAGGGTGAAAATGAGGCTGAACACCGGGACGACGCGCGCGATGCCACCGTACGCGGAGATTTCCCTCGTGTGACGGCGTTCATACAGCATGCCGATCAGGAAGAAGAGCGCGCCGGTGGAGAGCCCGTGGTTGATCATGACCATCAGGGCGCCCTGCACGCTCTGCAGCGTGGCGGCCCAGATGCCGAGCATCACGAACCCGAGGTGGCTCACCGAGGAGTAGGCCACGAGCTTCTTGATGTCGGGCTGCACCATCGCCACCAGGGCGCCGTAGATGATGCCCACCACGGCCAGCACGACCGCGATGGTGGTCACCGCCGGACTGAAGGCGATGTCCGGGAAGAACGGGATGGCGAATCGGAGGAAGCCATAGGTGCCCATCTTGAGCAGCACGCCGGCCAGGATGACCGAACCGGCGGTCGGGGCCTCGACGTGGGCGTCGGGCAGCCAGGTGTGGAACGGGAAGATCGGCACCTTGATGGCGAACGCGAGCGCGAACGCGGCGAACAGCCACCCGGCCATGCCGCCCACCGCCGAGGCGTTCCCGAGGACGTGGTCGTACGAGAAGCTGAGCAGCCCGGTGTCCGCGCCGACCGACCAGACGGTGACCAGGATCGCCACCAGCATCAGGAGCGAGCCGACCATCGTGTAGATGAAGAACTTGATCGAGGCGTACAGCCGGTTGCTGCCGCCCCAGATCCCGATCAGGAAATACATCGGGATCAGCATCACTTCCCAGAACACGTAGAACAGGAAGAGATCGAGGCTGACGAAGACGCCGAGGATGCCGGAGAGCAGCACGAGGAGCAGCGCGTAGAACCCCCGCTCCCGCTGGGTGATGTAGTTCCAGCTCCCCAGGACGCAGAGCGGCATCGTGAGGGTGGTGAGCAGGACCATGAAGAGGGAGATCCCGTCGATGCCCACCCGGTAGGCGATCCCCCACTCCGGGAGCCAGGGCACCATCGCGGCGAACTGCATCCCGCCCTCGGGGTCGAACGCCCACCAGAGGCCCAGCGAGATGACGAATTCCAGGACCGAGACCACCAGCGCCACCTGCCGGAGCATAGCCTGCGGCGAGAGCACGACGAGAAGCGCGCCGAGGACCGGCAGGAGGAGCAGGACCGGGACGACCCAGGCCTGGTATCCGATGAGGTTCAGCATGTCGGCCATGGCGGTCAGCCCATCACGACGAAGAAGATGCCGAGGGCCCCGACCAGGAAGACGGTGAGGTACACTCCCACCTGTCCGGTCTGAAGCCGCGTCCCGATCCAGCCGAGCGTGCGCGCGAGGCCGGCAGACCCTTCGACCCCCCCGCGGTCGATGATCCCCTGGTCCACGTCCTTCCAGAGGACCTTCTCGGAGAACCGGCGAAGGGGACCGACGATGGCGGCCTCGTAGAACTCGTCCACGTAGTACTTGTGGTAGAGCACCTTCCAGAAGCCCACCTCGGGCTCGGCCTGGCTGGCGGGGAGGATCGGGCGCGACATCGTGACCCGCCAGCCCGCAAGCAGTCCACCCACGGCGATGGCGATGGCCAGGGCGATGAGGATGTACTCGGTCTGGCCGTGCGGCATCTCGAGCGGGAAGAAGTGGTGCGCCCCTTCCAGGACGGGATCGAGCCAGTGCTCAAGCTTCGCGTCGCCGCCGAAGAGCGCCGGGAGGTTCAGCATCCCGCCCGCCGCGCTGAGGATGCCGAGCACCACGAGCGGCACCGTCATGATCGCCGGCGCCTCGTGCAGGTGCTTCCCTTCCTCGGCACCGGTGCGGTTCTCACCGAAGAAGGTCATCGCCATCAGGCGCGCCATGTAGAAGGCGGTCAGCGCCGCCGCGATGACGCCGAAGAGCCAGAAGAGCCGGAAGACCGGGATGTCCGCGCCGCGCGCGAAGGCGGCCGCCAGCGTCTCGTCCTTCGAGAAGAACCCCGCGAAGGGCGGGATGCCGGCAATCGCGAGCGTCGCGATTGCCATCAGCACGAAGGTCCACGGCATCGCCTTGCGGAGTCCGCCCATGTTGCGCATGTCCTGGGCGTCCTCGTGCGAATGGGTCGCGTGGTAGGCGTGGTGCATCGCGTGGATCACGCTGCCGGCGCCGAGGAACAGGAGGGCCTTGAAGAAGGCGTGGGTCACGAGGTGGAAGACGCCGGCGACGTACGCGCCGGTCCCGACCGCCAGGAACATGTACCCCAGCTGCGAGACGGTCGAGTACGCCAGCACCTTCTTGATGTCATACTGCCGCAGGCCGATGGTGGCGGCGAACAGGGCCGTCAGCGCCCCGACCCCGGCCACGACGGTGCTCGACAGCGGGGCCATCGCGAAGAGGACGTTGGTCCGGGCCACCAGGTAGACGCCCGCCGTGACCATCGTCGCGGCATGGATGAGCGCGGAGACCGGCGTCGGGCCCGCCATCGCGTCGGGGAGCCAGACATAGAGGGGAATCTGCGCCGACTTGCCGGCGCACCCCAGGAAGAGGAACAGGGTGATCGCCGTGACCACGGCGCCGCCGGCGACCAGGTGCTGCGGGGCGAGTTCGCCGATGGCCAGAAAGTCCAGGCTGCCGACCGCGCCCCAGATCAGGAACATCGCCACCATGAAGCCGAAGTCGCCGATCCGGTTGACCAGAAACGCCTTCTTGCCCGCGTCGGCGTTGGCCTTCTCGCCGTACCAGAACCCGATCAGCAGGTAGGAGCAGAGCCCGACGCCCTCCCACCCGATGAAGAGCACCGGCAGGCTGGACCCGAGCACGAGCACCAGCATGAAGACGATGAAGAGGTTCAGGTAGGCGAAGTACCGGGCGTACCCGGGGTCGCTGCGCATGTAGCCGACGCTGAAGAGGTGGATCAGGCTCCCCACGCCGGTCACCACCATCAGCATGACCAGGGAGAGCCGGTCCACCAGGAAGCTGAGGTTGACGTGCAGCGCGCCCGCCGGCAGCCAGCTCCACAGCGTGACCACCCGGGGGGTGGCAAGGTTGGAGGCGCTGTAGCTCGCGAAGATGAGCGCCACGACGGCGAACGCCCCGAGGAGCACGGCGGGCCCGACGATGCTCACGGCCGTCTTCGCCGCGGGTCGCCAGAGCGCGATGGCCCCGTTGATCAGGAACCCGGCCAGGGGGAGGGCAACCGCGAGCCAGATGAGGTCGGCGGAGACGTACATCGTCATCCCTGCAACAGGGTGTTGGTCTTGAGGTCCACCGAGGTGGTGTGCCGGAAGACCGCGAGAATGATGGCGAGGCCAACCGCCGCCTCAGCGGCGGCGACGGCCATGACAAAGAACACCATCAGCTGGCCGCCGACCCCGTGATACTGGGACAGGGCGACAAACGTCAGGTTGACGGCGTTGAGCATCAGCTCGATGCACATGAAGAGCACGATCGCGTTCCGGCGGATCAGGACGCCGACGACACCGATGGAAAACAGCAGGGCCGAGATGGCCAGGGCGGGACCGAGCAGCATCAGACCCTCCTCTTGGCCAGGACGACGGCACCGATGATGGCAGCGAGCAGCAGGATCGACGTGACCTCAAAGGGAATGAGGTAGGTCGAAAACAGCGGGCCCGCCACCGCGCCGACCACGCCCTGCGACTCGGCCGCCTGGCGACCGGCCTCGGCGGCGCTGAACACGTCGGCGGCGGTCAGGTCGGTGGTGCCGGTCAGCTCGAACGCCAGTTGCGCCGGGTCATATCCCCCGAGCCGCAGGAGAAAGGAGGCGAGTCCCACGGTCAGGACGAGGCCGCCGGCCCTGGCCACCGGTCCCCGGATGTCGCTCCCGCCCTCCCCGAGGTTGAGGAGCATGATGACGAAAATGAAGAGCACCATGATGGCGCCGGTGTAGACCAGCACCTGGATGGCGGCGATGAACGGCGCCCCCAGGATCAGGTACATCCCCGCCAGCGACAGCATCGTCAGCACCAGCCAGATTGCCGATGCCAGGGCGTTCCGCTGGAGGATGCAGAAGACCGCAGAGAGGACCGCGATGGTCCCGAGGGACATGAAGATCGTTTCGGCCACCTACTCCCCCTTCGGGTCCGTCGGGTCCCAGAGGCTCGAGACAGGATGTGTCTGGGCCGAGAGCCGTTCCAGGTCATAGACGAAGCGCCCGCGCTCGTACTCGGCATTCTCGTAGTCCACGCCGACGTGGATCGCCTCCTCCGGACAGACCTCCTGGCAGTACCCGCAAAAGACACAGCGGAACTCGTCGATCTCGTAGATCAGCGGGTACCGGTTGCCCTCCTCGTCCTCGCCGGGCACCAGCTTGATGCAGTTGGCGGGACAGATCTGCGGGCAGAGGCCGCAGGCGACGCACTTGGAGCGCCCCTGTTCATCGGTGAGCATGCGGTGGGTGCCGCGCCACCGGGGGCTGATCGTCCAGGTTTCCGTGCTCCGCTCTTCCGGGTACTGCATGGTGATCTTCGGCCGGAAGAGGTGCCGGAAGGTGAGGGCCATCCCCTTCAGGGTGGCCCGCACGTAGCTGGACTCGACACCGGGCCGCTGCATCACCTTCACGCCAATCGCCATGACCGAGCCCTCAGCCGGCCCGCGCCGGCCGGACGGCCGCCGCGGTACGGTGAACGGAGACGCCGCGGATCAGCCGCCCGCGGTCCAGCACCCGGAACACCAGCACGAGCACCGGCAGGTTGAACAGGAACAGGATCCCCATGCGGAGCGGTCCGCTCGTCACCCCGAGCGGCCCCTCAACCAGCCAGAGCGACACGGCGATGAACATGATGTACACCAGCCCCATCGGGATGAAGACCTTCCACCCGAGCGCCATCAGCTGGTCGTACCGGAACCGGGGCAGCGTCCAGCGAATCCACATGAACAGGAAGAGGAAGAGCAGCACCTTCACGAAGAAGACACCCGCCGTCGCGGCGACCTGGAGCATCCCCCCCGCCTCGTCCCAGTGCGTCCCCGGGATGTCCCATCCGCCGAGGAAGAGCGTGACGAACATCATCGAGATCGTCACCATCCCGGCGAACTCGGCGATCATGAACGCGGAGAACTTCATCGCGCTGTATTCGGTGTGGTACCCGGCCACCAGCTCCGACTCGGACTCCGGCATGTCGAAGGGCACGCGGTTGGTCTCCGCAAAGCCCGACACCAGGAACATGAACGCCGAGAGGGCGAGCGGCAGGATCAGCCAGCCGATCGGGCCCTCCTGCTGCACCTTCACGATTTCCACGAAGGAGACGTTGCCGACCAGGAGGAGCACCGGGATGATGCTCAGCCCCATCGCCACCTCATACGAGACCATCTGCGCGGTGGCGCGGAGGCCGCCCAGGAGACTGTACTTGTTGTTGGAGGCCCAGCCGCCGAGCGCGATGCCGTAGACGCCGATCGAGCTGATGGCGAGGACGTAGAGGAACCCGATCGGCATGACCGTGACGGCCGCCGCCGTGCTCCCGTGATGGACCATCCGCCCGACCAGCGGCCAGGTCACGTCGAATTCGAGGGGGATCGGTGCCGCCCACGGGATGGTGAGCGGGATCATCAGCGCCGCCATCAGCGAGATGGCGGGCGCGATGACGAAGAACACCTTGTTGGCGCCGCCCGGGATGACCTCCTCCTTGAGGAGATTCTTCAGCCCGTCGGCGAGGGGCTGGAAGAGCCCCTTCGGTCCGGCACGGTTCGGTCCGATCCGATCCTGGATCCATGCGGCGATCCACCGCTCCAGCAGCGTCGAGTAGGCCACCAGGAGCATCACGAAGGTGAACACCGCCACCAGCTTCACCAGCGCGACCAGCACGAATCCCTTCAGTTCAGGGCTCATGTGGTGGCCCCCGCCACCGCAGGCGCCGTGAGCCGCCCGGTGAGGCCGAGGCTGGCGTAGGAGAGGCCGGCAAGGGCAGGCCACGAGCCCCCGAGCGCCTCGAACGCCTCGCCGGCCGTCGTCGGAAAGTCTCCCCCCGCTCCGGCCGCCTCGATGGCACCCGCCGCCACCCACCATGCCGGGCGCGCCATGCCGGGCGGCGCCTTGGCCTGCTGGTACCGCTGGACCCGGCCGTCCCGATTCATCCAGGTACCATGTTCCTCGGCCATCGTGGTGATCGGCAGGACGAGTCCCGCGTTCGACCACGACTCCGTGTCCACGGTGCCGAGCACGACGATGTTGCCCGCGCCGGCCAGGCCTGCCGCTTCCGCCTCGGTGAGCGTCACGTCGAGCAGGACGACGAGGGACGCCTTCCCGGCCGCCTTGACCGCGGCGCCCCACGAGGCATCATAGCCCAGCAGCCGTGCGCCATCGGCGTTCGGCACCCGCTCCGCCCGGAGCGCCAGCCCCGGCACCCCGGCGAGCGGCGCTTCCTCGCCGGTCGGGACCTGCACGGCGGCGGTGACCGCATACCTGCCCGTCATCCGGCTCACCCAGCCGAGGGATTCGAGCGACGCCCGGCCCGAGGCGAGGACCACCGCCTGGCCCGACCCGCCTCGCGTGATGGCCGCCAGTCGCTCGAGGGCCGTCTCCCAGTCCACCGCCTGGTAGCGATCGCCCTCGCGGACCAGCGGTGCCTCGATCCGATCGCCGCGGTTCATCCACCGATAGTGCATCCGCCCTTCGTCGCACATGAAGTGCCGGTTCACGTCGAGATTCGCGCGCGGACGCAGGCGGACGGCGGTGTTGTCGCGTGTGTCGATCGTGATGTTGCACCCCTGGGTGCAGCCGGGACAGATGCTGGCGGTGCGGTCCAGGTCCCAGGCCCGCGCCTTGTGCAGGAAGTCCTTGGAGATCAGCGAGCCGACCGGGCAGAGATCCACCACGTTGCCGGCCCAGGGATGATCGAGCTCGCGATCGGGAAAGATCCCGATCGTGGCGCGGTCGCCGCGCTCGGAGACGTTGAGGACCCCGTCTTCCGCGACGTCGTCCATGAACCGGACGCACCGGGTGCAGAGGATGCACCGGTTCGGCACGTACAGCACGTCGGGGCCGAACTCCTCGACGGGGTTGTAGCGCTTGGGGTAGTCGTCATGCCGGCCGGCGGCGCGTCCCTCCTGGAAGGTGTAGTCCTGGAGTTCGCACTCACCCGCCTGGTCGCAGATCGGGCAGTCGAGGGGATGATTGGCCAGCAGGAACTCGAGGACCCCTTCGCGCGCCTGCTTGGCGGGGGCGCTGTTGACGTGCACCACCTGGCCCTCGGTCACCGTGGTGACGCAGGCCGGCATCAGCTTCGGCGCCTTCTCGACCTCCACCAGGCACATGCGGCAGACCGCCGGCGACGGGAGCGACGGGTGGTAGCAGTAATGGGGGATGAGGACGCCGGCCTGCTTGGCGGCCTCGATGATGGACGTGCCCTTCGGCACGCGCACCGTGGCGCCGTCGATGGTGACGGATACGTGCTCGGTCATCGGATCAGGCCATCGCGAGCGCCGGCTGGCGCGCGCCGCTGAGGTAGGCGTCGAATTCGGAGCGGAACTTCTGGATGCCGCTCACGATCGGCGCGGCGCACGAGTCGCTGAGCACGCAAATCGTCTTGCCGGTCATGTTGTCGGAGAGGTCCAGCAGCAGCTGGAGGTCGGCAGGCTTCCCCTGCCCCGCGAGGATTCGCTCGAGGATCTTGGTGGTCCAGGCGGTGCCTTCCCGGCACTGCGTGCACTGGGCGCACGACTCGTGGGCGTAGAACCGGGCCAGCCGCCAGATCTGGTAGACCATGTCGGTGGAGTCGTCCATCACGATCATGCCGGCCGAGCCGAGCATGGACCCGCAGGCCACGACCCCCTCGTAGTCCAGCAGGCACGCCTCGACTTCCGTCGCGGTCATGATCGGCACCGACGACCCGCCCGGGATGACCGCCTTCAGCGTACGCCCCGGCAGCATGCCGCCGCACATGTCGTAGAGCAGTTCCTTCATCGACGTGCCCATCGTGACTTCGTAGTTGCCGGGCCGCTGCACGTGCCCGCACACCGAAATCAGCTTGGTGCCGGTGCTCTTCGGGTTGCCGAGGGAGAGCTGCTTGTACCATTCGCCGCCGCGGTTGATGATGTGCGGCACCGAGGCGAGCGTCTCGACATTGTTGATGGTGGTCGGCATCGCGAACAGGCCGGCCTGCGCCGGGAACGGCGGCTTGATGCGCGGGTTGCCGCGGCGGCCCTCGATGGAGTTCATCATCGCGGTCTCTTCGCCGCAGATGTAGGCCCCGGCCCCCCGGTGGATCACGACGTCGATGCGCGTGCCCGAGCCGAGCGCGTTCGCGCCCAGGACGCCCTTCGCGTAGGCCTCGGCCACCGCTGCCTGCATCACGCGGAGCGGTTCGGTGAACTCGCCGCGAATGTAGACGTAGCACCGCTCGGCTCCGATGGCGTACGCGGCGATGGCGCACCCCTCGATGAGCTGGTGCGGGGTCCACCGCATGATCTCGCGATCCTTGAAGGTCCCCGGCTCCGACTCGTCCGCGTTGCAGACGAGATAGTGCGGCTTCCCGTCCCCCTTGGGCATGAAGGACCACTTGAGCCCGGTGGGGAATCCGGCGCCGCCGCGGCCCCGAAGCCCCGACGCCTTCACTTCCTCGATGACTGCCTCGGGCGCCATCGCCAGGGCCTTCGTGAGGGCGGTGTAGCCGCCCCGCGCGACCCAGCCGTCGTAGGTGCGCGCCGCCGCCTCGCCGAAGTGCTTCGAGAGCACCGGCGTCTCTTTCGGGTGGCTCGGATGCGGAAATCCCATTACTTGTACCCCTGCAGGATGCCGGGCACGCGCTCCGGCGTGACGCTCTCGATGAAGTCGTCGTTGATCATGATCGGGGTGGCGAAGCCGCACGCCCCGAGGCACTCGACCTCGGACACCGTGAACCGGCCGTCGGGGCTGGTGGCCCCCAGCTCGCCGCAGCCCGTCTCGCGGAGCAGCGCCGCCATGACCGCCTCGGCGCCGCAGAGGTTGCAGGGCGAGGTCGTGCAGACCTGGATGAAGTGCCGCCCGACCGGGTGGGTGTGGTACATCGTGTAAAACGTGACCACGCCCTTCACGTAGGCCGGCGTCAGCGTGAGCACCTCGGCCACCTCGGCCATGGCGGGCTCCGAGATCCAGCCCCGTTCCTCCTGCACCATCCAGAGCGCCGGCAGGAGGCACGCCTGCCGGGTGGGGTACTGCGGGAAAAGCGCCTCGAGGCGGGCGAGGACGTCGCCGGTGAAGACCGGCGCGTGCGGCGCGTCGGCGTGGCCGTGCGTGGTACCGCTCATCGGTCGATTTCTCCCATGACGATATCGACGCTCGCGTTCGTGGCGATCACGTCGGACAGCAGCGCACCCTCGCACATCCGGGGCAGCGCCGAGAGGTTCAGGAACGAGGGGGGACGGATGCGCCAGCGCACCGGCTTCGCGGTGCCGTCCGAGACGAAGTAGTAGCCGAGCTCACCCTTGGGGTTCTCGATGCCGAGGTAGGCTTCGCCGACCGGCGGGCGGATGCCCTCCATCACCTGCTTGAAGTGATGGATCATCGACTCCATGTCGCTCATCGCCCGGGACTTGGGGGGCAGGATGACGCGCGCGTCGTCGACATTGACCGGCGCCCCCTGGAGGCCCGCGAGGCGGTCGAGCGCCTGCTCGAGAATCCGGGTGGACTGGTACATCTCCTCGAGGCGCACCAGGTACCGGTCGTAGTTGTCGCCGTGCTCGCCGACCGGCACGTCGAAGTCATAGGTCTCGTAGCCGAGGTACGGGCGGTCCTTCCGGACGTCGTAGTCCACACCGGTCGAACGGAGGAGGGGGCCGGAGAGGGATCCGTTGATCGCGTCCTCCGGACTGATGACACCCACACCCTGGTTGCGTCCGCACCAGATGGCGTTCTTCGTGAACATGGTGTCGACTTCGTCGAGCACCTTCGGGAAGGTCCGGCAGAACTGGCGGAGGCCGTCTTCCCACCCGTCGGGGACGTCGGCCATCATCCCGCCGACCCGGGTGAGGGAGGTCGTCAGCCTCGCACCGGTCCAGGCCTCCTGCAGGTCGTAGATCCGCTCCCGCTCGTAGAAGAGCCAGAGGAACGGCGTGAAGGCGCCGATGTCGATCCCGGTCGTACCCAGCCAGACGATGTGGGAGATCACCCGGCTCATCTCGCAGGCGATGACACGGAGCACCTGGCACCGCTCGGTGATCTCGATGCCCATCAGCTTCTCGGCCGCCATCGCGAGGCAGACGTTGTTCGACATCGGCGCGAGGTAGTCGGTGCGGTCGGTGAGCGGGATGATCTGGTTGTAGTGCCGGTATTCCGCCAGCTTCTCGAACCCCGAATGCAGGTAGCCCACGTGCGGGATGCAGCGGGTGACGGTTTCGCCGTCGAGCTCGATGACGAGGCGCAGCACCCCGTGGGTGGCCGGGTGCTGCGGGCCGATGTTGATGAGGGTCCGCTCGGCGGAAAGATCCGCCCCCTCAGGGTCCGCGACGCCCAGCGGGACCCGGAGGTCGCGACCGGCAGCATCCACCCCGGGCGTGCTGAGCTCAAATTCGACCGTCCGCGTGCTCACGCGACCTCCCCGCGCTCGCCACGCGCCAACCGCTCACGAAGGGCGGCATCGTGGGGCGCCGCCATCCCCAGCTCCTCGATCGAGTAATGGGACTCCGGTTTGGCCGCGAGCGCCTGGCGGGTCTGTTCCGAGCGGCTGAAGTGCCCCCGAAGCGGGAAATCCTTCCGCAAAGGATGCCCCTCGGCGTACGTCTCCCACATCAGGATCCGGCGAAGATCCGGGTGGTTGCGAAAGGTGATGCCGAACATGTCGTAGACCTCGCGCTCGACCCAGTTGGCGCCTGTCCACAGGTCGCACACGCTCTCGACCTCGAGCGGCGCCGACTTGTCGAGCTCCACCTTGATCCGCAGGTCGGCACGCCGCGGGAGCGAGCGGAGCTGGTAGACCACCTCGAGCGGGAGCTCGCCGTCCCGATACTCGACGGCGGTGACGTCGGTGAGGTAGTTGAACTGCTGGTCGGGGTCGTCCCGCAACCACGCCAGGACTTCATGGGCGGAGCCGGCGGCCACCCAGACGACGGAGTCGCCGCAGATGACCCGGTCACGCACGATGGCCTCCCCGAACCGGGCCCGGAGGGCGGCGACGGACGGTGAGGCGGCCAGGGTGGCGGCGGTCATGAGGAGCGGGTCTGGTGGACGGAGTTGCCGAACGGCTCTGAGATCTCGTCGATCAGCGCCGGGGCCCGGAAGAGGCCGTCCGGCCCCAGCGGCCGCTCCACCCGGAGCTGGTGGTCTGACAGGCTTTCGCCGCGGATCTTCTTCTGGAGCATGAAAATGCCGTACAGCAGGCCTTCCGGGCGTGGCGGACATCCCGGCACGTAGACATCGACCGGGATGATCGTGTCGATGCCCTGGACCATGGCATAGTTGTCGAAGATTCCCCCCGACGACGCGCAGGCCCCCATGGAGATCGACCACTTCGGCTGGGGCATCTGGTCCCAGACCCGCCGGATGACGGGCGCGAGCTTGAAGGGCAGGCGCCCGGCGCAGATGAGCACGTCGGCCTGGCGCGGGGTGAACCCCTGGCGCTCCATCCCGAACCGCGAGATGTCGTAGCGACCGGCGGCGGTGGCCATGAACTCGATGGCGCAGCAGGCCGTGCCGAACGGCATCGGCCAGAGGGAACGGGTGCGCCCCCAGTTGACCAGGTCCGAGAGACGGGCCGTCACCCAGTTGGGCGACTCGCCCGAGACCTCCGCCACGGACGGTTCGGCATCGGGCACGATCAATCCCATTGCAGCGCTCCCCGCTTCCACACGTAGATGTACCCCACCGCGAGGATGAGGACGAAGACGAGCATCTCGACCAGCAGGAAGAGGCGTGCCGCCACCATCTGCCTGAAGGCCACGGCCCAGGGGACCATGAAGACGGTCTCGATGTCGAACAGGATGAAGAGCATCGCCACGAGGTAGAACTTCACGGAGAACCGCTCGCGGGCGTCGCCGAGGACCGGCATGCCGGATTCGTAGGGCGACTGCTTGACGACGGTCTTCTGCCGGGTGCCGAGCAGCAGCCCGACACCGTGTGACAGGCCGAGCATGGCGACCGCCGTGACGACGACGATCGCGAGCATGAACAGCAGCGGAAAATATGGCGTGAGATTCAGAGAGCACCATCCGGATCAGGGCTGGGCCGCAGAGCGACCCAAAGTTAACAGAGGCCACACCGAGGTCAACCCAAGTCGTGCACGCAGATGGACCTAGGCGTTGCGGGGAGGCCCCGCCGCCGGGTACCTTTCCCCCGATTTCCCCTACTGCGAGGCGCAATCCGTCATGTCCATCAAGTCCGACCGCTGGATCCGTCGCATGGCGAAGGAACATGCCATGATCGAGCCCTTCCAGGACCGTCAGGTCCGCCAACTGGACGCCCACGGTCGGCAGGTGATTTCCTACGGTGTGTCGTCGTACGGCTACGACATGCGGGTGGCGCCCGAGTTCAAGATCTTCACGAATGCGCTCTCGGCCATCGTGGACCCGAAGGCCTTCGATGCGCGCAGCTTCGTGGAGTATGAAGGGGAGAGCTGCATCGTGCCGCCGAACAGCTTCGCGCTGGCGCGCTCCATCGAGTATTTCCGCATCCCGCGAAACGTGCTGACCATCTGCGTCGGCAAGAGCACCTATGCGCGGTGCGGCATCATCACGAACGTGACGCCGTTCGAGCCGGAGTGGGAAGGGTTCGTGACGCTCGAGATCAGCAACACCACACCGCTGCCCGCCCGGGTCTACGCCAACGAGGGGATCTGCCAGGTCCTCTTCTTCGAGGCCGACGCGGACGACGAGTGCGAAGTCAGTTACAAGGACAAGGCCGGCAAGTACCAGGGGCAGGTCGGAGTCACCCTCCCCCGGCTCTAGCGCACCGGGGCGCGCAGTTCCGCGAGCGCCCCCTCCACCAGTTCGGCGGCCCGGTTCGTCCGGACAGTCAGATCAGCCACCTCGGCCGCCGCCGCCGCGTTCCTCCCGTCCTCGAGTGCCTCCTGCAGCCCCGGCAGCCCCACCGATCCGTATCCGTCGTCCCGGCCCGGGGCAAAGAGGATGTTGTTGTAGAACGGGCGGCCCGGAATCCCCTCCGGCCGGACGAACGCCTGCTCAGCCACGCGAAGCGAGTCGTTCGCGCCCTCCAGCGCGCTCCGTGAGAAAGGCCGTCCCTCGCCCGTGGCAGCGACGCGTCCCATCTCCGCCCGGAGCCCGGTGCCCGCCGTGACCAGTCGTGCCACCGCCGCGTCCAATGCGGTCCACCCGTCCAGCGTCACCCCCGCTGCGCCCGCCTGAAGCCGACGGGCTGCCACCAGTGTGGCGAGCGCGCGCCCGAACTCGGCGTAGTCGTACGGCAGGAGGTCGGCATTCCCCAGGCGGGTGAGTGCCGCTGCGGCAAGGCGGGCAGCCGCCGCGTGACTCAGGTAGCCAGGATCCCCGAAGCGGTCCATCCACGCGAAGGTGTCATAGGCGGAGTGGTACGCGCCGTATCGGCCCCCGAATCCGAATTCGAATGCCGGAATGCCCAGGACATTGTAAAACCCGGCGAAATCACTCCCACCACCGAGGTTGCCGAGCGGCACGGAAGCGGAGTCGTCAACGCCGGCGTCACGCCGCCAGGCCTCGTACACCGAGAGCGATTCCCCCGGCTGGCCCGTCGTGGTCGTCACGTCGCGGATGAGGGACCAGAGCGAGGCGGTGCCGCCGGCACCGAATTTCCGTCCGGTGGCGCTCACGTCCAGGTTGAGGTAGGCCACCGCCTGGTTCCGCAGCGAATCCGCCATCAGCTCCACCCACTCGACCGAACCGACCAGGCCCCACTCCTCGCCGTCCCAGGTGGCGAGGATGATCGTGCGTCGCGGTGGAAAACCCGCGGCGGCGGCCCGTCCGATGGCACGGCCAGCCTCGATGGTGGTGGCGACGCCACTCACATTGTCCGCCGCGCCCGGGCCCCAGGCGTCCCGGTGCCCGCCGGCCAGCACCCACCGGTCGGGCCACGTCGTGCCGCGCATGACGGCGAAGGTGTTGGTGATCGTCTTGTAGGCCCGCTCTCCCCGCTCGGCCCAGACCGCGACCCGGACCTGCACCCCGCCGCCGCCGATGTGATACCGAAAGGGGAGCCCTCCCTGCCAGGGCTGGGGCACTTCCAGGCCCTCGAGCAGCTGCAGGATGGCCTGCGCGTTCCGATACCCGAGGGGGACCACCGGAATCCTGGGGGTCGGGAGGGAGTCCTGCGAGATCCGCTCCGCTCCCGGCGTGGACGGCCAGCCTGGCGTGGTAAGGTCACCGCGACCGCCGGAGCCGAGGCTGCCCCGTTGCGGGGAATCGGGATGGCGCATCGGGCCGCTGGGATACGTCGGCCCCACGAAGTAGCCGTCGTCCTGGGGATCGGAATAGAGCAGGAGCGCGAGGGCGCCGTGCGACTCGGCCTCCCGTGCCTTCACGCCGCGGAACGAGCGGCCATACCTGACCATCGCCACCTTGCCACGGACGCTGACCCCGAGGGAGTCAAGCCGCCGGTAGTCCTCGGGGAGCCCGAAATTGACGTAGACGACCTCGCCGGACACATCCCCGACCCCGCTGTAGCCGTTCATCGCCGGCCAGATCGTGCCGTGCGTCGTCGGGTCCTCCCGCAGCGGGGGCTCGTCCAGGGTGAATCGCTTCCGCACCGGAGCAAGGAGCTGCACCACTGCGGAATCCTGGAAGGGGATGTAGACGCGGAAGGAGACGCTCAGGGTGTCGAACCCGGCGGCGGCGAGCTGCTGATTGACGTAGTCGGCGGTGCGCCGCTGAGCCGGGGTACCTGCCACGTGAGGGACGGAGGACAAGACCCGTGAGTCCGCCCGGACAGTCGCGGGCTGGATGAGGGTGTCGAGCATTCGCTCGAGCGTCCGCTGGCGCGCCGCATCCTGCGGGGTGAAGCCCGAAAGCGCTTGCGCCATCCCGGCGGTCGGCAGGCAGAGCGAGATGACGAACGCCCATCGGAAACGGATCATGCCCTGGCCCCGTAGGTAGATGAGGCGGAAATATCGACCCGCCCCCCAGTCGGCGACAACCTCAATCTCCGGAGCGACCCGTGCGTGCTGGTCTCCTCGTCCTGATGTCCCTGGCCGCCGTCCCGCTGGCAGCCCAGCAATCCGCCCCCGCCCCGAAGCCG
>JAHECL010000155.1 GCA_024641745.1 Gemmatimonadota bacterium | reverse complement strand
GGCTCGGCGCGCTGATCGGCGCGGCGATTCCAAGCTGGCATCGGCGGTACCCTTGATCACCCGGACAGCGGCGCTGACCGCGCTCCTCTGGACGGGGCTCCTGCCGACCGTGCTCAGCGGACAGGCCCCCTCCCCGGTGCGCGACAGCGCCGTGGCCAGGCTCTCGACCGGCCAGCAGATCCGAATTTCCACCGAGGGCTTGGTCAGGCTGGTCGGTCGCGCGGGGGTGGTGAGCCGCGACACGCTGGATCTCTCCCAGGACGATATGGTGCGGCGGATCCCGATTCCCGCCATCGACACGCTGTGGATCAGGGGCCGTGCGACCTCGACCGGGGTGATCATTGGTGGCGTCGTCGGTTCGGCCTTTGGTCTCCTCCTGGCAGCCTACGCCGACGCGGCCGATGAGGGCTATGTCTCCGGCGGTGAGGTCCTGGCGATAACCGCAGGGGGAATCCTGGCTGGTGTCGGTGTCGGCGCACTGGTCGGCTCGGCGTTCCCCAAGTGGAAGCGGAAATACCCGTGATGCCGCGCGGGTGGATCGTCCTCCTGGTGTTTCCCGCACTGTCTCCGTCGACGGTCGCCGCGCAGGGGATCGGACTCGGCCAGCTGCAGGTGGGGCTCGCCGCCCCGAATTCGGCCTACGGTGGAGGGGTCGCCTTCGGCGGGCGTGGCGCGCTCGGCTTCCGCGCCGGGGCGTGGGTCTTCGGGGTGGACGGCGGGGTCTATGGACTGGGGGACGGCGCGGACCTGGCCACCCTCGGCGGGTTCGCCCGGGTCGGCCGGCGCAATGCCGCCGGCCTCTACGGCATCGGTGAACTGGGGTATCAGGGGCCTGGGTATCCTGGAGGGGGAGGCGCAAGCCTCTTCGGCGTGAGTCTCGGCGCAGGCTGGTCGCCGGGCAGCTCGGGGAGGAGCGGCTGGTCGGTCCAGGGGAGCTACTTGTTGCGCCTGCAGCGCGACGAGGAATCGCCGACCAGCACCGCCCTGGTGTTTACGGTGGGCCGGGAGTGGCGCTGGTAGGTGGCGGCGCCGGCCGATCGTCGTCGTGCAGGGCGCGCATTGCCGGCGTCGTGAGGTCGTCGAACTGGCCGCGGCGCGCCGCCCAGGCGTAGGCGGCGATGGCGCCCGCCAGCAGCACCAGCGCGATCGGCAGCACCACGAAGACCACGCTCACCCCGCCTCCTCGAACGTCCGGCTCCGCCACGAGGCCAGCACCACCGTGATCGAGCTGGCGGGCATCAGGAAGGCCGCCACCAGCGGATTGATCCAGCCCCCCATCGCCAGCGCGGCGCCGACGAGGTTGTAGGCCAGCGAGAGGCCGACATTCCGGCGGATGACGCGCAGGGTGCGCTCCGCGCCGCGCACCAGATCGTCCAGTGCGTGCAGGTCGGGCCGCGACAGGTACGCATCTGCCACGGCGAGCGACGCCTCTGCGCCCCCGCGCACCGCGATGCCGACGGTCGCCCGCGCCATCGCCGCGGCGTCGTTGACCCCGTCACCCACCATCACGACGGCGCCGGCGCCGGCGCCGGCGGCCCGCTCGATCACGTCCAGTTTGCCCTCCGGCGTCACCTCGCCCTGCCACGCCCCGTTCGCCACGCCGACCTCCTCCGCCACGCCCCGGACCACCTCCGTCGCATCTCCCGAGAGCAGGCGGATGGACCATCCCCGCGCCTGGAGCCGTGTGATCACCTCGCGGGCCTCCGGGCGCACGAGGTCGCCGAAGGCCGCCGCCGCCACCACCGCTCCGTCCACCGCGACCCACACCGGGGTGTGGGACGCGGGGCGCGCCGCCGCCTGCGGCGGGGCGCCTGCGGCGCGCGCGGCGACGAAACCGGGAGATCCGACGATCACCTGCCGTCCCGCCACCGTTCCTTCAATCCCCCCGCCAAGGGTTTGCGACACCTCCACCGCCTCCGGAGCCTCGAGCTCGGGCCAGGCCTCGAGGAACCCGGCGGCCACCGGGTGGCTCGAGTGGCGCTCAAGCGCCATGACCAGCGGCCGGACCGAGGCGTCTCCGGTCCACTCCACGAGCCGGAATCGCCCCTCGGTCACGGTGCCGGTCTTGTCGAGGTACATCGTCCCCGGGCGGGCCAGCGCCTCGAGCGCGTCGCCTCCGCGAATCAGGATTCCCCGGCTGGCCGCCCGGCCGATCGAGACGGTGACGGCGAGCGGCGTCGCGAGCGCGAGTGCGCAGGGACAGGTCACGATGAGCAGGGCAATCGCGTTGTCGAGTGCCGCGTCGGGGGCGGCGGTCCGCCAGTACCACCAGGTGAGGACCGCCAGGCAGAGGACGACGGCCACGAACCACCCGGCCAGCCGGTCCGCCAGGAGGACGATGCGTGCCCGCCGGGCGGCGCCGGCGGCCACCTCGCGCATCAGGCGCCCGACCCGGCTTGCCTCGCCGGCCTGGTCGACGCGCATCCGCACCGCGGCGGCGAGGTTGACCGTGCCCGCCCACGCCGGCTTCCCCTCGCCGACGCCGACCGGCCGGGACTCGCCGGTGAGGAGCGAGAGGTCCACGCGCGACGAGCCGGAGAGGACGGTGCCGTCGGCGGGGAAGGTCTCGCCGGCCCGCACCTCCACCGTCATGCCGGGCAGCAGCGCCTCGGCGGGCACTTCCTGGACGGCGTCTCCCTCCACGACGCGCGCCACCGACGGCGTCAGGCCATGCAGCAGGCTGCTGGCGTCGGTGGCGGCCCGCTGGGCCCGCTGCTGGAGAAACCGGCCCACCAGCAGGAGGAAGACGAGCATCGCGACGCCGTCGAAGTAGATCGGGCCGCTGTCGGTGAGGGTGTTGACCGTTCCGCGGGCGAAACCGGCAGCGAGCGCGATGGCGATCGGCAGGTCCATGTGCAGGCGGCGGGTCCGGAACGAGGCGAGTGCCCCCTGGAAGAACAGGCGGCCGGGCCAGAGCAGGACCGGCGCGGTCAGGAGGAGGCTGAGCCAGCGGAAATATCGTTCATAGGCCGGCTCCATCCCCGCGAACCACCCGCTGTAGAGCGCCACGGCCAGCATCATCACGTTGCCGGCCAGCGCGCCCGCGACGCCGATCCGCACCATCGCGGCCCGGTCCTCCACGCGCCGCCGTTCCTCCACCCGCCGGGCGCGGAAGGGATGGGGCCGGTAGCCGAGCGCGTCGAGAGCGCGGGCGATCGTGCTGAGGGTGGTGACGGTCGGATCCCAGGAGACGCGCGCCAGCGCACGCCCGATTTCAAGCTCCGCGTGGGCGACGCCTGGTGCGAGCAGCGGCACCCGCTCGACCAGCCAGACGCAGGAGGCGCAGTGGACGCCGTCGAGGTAGAACTCGGTGTGGGCGGTGCCGTCGGCCCGGCGGCGGACGTACAGCGCCTGGAAGGCGGGGTGGTCGAACTCCTCGAAGGATTTCCCGCTCGGCGCCACGGCAGCCTGCCGTCGCTCCGGCAAGGTGTAGTACCGATCGAGGCCGCCCTGGTGGATGATGGCCCAGGCGGTCGCGCACCCGCCGCAGCAGAACGAGGCTTCGCTTCCCGGGCGGCGGAGCGCGGCGGGGACCGGGAGATTGCAGTGGGTGCAGGAGGTGGACGCCGGCGCGCCGCGTGGCGGGCTAGCGGTGGTCATGCGAGTCGGCGGCGTGGGCGGCAGGGTTGGCAACGTGCGGTGGATGGAACCTGCCGGCGACGGTCAGGACGCCGAGCACCACCAGCAGTGCCGCGGTCAGCACGGGGAGTCGGGCCCGGAGGGGGCCGGCCGCCCGCTGGGCGAGCGCACCCACGCCGGCGAGCACCGGAACCGTCCCGGCCCAGAAGGCCGCCATGACGAGCGCCCCCGTCATCACGGAGCCCGTTCCCGCCGCGGTGGCGACGAAGACATACAGCCAGCCGCAGGGCAGCAGCGCCGTGAGCAGCCCGATGGCGAGGGCCCGCACGATCGGTGGCTTCCCGGACAGCGATCCGATGACGCGGGAGAGCAACCGCCGGAATCCCGCCGGGGCGGCGGTGGCGCGCCGCCCGTAGCCGGCGGCCGCGGCAAGGCCGGCGATGCCCCAGAGGATCAGCAGGAGCCCGGCGGCGATCGCGGCGGGCCGCTGGAATCCCGCCATGCGGCCGTCCAGGTCGAAGCCCGCGCCGGCGAGGCCCGCGGCGGCGCCCAGGAGGGCGTAGGCGAGGAGGCGGCCCGCGTGATAGACGGCATGGGTCAGGGGGCGGGGCTGCTCGCCCGGCTGTCCGC
>JAHECL010000051.1 GCA_024641745.1 Gemmatimonadota bacterium | reverse complement strand
TGCGGCGGCCTGCTGCTGCGCGGTCGTGGTCTGCTGCTGGGCCGTCGCCGATTGCTGCGCGGCGGTGGCCGACTGCTGCTGGGCGGTGGCCGACTGCTGCTGCGACGTGGATTGCTGCGCGGCCTGCTGTGAGGAGGCGGCGGCCTGGTCGTTCGACTTGGTCGCGCTCGAGACCACGATGGCGGTCCGGCGACGCTCCCGGTGCCGGCTGCCGTATTGCGCCGGGAGGACTTCCGGGAGGACCAGGAGAAGGAGAGCGGCGGCCATGCCCGCGGTTCTCAGGTTGATGGTCATGTCAGTCTCCGAGCGGAATGAAGGGGACCTGCTGGGCGCCCGCCGGCGGCGTGAACGTGAAATAGTCGTCCGTCACGCGCGGGTTGGTGTCCCACTTGCTCATGGTGGAGACGATGCTCAGCAGGGCGGGGGTGCCGGTGTCGGTGACGATGTACTTGAGCGGCAGCGGCGGCCCTTCGACCGGGATCCAGATCTGGAAGTCCGCGCCAGGCCGGCTGAAGACCAGGTGGGTGCAGATGACCCCGCCCACCAGTTCGTTGTCGACCACCGCCGCCATCGTCACCCCCTCCATGAGCAGGGGGTAGACATCCGGCCAGATCAGGTCGGTGAGGGGGATGTACAGCCCCAGCGAGTCGGAGGCCATCTCGAACATCCCCGGGATGGCCGGGGGTGCCGGTACCGAGGCGTAGGCCTTCTGCGGTGGATTGTAGAGCGTCAGCGTGGCGCCGTCGTAGATGAGATCCTGCTCCACCCCGGCGCCGAGCCGGGAGCCGCGAATCCTGTTCGGCCGGACCACGGTGCCGACGGCGACGGAGTGGTAGTCGACCCGGTGCCCGGACGGCAGCAGGTCCTCGCGGAGGTTGCTGATCTCCACCCGGAACCGCTGCAGGTTGCCCAGGTAATCCATCGAGCGCTGCAGCAGCCGCACCGCCTCGGAGTCCACCACCGCCGCCGCCACCGGCGCGGCCGCCTCGTCCATCGCGACCGCGCCGCTGTCCTTGGGGGCGGGAGGGGCGCAGGCCAGGACGCCAAGGAGGATGCCGGTCACCGGAAGTGCCGAACGCCAGACGCCAGTCATGTGGCTTTCCTCAGGTTGGTGGTGAATGCCTACCGGACGCCGGGGCCACGGGCGCCGACGCCGACACCGTGATAGCCCGCGCCGACGCCGCCGCCAGCGCCGACCTTGTCGATGAAGAGCGACGTGGCGCCGCCGGCCGCGGGGATGCTGCCCTCGACCAGCGTGTACCGATAGACGAGATCGCCACCGTCCATTGTTGGCTCGCTGATTTCGATGATGGCGACGGTATTGTCGGGCTGCCCCGGCTCGTACACGGAGAGGGTCGCGTTCGGCGGGTCGGCGGCAAGGTTGTCGGCGCCCGCCTCGGCGGTCCACTGCCAGAGGTACTGGGCCATCGTGATGTGCCCGGCGATCCGGTTGGGCCGGTCGGAGAAGTACACCGTCTGCGGGGAGACGTCCACCAGGCGGAGCGTCCCGGCCACGGTGTCGGCCTGGATGTCGTCGGCGACCTGCACGAACATGAACTCGGGGGCCTCGTCGGCCGGCGCCTCCGGCCGGGCGCAGGCCAGGGCCGGGAGGACGAGCGCCGCAAGGACTGCCAGGCGAACGCGGTGCAGGTGACGACGACGACTATTGGTGGACATCGGCATTCTCCGGTGGGTTCGTTACCCCGGCGGAGCCGGGCGACACGACGTGGAATATAGTACGCTGCGCCCCGCGGCCCCGCTACCATTCGTCCATGTACTCCTGCTACGCCATCACCGCACCCGGCCTCGAGCACCTGGCCGCCGCCGAACTGGGTGGCATCGGGGCGCATGTCACAGGATTGGAGAGTGGCGGAGTCGCCTTTGACTCGGCCCCCGGCATCCTCTACGCCGCCAACCTGCGCCTCCGCACGGCCAGCCGGATCATCGTCCGAATCGCCTCGTTCCACGCCGCCAGCTTCGGTGAACTGGAGCGCCACGCCGGCAAGGTGGCCTGGGGACGATGGGTCTCGCCCGGCGGCGCGGTCCATTTCCGGGTGACGAGCCGGAGGTCCCGGCTCTATCACCAGGATGCGGTGGCCGAGCGGCTGGAGCGCGCGGTGCTCGCCGCCCTGCCCGGAGCCACCGCGGTGCGGGCTCCCTCGGCGGCCGACGCACTCGATGAGGAGGTCTCCGCCGAGCCGGGCGTGCAGCGCTTCCTCGTCCGGATTGTGGATGACCTGCTCACGCTCAGCGCCGACAGCTCCGGGGCTCTCCTGCACCGACGCGGCTATCGCCAGGCGGGCGGCAAGGCGCCGCTGCGGGAGACGCTCGCGGCGGCCATGCTCCTCGCGATGGAGTGGGACGGCAGCACGTCGCTGGCGGACCCCCTGTGCGGCTCGGGGACGATCCCGATCGAGGCGGCGCTCCTGGCCCGCCGGATCCCGCCCGGGTGGCGGCGCCGCTTCGCCTTCGAACGCTGGCCGGAGTTCAAGCCGTCGGTGTGGGAATACGTGCGGGGGGAGGCGGCGAAGGAGATCGTGGAAGACGCGCCGGCGCCGATCGTGGCGGCCGACCGGGACGCCGGGGCGGTCGAGGCCTGCGCCGCCAACGCGGAACGCGCCGGTGTGGCCGCTGATCTCTCGATCCATCAATCGGCGCTGACGACGACGCTGGGTGCCCCGGACCTGGCGACGATGCCGCCGGGCCTCATCCTGACCAACCCGCCCTACGGCGTCCGAGTCGGGGAGAGCGGCCGCCTGCGCGACCTCTACGCCTCGCTCGGCAATGCGATGCGCGGCCCCCTGGCGGCGTGGTCACTCGGGTTCGTGACGTCGGACCCGGCGCTGGCGGCGGCCACCGGCCTGCCGCTCGAGGAGCTGCTCGACACCACCACGGGCGGGCTGCGCATCCGGCTCTATCGGCAGGGGGCCGGCGGCTAGAGGGTGTAACTGGTGATCAGGTAGAGACGCAGCGCATCGCCCTGCTCGCCGAACGCATCCTTGTTCCAGCCGTAGAGGACTTCGGTGCCGAGGTTGAGGCGCGGGGCAGGGGACAGAAAGAGGTTGAGCGAGCCGTAGCTGCCGCGGAAGAGGTCGGCATACGCCGGGTCGATGTCGTTGCTGACGATGATGCCGCCGATGACCGCCGTGCTGGAGAGCGCGGGCGTCCAGAAGTGCTGGTAGGCCAGGTAGCCCCCCGCCACCGGCAGGGTGCTCAGCTCCCCATTGTAGACCAGGGCGTCGGCGCTCGCGTTGCCGACGCCGGTCACGTACCGGCTGATCCCCCGTCCCGCCAGTCCCTGCAGGTAGAGCTGGTCGCGCTTCCCGACATTGATGATCCCGGAGAGCGCCGCACCGTATCCCACCTCGGACTGGCTGACACTGTCCTCCGTGTACCGGATTTCGAGCAGCAATCCCGACAGTTGCAGGTGCCCCCACGGCTTCTCCACCCGGAGGTGCGCGGCCAGGTTCGGGAAGCGCTGGAAGGTGACCTCGATGGCGGTGTCCGCCGGGGTGCCGACGTAGCGGAGGTCCACCGACGGGTTTTCCAGGGAGATGTCGGTGCTCCATGGATGGGCGGAGTCGCGCGGGGACCGATACTGGATCATGGCCACCCGCACATTCGCCCCCGTGGGCGGCCCGTCGAAGTCGGCCACCGGCGGGAAGACGGAGATGTCGCTGAAGCTGCTCCAGTCCTGGCCGATCAGCATCCGCCGCGCCGCCACCCACGCCTGCCGGAGCCGGAAGACCGTCGAGCCGTCCGGTCCCCAGAAATCGCCCTCGACGTAGGCCGTCACCGGCCCGATCGGCGTGCCGTTGGTGGTGCCGCCGATGCTGATCCTGGTCTGCCGCAGGTCGGCGCCGACGTAGGCGCCGTCGTCACCCGATCCGTCGGTGGGAATCTCGATCGGACTGAAGGTGGGGCTGCCCTGCAGGCCATAGAAATCGAGGTAGCCGGTGAACCAGACGGTGAGGCCGACGAAGGCGGTCTGCTTCGGATGCCCGCCGACGGAGTCCTTGCTCTGGTACGTAATGCCCTGTGCGGAGAGGGGTGCGGCGGCGAGCGCGCTGGCGAGACAGAGGGGCAGGAGTCGCATCGGCAATAGTTTGCACCGCGCCCGGTGCGACGGCAAGGCGTGCGGGCTGTCGCGTCGACCCCGCACTCCGGCGCGCCGGGCATCGATTCGGACGGGCTCGGCGCCGATGCAATCGCTTGCGGGACACCTCGCCAACCGCTTGCTGCCGAAATGCTTAGGCAGGTCCGGACGGCGTGGCACCGCTCCTGCTCATTGATGCTCCGGAAGGTGACCCCCAACTTCTGGAGTGACGAACCATGCAGGTCCCGAATGCGATTCCATCCCTGCCGTCCGACGCCTCCGCCGCTGACCGGCGCATGCAGGTGGCGTATGCCCGTGCCTGGGAAGCGCTGCTGGAGACGCACCGCGCCGAGGCGGCGAGTTTTGTCGAGGCCCTCGCGCCGCTGGTGACGGTGGACGAGGCGCTCGACGCCTATTTCCGTGAAGTCCCGGTGCCCCTCGGCATGCGCGACGCCGTCCGTACCGGCGCCTTCCTGCGGCTCGACTTCGCCGCCCTCGATGCGCCTGCCGGTGAGCAGACGCCGCGCGGCTGGGCCCTGCTCAATCCCGGCACCCTCATCGGCGTGACCCGCCGGGTTGCCTCGGCCACCCAGGAGGCCCGTCGCCGCTCCGTCCTGGCGACGGCGCGCGCCCTCGAGGGAATTGCCGGGACCCACAAGCAGAACGCGATCGACATCGCCGCCACCCGCCCCGGCTCCTCGGAGGAAGGGGTGCGGCACTACATCCGCACCATGGACCTCCCCACCCAGGCGGCCCAGATGGTCTACCAGCAGGCGCTGGCCGCGATGGCGGTGGACGAACTGTCGGAACGGCCGGAGTCGCTCGAGGCGCCCGCGCCGGTGTCGGAGCCGACGCCGACGAAGATCCCGTTCCTGAAGGTGTGGGCGCGGGCCAGCTAGACCGACGGGCAGACGGGCGGCTATGTTGCCCGCCATGCCATCAGCAGACACACAGACGGCGCCGAGCGGCTCCACCCGGTTTGTCCGGGCGATCCGCCGGCGCTGTCCGCATTGTGGCGGCCGGCCGGTGTTCCATCACTGGCTGAAGATGCTGCCGAGCTGCCCCACCTGCGGCCTGCGCTTCGACCGTGGCGAGCACGGCTACTACCTCGGTGCCATCTGGATCAACCTGCTCCTCGCCGAGTCGCTCGCCATGGCGGTGATCTTCACGGTCATCGTGCGCGCCTGGCCCACGCCGCCCTGGGATACCCTGGCCTGGACGGCGCCGCTCGAAGCACTGGTGTCGCCGTTCATCCTCTTTCCCTTCAGCAAGACCCTCTTCCTCGCCTTCGACCTGGGGATTCGCCCGCTGACCCCGAAGGACTTCGGTCCCTAGCTCCCGCCCCGGCGCCTTGCGCCTCGCCGCTCCCGGCGTACCTATTGGTCAGGTCTGCCACTCAGGGGGAAGAAGGTGAGCCTGGAATTGCTGCGGGAGTTCGGCAACTACGCGGGGCTGGTGGCGGTGCTTGTGGCCATCGTCAGCCTCACCTCGCAGGTTCGTCGCCACACCCAGTCGCTGCGTTCCCAGAACTACTCCAAGGCACTCGAGCGCCTGGGGGCCACCCAGGCCCGGCTGGGGACCGACCCGCAGTCATCCCGCATCCTCAGTCTCGGGGTGCGCAAACCCGAGGCGCTCACCCGCGAGGAGCGGGTCCAGTTCACGTGGATGTTCTACGAGATCTTCGGCACCTTCGAGTTCATGTTCCACGAGGCCCACGACGGGCGTCTTCCGGAGCAGATCTGGGGCCGGTGGGCGCTGACCGTCGGGTGGTGGATCTCGCTGCCGGGCGTGCGGGCCTGGTGGGAGGCGAAGCCGACGCCGTTCACGCCGCGCTTCTCGAGGTTCGTGGACCGGTGCATTGCGACGCCGAACGTGGACCCGGCCGCCGCCAGGCGGTGGCAGGAGTTCCTCGAGGCGGGCTCCGCCTAGCTCCACGGCCGTGGCTGCCCGTGCTGCAGCACCGTTCCCATCGCCTCCGCGTAGCGATGCCAGTCCGCGGCGAGGCGCCGGAGCTCCTGTCGCCCTGACGGGGTGAGCTGGTAGAACCGGGCCTTCCGGTTCGCCTCCGACCGTCCCCAGTCCGACGTGATCCAGCCCTGCCGCTCCAGCCGCTGCAGGGCGGGGTAGAGCGACCCCTCCTCGATGGTGAGCACCCCGCCGGTGACCAGGGTGACCCAGTCCGCCACGCCCGTCCCGTGCGTCGGCTCCCACGCCAGGGCGCGGAGCACCAGCAGGTCGAGTGTCCCCGGCAGCAGCGTCATCGACGTCGGATCCTTCCCGTGATCGCCCACTGGCTCTTCTTTCCATAGACTGTCTATGGGAAAAACCTACCCCTGCCGACCTCCCTGCGCTATCCTCCGCCGTCCGCCGCTGCTCCCTTCCCGACCGCCTGTGCGAGGTATCCCGTGACCGCCCCGATCGACCGCATCGACCAAGTGTACGGCAAGGATGTCTTTTCCCGGCGCATCATGCGCCAGCGCCTCCCCAAGGAGATCTACAAGAGCCTGGTCCGGACCATCGACAACGGCGAGGCCCTCGACGCGCAGGTGGCCGACGTCGTCGCCGCGACGATGAAGGACTGGGCGATCGAGAACGGCGCCACCCACTTTACCCACTGGTTCCAGCCGCTCACCGGCCTGACCGCCGAGAAGCACGACTCGCTCGTGAGTCCCGACGGCTCGGGCGGGGTCATCTTCAACTTTTCCGGCGAGGAACTGGTGCAGGGCGAGCCCGACGCGTCGAGCTTCCCCTCCGGCGGCCTGCGCGCCACCTTCGAGGCCCGCGGCTACACGGCGTGGGACCCGACCAGCCCCGCCTTCCTGGTCCGCGGCGACAACAACGTCACCCTCTGCATCCCGACCGCCTTCGTGTCGTGGACCGGCGAGGCGCTCGACACCAAGATTCCCCTCCTCCGCTCGATGGAGGCGCTGTCGAAGCAGGCGCTCCGCATCCTGAAGCTCTTCGGCACCGACGCCGGCGTGTCGCGGGTCATCACCACCGTCGGGCCGGAGCAGGAGTACTTCCTGGTGGACCGGGAACTCTTCTTCGAGCGCCCCGACCTCGTCACCTGCGAGCGCACCCTCTTCGGCGCCCGTCCCCCGAAGGGGCAGCAGCTCGAGGACCACTACTTCGGCACCATCCCCAGCCGGGTGCTGAAGTTCATGTCCGACGCCGAACTCGAGCTCTACCGGCTCGGCGTGCCGGTCAAGACGCGGCACAACGAGGTGGCGCCCGGCCAGTACGAGATCGCCCCGCTCTTCGAGGTGAGCCACATCGCCAGCGACCACCAGATGCTGATGATGGAGACCCTCAAGCGGGTGGCGCAGCGGCACGGCCTCGCGGCCCTGCTGCACGAGAAGCCGTTCGCCGGCGTCAACGGCAGCGGCAAGCACAACAACTGGTCGATGGCCTCCGACACCGGGGTCAACCTCCTCGACCCGCAGGACGAGACCCACACCAACCTGCAGTTCGTGGTGTTCCTCGTCGCGGTGATCCGCGCGGTCGACCTCCACGCCGACCTGCTGCGGGCCTGCATCGCCAGCGCCGCGAACGACCACCGGCTCGGCGCCAACGAGGCGCCGCCGGCCATCATCTCGATCTTCCTCGGCGACATGCTCTCCGACATCCTCGAGCAGGTCGAGAAGGGGCTGCCCAAGCGCACCCTCAAGGGTGGCGTGATCGACCTCGGCGCCCGGTCGCTGCCGCAGCTGCCCCGCCATTCCGGCGACCGCAACCGGACCAGCCCCTTCGCCTTCACCGGCAACAAGTTCGAGTTCCGCGCGGTGGGTTCGAGCCAGAGCATCGCCTGGCCCAACACGGTGCTCAATACCATCGTGGCGGAGTCGCTCGATTTCGTGGCGGGTGAACTGGAGAAGGCGGTGGGCGACAAGGTGACCGCGGCCAGGCTGGAGGCGGCGGCACTGGGCCTGCTCAAGAAGCTGCTCAAGGAGCACAAGAAGGTCATCTTCGACGGCGACAACTACACCCCGGAATGGCACGCCGAGGCGAAGAAGCGCGGCCTCCCGATGCTGCAGGATTCCGTGGCGTCGTTCCAGGCGCTGTCGGCCAGGAAGAACTACGACCTGTTCAAGAAGTACGGCGTGCTGACCAAGGCCGAACTCGACTCCCGGACCCACATCGCGATCGAGAAGTACATCAAGCAGGTCACGATCGAGGCGGAGACGATGGTGTCGATGGCGCGGACGATGATCCTGCCCGCCGCCCTCGCCCACCAGTCGCTGATCGCCGAGGCGGTCGCCGGCACCGAGGCGGCGGGCATCGACGACGTCGACTCCCGCACGTCGCTGACGGGTTTCGTCGGGCTGGTGAGCCGGCTCCGGAAGGCCACCGTGGCGCTCGACAAGACGGTCGCGGCCCACGCCGATTCCCCGATGAAGCACGCGCAGCAGATCAAGGCCAGGGTCATCCCGGCCATGGGCGAGCTCCGGGCGGTCGCGGACGAGCTGCAGCTGCATGTGGCCGACGAGTTCTGGCCGATGCCGACGTATCGGGACCTGTTGTTCCTGAAGTAGGCGGGGCAGCCGGGCCGCGGGGTCGGGGCGCACGGCGATGCGCCCCGGCCCCCGTCCCGCATATTCCCCCGCAAGAACCGGATAGCCCCCATCCGTCCGTCGTCCTACCTTCATTCCATGCCAACCGACACCGTACCGACGCCGCCCCTGCTCCACGCCGTCCGCTGGAAAGCGGTGGCGACCCGGGATGCCGAGGCGGACGGCCGCTTCGTGTACGCCGTCCGGACCACGGGAATCTTCTGCCGGCCGACCTGCGGCTCGCGCCGTCCAAAGCGTGAGAATGTCACGTTTTACGAGACATCCAGGGAGGCGGGAGCGGCCGGGTACCGGGCATGCCTCCGGTGCCGGCCCGACCAGGCACGCTCCGGGCCAGGCCCTCGTTCCGGAGATCAGGCGGTGCGCCGGACCCTCGCCTATATTGATGACCGTCCGGGGGCGGTCCCGCCGCTGGCGGAACTGGCCCACGCCGCAGGCTTGAGTCCGGCGCAATTGCAACGCACATTCTCCCGATTGGTCGGGGTCAGCCCGCGGGCCTACGCCCAGGCCCGGCGGCGCGAGCGCCTGAAAGCGGGGCTCCGGCAGGGACAGCAGGTCGGCCGGGCCGGGTGGGATGCCGGCTACGGGTCGAGTCGGCAGCTCTATGAGCAGGGCGCCGACGCCCTCGGCATGCCGCCCGCGGCGTATCGCGCCGGGGCCAAGGGGCAGACGATCCGGTATACGGTGGTGGAGACGGCAGCCGGCCGACTCCTGCTGGCCGCCACCGCGCGGGGGCTCTGCGCGGCCTGGTTCGGGCGGAACGACGCGGAACTCGTCGCGGCGCTCGCCGCCGAGTATCCCGAGGCGGAGCGGCGGCGCGATGATCAGGCGCTGGAGGCGATGGCCGCCGCGGTGCGCCGGCATCTCGAGGACGGGGTGCCGCTGGCCCGGGTGCCGCTCGATGTCGGCGGGACCCCGTTCGCACGGGAGGTCTGGAACCGGCTGCAGGCCATCCCGTACGGTGAGACGCGCACCTATGGTGACGTGGCCCGGGCGGTGGGCAGGCCGGGCGCGGCGCGCGCCGTCGGCGCCGCCTGCGCGGCCAACCAGGTGGCGATCATCATTCCCTGCCACCGGGTGATCCGTGCCGATGGATCGGGCGGGGGCTACCGCTGGGGTGAAGATCGCAAGCGCGCGCTCCTGGCACGCGAGGCGCGGGGCGGCACGCCATGAAGACCTCTCTCACGCTGGATGCCGGATGCGGTCAC
The DNA here is from genome assembly GCA_024641745.1 of Gemmatimonadota bacterium. Lineage (GTDB taxonomy): Bacteria > Gemmatimonadota > Gemmatimonadetes > Gemmatimonadales > GWC2-71-9 > SPDF01. The sequence continues at coordinate 6,247 of JAHECL010000051.1, read as the reverse complement.
GCCGACATTACCTGTCCACGGTCGCCATCGCCGGCCTGCTCTCCATCGGGCTGGGCGGCTTCGCGTGCACGCCGCTCGGCGGGTGGCTCTATTCCGACCCGACCTTTGCGCTGAGCGGGGTCAGCACCAGGTACCACGGCAGCCCCGCCGACACCCTCCAGGTCATCCTCACCGCCTGCAACCTGAACGACTTCAACATCGACGGCCTGACCATCGACGGACACCTGGTGGTGGACGGCGCGCCGCTCGGCAGCCTCCGGAGTCAGACGGCGTTCCTGATGAAGATGCGGGACTCGGTGGATGTTCCGGTCCGGCTGGAGATTCCCCGTGTGAATGCATCGCCGATTCACGCCAAGGGCGACGCCTACGTCGCGGCCAAGTACGAGCTCAGCGGCGACATTCACGTCTCCACCCCGATCGGGATCCGGCGGGTGCGGTTCCAGCAGCGCGGCGCCGTGCGCTTCGACTCGGCGGGAATTTCGAGCGGCTGGACCGTCAGCAACGCCCGCCCCTGCAAGCCGGGCCAGTCGATGCTGCCCGGGCAGGGCGTCAAGCCGCGGGTCATCATGGACACGATCTTCCGGCCGCAGGCCCCGCTGCCCAGTTCGACCGGCAGGAGGGACGGCATTTGACCCCGCGTCCACCTGCGCTGACCTACGCCAGCTACCTCAAGGTGGACGAGCTGCTCGCGCTGCAGCAGCCGCTCAGCGACGGGCCTGAGCACGACGAAATGCTGTTCATCGTCATCCATCAGGTCTACGAACTCTGGTTCAAGCAGATGCTGCACGAGCTCGACCGGCTCTGCCGGCTGCTCGCGCAGGGCGACGGTCTTCGCGCCCTCGGCGGCTTCACGCGGATCCTCACCATCCTCAAGGTGCTGGTCCACCAGATCGACGTGCTCGAGACGATGACCCCGCTGGAGTTTCTCTCGTTCCGCGACCGGCTCGAGTCGGGCAGCGGGTTCCAGTCGTTCCAGTTCCGGGAGTTCGAATTCGTCCTGGGGCACAAGCAGCCCTCCGCCCTGGAGCGATATCCCGAGGGCTCCGAGCACCGGGCGCGCCTGGAGCGCCGACTCGCCGCGCCGACGCTCTGGGACGGATTCCTGGCGTACCTCCAGCAGGACGAGGCCACGGATCTGGGCGCCCTGCCGCCACGGGACGTCACACAGCCCATCGCACCGTCACCGCCGGTGCAGGACGCGGTCATCGCCGTCTATCGTGCCGCCGGGCTCGCGGCGCAGGTCTGTGAGCGGATGGTGGATCTGGATGAAGGGGTGCAGGAGTGGCGGTACCGCCACGTGAAGATGGTGCAGCGCACCATCGGCACCAAGATGGGCACCGGCGGCTCCGACGGCGCCGCCTACCTGATGCGCACGCTGAACCATCCCTGCTTCCCGGACCTCTGGGCGGTGCGGGCGGAGCTGTAGGGAGCCTGGATTCGTCGACCTGGAAGAAGGGAACTCCTCCTGCACCCTGACGACCTGTACCGCGCCCCCAACCGCCTGGCACCGCACTACGCCGCCTTCCGCGTCTCCGAACGGCTGCTCCTGACCGGGCACTCGCACCAGGCGTGGCCCGACTGTGCGCGCGACGGGCAGATCGAGGCGTGGGAGGATGCGGCGGCGCTGGTGGACGAGAAGTGGGAGCGTGCGTTCGCGAGGGCCGACCGGGTGCGTCGCGGGTTTGCCGCCCTGCTCGATGATTCCGAGGGCGAGTACGCCCTGGCGCCCAGCACCCACGACCTCCTCGTCCGGTTCCTCTCCGCCCTCCCCCTCACATCTCGTCCGCGGCTCGTCACCACCGACGGAGAGTTCCACACCATCCGGCGCCAGCTCGACCGCCTGGGTGAGGAGGGGGTCGAGGTCGTGAAGGTGCCGGCCGACCCCGCCGACACCGTGGCGGCGCGGCTGGCGGCCGAGGTGAACGACCGGACCGCCGCGGTCCTCGTCTCCGCCGTCTTCTTCCACAACGCCCACCGGGTGCCCGACCTCGGCACCCTGGCGGAGCGGTGCGCGCGGGACGGTGCCGAATTGCTGGTCGACACCTATCACGCGCTGGGAGCGGTGCCGTTCACGATCACGGAGGAGGGCCTGCCCGGCGCGTTCGTGACGGGAGGCGGCTACAAGTACCTGCAGCTCGGCGAGGGGAACTGCTTCCTCCGGATTCCGCCGGGGCGGTCCTTCCGGCCGGTGGTGACGGGATGGTTCAGCGAATTCAGCGCGCTCGCCGAGGCTCCCGCTGGCGCGGTCCGGTATGGCACCGGTGCCGACCGGTTCGCCGGGTCCACCTACGATCCGACCAGCCATTACCGCGCCGCGACCGTCCTCGACTTCTTCGACCGGGAAGGGCTCACGCCGGCATTCCTGCGCGAGGTCAGCCAGCATCAGGTCGGACGGCTGAGCGAGCGATTCGACGCCCTTGGCCTCGATCCGGCCGTCATTCGCCGCGACCGGGCGGTCCCTCTCGAGCAGCTCGGTGGATTTCTGGCGCTGCACGCGCCGGGCGCGGCGCGGATCTCGGGGGCCCTGCGCGAGCGCGGGGTGCTAACTGATTTTCGGGGTGAGGTCCTCCGGTTCGGGCCGGCGCCCTACCTCGCCGACGACCAGCTGGACCGGGCGATGGCGCTCCTGGGCGAAGTGGTCCGAGCTCCCCTGCCGGGGTGAACGGCAGCCGGACAGGCATCCTTGCTCCACGACCGCAACGCGGTCACTATTCATCCTCGAACCAGCCCGGGCCTCTCCCGGGCCACCCCCACCCCGCCCGAGGATCGCCCCCATGATGAACGGCACATCCCTCCTGACCCGCGCCGGCCTGTCGGCCCTGGCGCTGGTCGCGTTTGCATCCGCCTCGCAGGCCCAGGCATCGAGCCAGGACCAGGTGGCCGCCATCAAGACCGCCATGGGCGAGAACGCCGCGGCGCAGCGGAAGTACGTCTGGGTGGAAACCAGCGAGGTCGCCTACAAGGGCGACGTGAAGTCCACCACGACCTCGTCGTGCCAGTACCTGGCCGGCGCGAACCAGCCCAAGTGCACGCAGACGAGCGCCCCGCCGGAGGAGAAGAAGCAGCGCGGTGTTGTCCGGCGGTCGATCAAGGACTCGAAGGTCGAGGGGATGAAGGAGTACATGGACAGCGTGAAGACGCTGGTCGGGGAGTACGTGCCGACCAAGCAGGAGCTGATCAGCGCGGCCCAGGGGCGGGGCGACGTCGCGGTGGCCACCAATCCCTCGGACGGCACGATGAAGCTGACGATCAGCAACTACCTGCAGAAGGGGGACGCCGTCATCATCACCGTCAACGAGGCCACGCACCAGGTTGCGCATGTGGCGGTCAACACCTGGCTGAACGATCCCGGCGCCACCGTGACGCTCGACGTGTCGTTCACCACCATTGCGAGCGGCGTCAGCTTCGCGTCGAAGAAGGTGCTCACGGCCTCCGCGAAGGAGATCGCGGTGACCATCAGCGACGCGAACTTCGCGCTCGCCGCACAGTAAATGCGAGGAAAGGAGTCGATCATGCGAACGAGTCGATGGGCGGCGCTGCTGGTGCTCGCCGCGGCCCCGGTGTCCGCTGCGCAGGCGCAGGGCACCGTGCAGGAACGGGTGGCCGAGCTGAAGCGGACGCTCGCCGAGAACGCCGCGGCGGAGCGGGCGTACACCTGGATCGAGACGACGGAGCTGGCGCTCAATGGCGACGTGAAGGAAACCAACTCCATGTCGTGCCAGTACGTCAGCGGTGCCGAGAAGCCGAAGTGCACGCAGATCGGCGCCCCGCCCCAGCCCAAGAAGGTGCGGGGCCCGCTGCGGAAGAAGATCGCCAAGGACAAGATCAACGACCTGAAAGCCTACATGGACAGCGTCAAGACGCTCGTGGCCACGTATGTGCCGACCGAACAGGGACTCATCACCAAGGCACAGCAGCGGGGGGATGTGTCCGTGGCGCCGAACCCGTCAAACAACACCTTCAAGGTGACGGTGAGCAACTACATTCAGCAGGGCGATGCCGTCGCCGTCGTGGTGCACAACGAGGACCACCACCTGGCGACCGTGGCCGTTGCCACGTGGCTCAACGACCCCAGCGCCAAGGTGTCACTGGATGTCGCATTCACCACCCTCGCCACCGGCGTCAGCTTCCCGGTCAAGAAGGTCCTGACGGCCTCGGCCAAGGGCGTCGTGGTGACGATGACCAGCAGCAACTTCGCGAAGGCCGTAGGGCAGTAGCCGCCGTCGAGTCGGGTGCCGCGCTCAGGGAGTGAAGCGCGCGGCGCCCGGCGCCGGTGTCCACGGCGTGCCCGGCTCGAAGTACGCCCACAGCAGCGCCGACACCTTCCGCAGCAGCACATACCCCTCGTTGGACGACTCCCAGCTTTCGTCCGCCTGGTTCTTCGTGATCACGCAGAACACGTAGTCCCCCGCCGGCGCGTTCACCAGCACCACCTCGGAGCGCGACTGGTTGACCGCCCCCTGCTTCGACGCCGCCTGCACCCACGGCGGGAGCTGGCTCAGCGCCTCCCCGTTCCAGTAGCTCCGGGTCAGCATCCGGTACATCTGCTGGCTTGCCGCCGGACTCACCGCCCGCTGCTCCCGGATCATCACCAGCAGCTCGGCCATCTCCCGCGGCGTCGTCTGCCCCCAGCCATACGCCTCCCAATTGGAGCGGCGGCCCGGCGTGCGTGAATTCATCCTCGTGGAATCGAAGCCGTGGCCGGCCAGCCACCCGTTGATGGTGACACCGGTGCCGGACAGTGCCTGCAGCCAGAGCGACGCAGTGTTGTCGCTCATCGTCAGCATCAGCATCGCCACCTTCGAGAGCTGGACCTCGCTGCTGTCCTGCAGCAGGTCGAGCAGGTCGTCCTCCTCCGAGTAGGCCAGCGAGTCGGTGTAGAGGAGCTTCTGGTCGAAGGCGAGCGATCCGTCCTCGATCGCCTGGAAAGTGGCGAGGAGGATCGGCACCTTGATCATGCTGGCGGTCGGGAAGAGCTCGTCGGCGCGGATGGCGGCGGTCTGTCCGGTGCGGAGGTTCCGGACGTACACGCCGACGTCCCCGTGGAAACCCCGGACGGCCGCCTCCAGCCGCGCCTGGAGCGTGGTGTCGGGGCGGGACGCTGCCGGCTCCGCGGTGAGGGCCGGTGAAGTGTGCCGGCAGCCGGCGAGCCCGGCGAGGACGGCGACGATGAACACGGCATGGGCGATCGGGCGCATCAGAGACCCTGGTCGGGAGGTGAGCATCAGTCCTGCGTGGTCCAGCGGAAGGTGAAGGGCGCGTCGAGGGCGCGGAGGACCGCGGCGTCCCGGCGATAGACGTCGGGCCGGAACTGCATGGTCCCGTCGCGTGCGGTCCACGACGTCCAGTAGACCACCACCACCGGAATGGCGCGCGGCAGGGGCACGATGCGCTCCGTTCCCAGCGCCAGCACGGAATCGAGCGCCGCGGGCGTCCAGGCCGATCCCGCAAGGAGCAGCTCGGCGAGAGGCATCGGGTGCTCGACGCGGATGCAGCCCGAACTGAAGGTGCGCGAGGGCTTCCGGAACAGTTCGCGCGCCGGGGTGTCGTGCAGGTAGACCGCGTAGGGGTTCGGGAACATGAACTTCACCCGTCCCAGCGGATTGGAACCGCCGGGGGTCTGGACGACCCGGTAGGGAAAGGTGCGGCCCCGGTACCAGTCCCAGTCGATCGTGGCGGGATCCACCACGGCGTCCTGCCGATCGAGCACCTGCATGGCGTGGGTCCGCAGGTAGGTCGAGTCCTTCCGGATGGCGGGCAGGACGTCCTCGTCGAGGAGGAGGGTGGGCACCGTCCAGGTGGGGTTGAGCACCAGGTAGGTCATGGTCGCGCGAAACTCGGGCGTCTGGCGGAACGGCTGCCCGACGATCGACGGCGCCGACCAGGCAAGCGTGTCGTCCCGCACGAAGTACGACTCGAACCCGGCGATGTTGACCGCCACGAAGGTGCTGCCCAGTTCCGGGAGCACCCACCGTCCCCGCTCCATGTTGACGCGAATCGCGGCGATGCGACCCGCCACCGTCAGGTTCAGTTCGGCACGGGTACGGGGGCCCAGGACGCCGTCGTCCGCCAGGCCGGTGCGCCGCTGGAACTCCGCCAGGGCCGCGGCGAGCGCCGGCGAGAAGACGGTGTCGGGGTCGGCGGCCGCGTCGGCGGGGAGGTCGCCGGTCGCGGCGAGGCGGCGGCGGAGCGCGGGCACGCGCGGATCAAGCATGCCGGGCTCCAGCGCCGGTCCGGCGGGAATCGG
>JAHECL010000154.1 GCA_024641745.1 Gemmatimonadota bacterium | reverse complement strand
AGCGAGCCGGGACGGAATCCGGGCCGGATCCCGCCCGCGGCGTTGGTGGCGACGAAGGTGGTGGCCCCGAGGCGATGGAAGACCCGCACCGGCAGGGCGGTGACGTCGGCCCCGTGCCCTTCATACAGGTGAAACCGTCCGCTCTGCGCGATGACCGGCCGACCGGCGAGGATGCCGGCCACCAGTTCCCCGCGATGGCCCTGCACCGTCGGGACGTGGAAGCCGGGAATGTCCGCGTAGGGAATGCGGATGGCATCGGTCAGGCGGTCGGCCAGCGCGCCGAGGCCGGAGCCGAGCACGATCGCCACCTCCACCCGCCGGTCACCAAGACGGTCCCGGACGGCCGTCGCCGCGGCATCGATCACGCCGTCCATCAGACCAGCATCCCCGCGAGGGACGCCGACATGAATGCCGCCAGGTTGCCGGCGATCATCGCGCGCAGGCCGAGCTTGGCGATCTCGCCACGGCGCTCGGGGGCAAGGCCGCCGATGCCGCCGATCTGGATGGCGATGGAGGAGAAGTTCGCGAAGCCGAGGAGTGCGTAGGTGGTGATGATCGCGCTGCGCGGCGCCAGGGTGATGCCGGAGCCGAGGTCGCTGGAGAATTGTGCGTACGCCACGAATTCGTTCAGCGACGCCTTGATGCCGATCAGGCCGCCGACATAGGTGGAATCCTCCCACGGGACGCCCATCACCCAGGTCAGGGGGCGCAGCAGCTGGCCGAGGAGGTATTGCAGGCTGAGCGGCTCGCCGGAGAGGTGCAGGACCGAGGCACCGAACCACTGCAACCCGAAGTTGATCATCGCGACGAGCGCCACGAACGCCATCAGCATGGCGGCGACGTTGATCGCCAGCTGCACGCCCTGGGCGGCGCCGCCCGCCGCCGCGTCGATCACGTTCGACTCGGTCCGTTCGATGTCCATCTTGAGCGAGCCCTTCGTCAGCGGCTCCCCGATCTCGGGGCGGATGATCTTGGAGAGGATCAGGCCCGCCGGAGCGTTCATCACGCTCGCCGCCAGCAGGTGCGCCGCGATGCCGGGGAAGGTGCCCTGCAGCATGCCGACGAACGCCGCGAGCACCCCGCCGGCGACCGTCGCGAAGCCACCGACCATCACGGTGTTGAGTTCGGAGGAGGTGAAGCTCTTCACGAACGGCTTGATCAGGAGGGGCGCCTCGGTCTGCCCGAGGAAGATGTTGCCGGCGGCGGAGAGCGTCTCGGCGCCCGAGGTCCGCAACGTCTTCTGCATCACCCAGGCAATCCCCTTCACCACCAGCTGCATGACGCCGAGGTAGTAGAGGACCGACATCAGCGCCGAGAAGAAGATGATGGTCGGGAGCACGTTGAAGGCGAAGAACGCCCCGGTGTTCGCCACGAATCCGGCGGTGGTGTCGAGGGCGCCCCCGGGGCCCGGGACCCCGACGGGGACGGTGGACTGCACCAGGTTGCCGAAGACGAACCGGGCCCCCTGCTCCTGGAAGCCGAGGAGCCCGGTGATCGCCCGCCCGGCGAAGTGGAATGCCGCCTTCCCGGGCGCCGTCTTCAGGACCAGCACACCGAACACTGCCTGCAGCGCGAGCCCCGTGCCCACCAGCCGCCAGTCGATCTTCTTGCGATCATACGAGAGGAGGACCGCGAGGCCGATCATCGTCGCGATGCCGAGCAGGCCGACCAGGCGGCTGGACAGCGGTGTGTCGAGGCCGCCCTGGGCCGCGGCCAGTCGTTCCGCCGCGCTCTGCACCAGGAAGAGTGCGTTCATCGGATGACCTCCAGCTCGGCGCGCACATCGGCCAGGAGCGCCTCCCGGTCAGGCCAGGGGAGGAAGGACGACGCAAAGGCGTTGAGGATCATCCGGTCGATCTCCTCGCGGGTGAAACCGAGCTCGGTGTGGGCCAGCCAGTATTCCTGCGACAGGGACGTGCCGCTCATGAGCCAGCTGTCGGTGCACAGCGTCACGTTGAGTCCGGCGTCGTAATAGCCCCGGACGGGATGGTCGGCGATCCGGGCCACGGCGCGCGTCTGGACGTTGCTGCTCAGGTTGGTCTCGATCAGGATGCGACGGTCCCGGACGTAGTCCTGCAGGACAGGATCCTCCGCCAGGCGCGTCCCGTGACCAATGCGGTTGGCATGGCAGGACTGGAGGGCATCGGCCACCGAGGCGGGCCCGGCCGCTTCACCGGCGTGCACCGTGATGCCGAGGCCGCCGGCCATCGCGGCGTCGAAGGCCGCATGATGCAGGCCGGGCGGCCGGCCGTGCTCCCCTCCGGCGAGGTCGAAGCCGACGACCCCGTGCCGCCGGTTCGCCACCGAATGCTCGGCGATTTCCAGCGAGACGGCCGGGTCGTAGTGGCGCAGCGAGCAGTTGATGATGCCGGTGCGGACGCCGAAATCCCGTTCCCCGCGTGCGAGCCCCCGCCATTCCGCCGCAATCACCTCGTCGAGGGGCAGGCCGCCGCGGGTACTCAGTGCAGGGCAGTAGCGCACCTCGAGCAACCGCAGGTTGTCGCGGACGGCGTCTTCGACCATTTCGTACGCCACCCGCTCGATCGCCTCCGGGGTCTGCAGCAGGGCGATCGTCACGTCGAACCGGCGGAGGTAGTCCTCGAGATTGGTGGCGTCGTGGACCAGCATGTAGCGGCGGAGCGCGTCGAGATCCCTGGTGGGCAGCGTCACACCCGCCGCGTCGGCCAGGGCCACCATCGTCCCTGGCCGGAGGGAACCGTCGAGGTGGACATGGAGCTCCGCCTTCGGAAGGCGACGGAGCAGGTCAGCTGTCAGCATCGGCCCCGCCGGTCCGCCGGGCGCTGATGGCCACCCGGAGGATCGCCCCCGGGACGAGTTCGGCCTCGGGCGGGACCGGCAGCCCGCGCGCGTCGGTGATGGAGACCGCGGCATCGGCCCGTCCCGCCATGAAGGCCGGGTCGAACCGGGCGACGGCCATCGCCGCGGTCCCACCACGGGGCAGATCGACGCGGCGCGCATTGACGAAGACCGGCATGGTGTCGCTCATCGGCCAACCGGCACGAAGCGGGGGTCCTCGGGGGGCTGCACCGGACGCGGGAGCCGCTGGAGATAGCGCTCCATCACCTCGATGTCACTCATGCCGGCCGGAGCCTGGGGGGCGTCGCGCAGCATCGTGTAGCCGCTCTGCCCGGCGGCCAGGAAGGCATTGACGGCAAGCGTGTACGTCGAGCGGTCCTTCGGCTTCCTGCCGCTGGCGAGCCGGAGGTCACGAACTCGCTGACCGACCGGGCGGGCGGTGTCGTAGGTCACCCGCAAACCGGAGATGTGCGCATCGGGCCCGCGCGCGGTGATCGAGGCCTCGGCCATCTCCCGGAGCTGCCGGCCGGTGAGCGTGACCGTCACCGCCTGGTTCTGGAACGGCATCACCGTGAAGAGCTGGCCGTAGGTCAGCGGACCGGCCGCCACGTCGGCGCGGATTCCGCCGTTGTTCACCAGCGCCACGTCGGTGCGGAGGACGTTGCGGAAGGCATCGGCCATCAGGTTGCCGAGCGGGTATTGATCCCCGGTCCGCGGCAGCGGAAGGGCAATGTCGGTGATGACCCGCCGGGCGAGACTGTCCGTGGTCCGGATCGCCCGGGTCACCAGAACCGTCAGCGCCGAGTCGGGCGTCACGGCGTCCACCCAGACCGTCTGGACGTCCACCTCGATCCTCCGCCCGCCGTCGGCGGTGCGGATGATGTCCACGATGCCCACCGCCGTGCCGTTGTTGCGCGCCTGGACGATCGGGACCCCGTTCCGCTCCGTGTTGATGAGGGTGTGACTGTGCCCGGAAACGATCAGGTCCACGCTCCCCGGCGGCAGTTCCTCGGCCAGGTCGAAGATCTCGCCGGCACAGGCAAGGGAATCGCACCGGCCACCCGAGTGCGTCAGGAGGACGAGCAGGTCGGGGTGGGCCGCACGCGCCTCGTCGAGGACGTCCTTGATGACGGCGTAGCCAGACCCGAAGGTGAGGCCGGCGACATGCTGCGGCGCGACGATTGCCTTGGTCTCATCGGTGATGTAGCCCACGACCGCCACCTGGTAGTCGCCGGCGCGCACCATCCGCCACGGCGTCACCCAGTCCGGTCGCCTGCCGGTCGTCGAATCGAAGATGTTGGCCGAGACCCACGGGTAGTCGGACTCCCGCATCCGCGCCAGCAGGGTGTCCACCGACCAGTCGAAGTCGTGGTTGCCGATGGCCGCGGCCTGGACCCCCATCAGGTCGAAGGCCTCGATGGTCGTCCGGCCGTATGCGAGGTTCGACGGCAGCGTCCCCTGCATCTC
>JAHECL010000153.1 GCA_024641745.1 Gemmatimonadota bacterium | reverse complement strand
TCGCTCCGGATCTACGAGGGCACCACCGAGATCCAGCGGCTCCTGATTGCCAGGGAAGTGCTGGGCGCCTCGTGAAGGTCGCCATCATCGGGGGCGGGCCCGGCGGGCTGTACCTCGCCATCCTGCTCCGCCGCGCCAACCCCGACACCCAGGTCACCATCTGGGAGCGCAACAAGATCGAGGACACCTTCGGCTTCGGCGTGGTGCTCTCCGACGCCACCGAAGGCATCCTGGCCGCGGCGGACGACGTGACCCATGAGGCGATGACGGCGCTGATGCACCGGTGGGGCGACATCGACGTCCACATCAACGGCGCGTGCATCACCTCGGGCGGCCACGGCTTCTCGGGCATCTCGCGGCGGGTGCTGCTGGAGATCCTGCGGGACCGGGCGCGGGAACTCGGCACCACGCTGCACGAGCTGACCGAGGCGCCGCCGGTCGAGGAGCTGCTCGACCGCTACGACCTGGTGGTCGCGGCCGACGGCGTCAACAGCCGGGTGCGGGACTCGCGCGCCGGGCGCTTCGGGGCGACGGTGGACCTCCGCCCCAACCGGTTCGTCTGGCTCGGCACCACCCGTCCCTTCCCTTCCTTCTTCTTCTCCTTCCGGCAGAACGCCCACGGGCTCTGGCGGGCGCACGCCTACCAGTACGCCGAGGGGGAGTCGACCTTCATCGTGGAGACGACGGAGGAGGCGTGGCAGGCGGCGGGCCTGGCGGAAGACGACGAGGCAGCGACGATCGCCTACTGCGAGGCGCTCTTCGCGGAGGAGCTGGAGGGACACCGGCTCGTCGCCAACCGTTCGATCTGGCGACAGTTCCCCACGGTCAAGTGCCGGCACTGGTCCGACGGCCGGCTGGTGCTGCTGGGCGACTCGGCGCACACCGCGCATTTCTCGGTGGGGTCGGGCACCAAGCTGGCCATGGAAGACGCCATCGAGCTGAGCCGGGTGCTGCAGGGAGCAACCGACGTGGCGGCGGCGCTCCGGACCTACGAAACGGAGCGGCGGCCCGGCGTCGAGAGCGTGCAGCGCGCCGCGCAGGCCAGCCTCGAGTGGTTCGAGGCGACGGAGCGCTACGACGACCTCGAGCCGCTGCAGTTCGCCTACAGTCTCCTGACCCGCAGCCTCCGGATCACCCACGAGAACCTCCGCACCCGCGACCCGGCGTTCGTGGAGCGGGTGGAGCGGTGGTACGCCGACAAGGCCGGCGTGACGCCGGTCGCGGGGAAGACCAGTCCCCCGCCCTTCCTGACGCCGTTCCGGCTCCGCGAGATGCAGCTGGTGAATCGCATCGTGGTCTCGCCGATGTGCCAGTACTCGGCGGTGGACGGCGTGCCCAACGACTGGCATCTGCAGCACCTGGCCAGCCGCGCCATCGGCGGCGCCGGGCTGGTGATGACGGAGATGACCGACGTGAGCGCCGAGGGACGGATCACGCCGGGCTGCACCGGGATCTACAGTGACGCGCAGGTGGCGGGGTGGAAGCGGATCGTGGACTTCGTCCGCGCGCACGCCCCCGACACCCGGATGGGGATGCAGCTGGGGCACGCCGGCCGGAAGGCGGCGACCAGGCTGATGTGGGAGGGCGACAACGAGCCGCTGGCGCAGGGCGCGTGGCCGATCATGTCGGCGAGCGCCATCGCCTGGAAGCCGGAGAACCAGGTGCCGCGCGCCATGACCCGCGGCGACATGGACCGGGTGCGCGACGAATTCGTTGAGGCCGCCGGGCGCGCCCATGCATCGGGCTTCGACCTCATCGAGCTCCACCTGGCGCACGGCTACCTGCTGGCGAGCTTCATTTCGCCGGTCACCAACCGCCGAGCCGACGAGTACGGCGGCTCCTTGACCAACCGGATGCGCTTCCCGCTCGAGGTGGTGCGCGCGGTGCGCGCGGCCTGGCCGGCGGACAAGCCGCTCACCGCGCGGGTGTCGGCCACCGACTGGCACCCCGACGGGCTGACCGGCGAGGAGTCGGTGGAGGTGGCGCGGCTGCTCGGCGCGGCGGGGGTGGACGCGGTGGATGTGTCGGCGGGGCAGACCACCCCGGAGCAGCGTCCTATATATGGACGGGCGTTCCAGACGCCGTTTGCCGACCGGATCCGGCATGAGGCCGGGGTGGTCACGATGGCGGTCGGCAACATCCAGAGTCACGAGGACGTGAACGCCATCCTGGCCGCCGGCCGCGCCGACCTGGTGCTGATGGCGCGGGCCCATCTCTGGGATCCCTACTGGACGCGGCACGCCGCCTACGCGCTGGGCCATCCGATGGAGTGGCCGCCGCAGTACGAGTCGCTCAACAATTACAACGCGCGGATCTGACGAGCCGGAACGTCTCATCACGCGCCAATCCGATGATGATCGAATTCCCCCATCCATTAGGGTGGGGGATGTCTGTTTCCAGGATCCCGCCACCATCGCAGCCCAATTCGCGCCTGCTGCAGGAAATGCGGTCGAAGATGCGGATGGGGCGGTACAGCCAGCGGACCGAGCAGGCCTATACCGGCTGGGTGGTGCGGTTCGTCCGGTTCCATCGACTGCGGCATCCCCGGGAGCTGGGGGCGCTGCAGGTGGCAGAGTTCCTCCGCTGGCTGGCCGAGGAGCGGGGCGTGTCGGCGTCGACCGCGGTGCAGGCGCAGGCGGCACTGGTCTACCTGTACCGGGAGGTGCTGGGGCAGCCGCTCCGGCTGGCAGGGCTGGTGCCGAGGGGCCGGACCCCCACCCGCATCCCGGTGGTGCTGGACGCGGTCGAAGTCGGAAAGGTCCTCGGCCAACTGAAGGGGGTCCATCACCTGATCGGGCTGCTGCTCTACGGGAGCGGGCTGCGGCTGATGGAGTGCCTGACCCTGCGCATCAAGGACGTGGACCTGGTCCGCTTCGAGATCCGGGTACGGCGGGGGAAGGGACAGAAGGACCGGGTGACATTGCTTCCCGAGGCGGCGGCCGAGCTGCTCGCCAGTCACCTGGTTCGCGTCAAGCTCCTGCACGACAGAGCGTTACGACGTGGCACCGGCACGGTCAGCCTGCCCGGGGCGCTGGCCGCCAAGTACCCGCGGGCCGACCGGAGCTGGCCCTGGCAGTGGCTCTTCCCGGCCAAGCGCCTCTACGCCGACCGGCGGACCGGCGAGCTCCGCCGCCACCACCTCCACCCATCGGCAGTACAGCGGGCCATGGCCGAGGCGGTGAGAGTGTCGGGGGTGGGGAAGAAGGCGAGCTGTCACACGCTGCGGCATTCCTTCGCCACCCATCTCCTGGAGGCGGGCTACGACATCCGGACGGTGCAGGAACTGCTGGGTCACCGGGACGTCAGCACCACCATGATCTACACCCACGTCCTGCTGAAGGGTGGCCGCGGGGTGAAGAGCCCGGCGGACCGGCTGGGCGCAATGCTCTCCCGCCCCGCAGTCTTTCCAGATTAGGCGGCGAGCCGTACCTTGGAATCAAGGCGGAGCCACAGTGACTCCGTCCAATAGACGTTAGGCAGCAACACACCTCTCCGCGAGTTGATATGCGACTCCTTCTCGTCATCGCAGCGCTACTCTTCTCGACGGCCGCCTACGCGCAAGATGCTGCCACCAGTGTCATTACGACCAGCGGCCGGAGCCAGGCACAGTTACGTCCTACTGCAGCACAGCTACGGCTTGGCATCGAAACGCGCGCGGCGTCCGCATCGTTGGCGTCAAGCGACAATGGGGCTCGCCAACAGCGCATCGCCGATGCGATGCTGCGCCAAGGACTGAAGAGCGACCAAGTTCAACTGCTGTCGTTCACGGTGCGCGCTAAGATCAAGTATGAGACCCAAGAACTGCTCGGCTATGAAGCTGAGGCCGAGGTTGCGATCGACCTGGGATCACTGGACCGCATCGGCATGGTGATTGACTCCTCCCTCTCCGCCGGTGCCACCGAGGTCCGGGATGTCGACTTCACGTCTGACAGCTTGGTGATCGTGCGGGAACGCTTGCTGGCCGAGGCCGTCGCTTCGGCCCGCAAGGATGCCGAAGTGCTGGCGCGAGCGTCAGGAGGACGACTCGGCCGGATGCTGAGTGTCTCCACGGTTCCCTGCACCGGCGACCGTATGGTAAATGTGTACGGCCTCCAACGGGCCACTACCACCGCGACCTCAATCGCCGCGATGACGCCCGGAATGGTTCGAGTAGAGGTAGCCGTCTGTACCCAGTGGGAATTCTTGAAGTAAGGGCATGTTGCTGCCTAACCAGCGCATGCAGCTGCCGAGGGCGCGCTCTTGCGGCGGCAGCCGCCGCGCCTGATACTGCTGGGAGGTCGTGCGGCGGCTGCCGCGAGCGCCCTCGCAGCTGAT
>JAHECL010000050.1 GCA_024641745.1 Gemmatimonadota bacterium | reverse complement strand
CGGACGTGGGAGGCGCGGGAGGCGCTCAATGAGGCGGGGAAGCGGGGGAGCGGGGACGCCGTCAAGGTGTCGTTCAACGACATCGTCATGAAGGCCACCGCCGCCGCGCTGAAGGCGCACCCCGCCTGCAACGCCTGGTGGCAGGACGACCGCATCCGCTACTGGAATGACGTCCACCTCAGCGTGGCGGTGGCGGTGGAGGACGGGCTGATCACGCCGGTCGTTCGCCATGCCGACCGCAAGTCGCTGCGCGAGATCTCCGCCGAGGTGAAGGAGATGGCGGGGCGGGCCCGGGAGCGGCGGCTCAAGCCCGAGGAGTACACCGGCGGCACCTTCAGCGTCTCGAATCTCGGGATGTTCGACATCGAGCACTTCACGGCCATCATCAATCCGCCCGAGGCCGGCATATTGGCCGTGGGCAGCATCGTGGAGCAGGCGGTCGTCAGGCAGGGCGCCGTGGTGCCGGGGCGCCGGATGCGGATGACCATGTCCTGCGACCACCGGGTCATCGATGGTGCCACCGGGGCGGCCTTCCTGCGCACCCTCAAGGCCATGCTCGAGAATCCGCTGGCCATCGTCTACTAGCGGCTCCGGCCGACTGACCTGATACCGAGGACATCCATCGTGGCTTCCTACGACATCATCATCCTGGGCGGCGGTCCCGCCGGCTACGTCTGCGCCATCCGTGCCGCCCAGCTCGGGCTCAGCACCGCCGTGGTCGAGAAGGACAAGCTGGGCGGCGTCTGCGTCAACATCGGCTGCATTCCCACCAAGGCGCTGCTCCACAGCGCCTCGTCGATCAACCTGATCGCCCACCAGGCCAAGGACCTCGGCATCGAGGTCGGCACGGTGAAGACCGACTACGGCGTGGCGATGAAACGCAGCCGGAAGGTCTCGGAGCAGAACTCCAAGGGCGTGGAGTTCCTGATGAAGAAGAACAAGGTGACCGTCATCAAGGGTACCGGCTCCCTCCTGCCCGGCAGGAAGGTCAAGGTCGGCGGTGATGTCCACGAGGCGAAGAAGGCGGTCGTCATCGCCACCGGGTCCCGCGTGAAGGGCATCCCCCAGATCGGCCTCGAGATCAACAAGACCACCGTCATCAGCTCGGACGAGGCGCTCTTCCTCGAGGCGGCACCGACGTCGATGGTCGTCATCGGCGCCGGCGCCGTCGGCTCCGAATTCGCCGACATCTTCAACGCCTTCGGCACGAAGATCACGCTCGTCGAGGCACTCCCGCGGATTCTCCCTATCGAGGACGCCGAGTGCTCCTCGGCCCTCGAGAAGTCGTTCAAGAAGCGCGGCATCGACGTCCTGGCCGGCGCCAGGGTGGTCAAGGCGACGGTCGGGAAGGATTCCGTCACCCTCGAGATCGAGGCGGGCGGGGAGAAGAAGTCGGTCACCGCGGACAAGGTCCTGATGGCCGCCGGCCGCGCCGTGAACACCGAGGGGATGGGCTTCAAGGAAGCGGGCGTCCAGCTCGACAGCCGGGGCTTCGTCAAGGTGAACCTCGCCACCCTCGAGACCACCGCCCCCGGCGTGTACTGCATCGGTGACGTGGCCGGTCCGCCGATGCTGGCCCACAAGGGCAGCCGCGAGGGCGCGGTCGTCGCCGAGCTGATCGCCGGGCACACGCCGCACCCGATCCGGTACGACAACATCCCCAGCGTCACCTACTGCCACCCCGAGGTCGCCAGCATCGGGATGACCGAGGAGCAGTGCAAGGAAAAGAAGCTCGACTACCAGGTCGGCCGCTTCCCCTTCAGCGCCAACGGCCGGGCCCGCGCCTCGAACGAGACGGAGGGCTTCGTCAAGATCATCCGGGAGAAGAAGTACGGCGAGATCCTCGGCGCCCACATCGTCGGCGGGCACGCCTCCGAGATGATCCACGAACTCGCCGTGGCCCGCGAGAACGAGTACACCGTCGAGGAAGTCGACCTGGCGATCCACGCGCATCCCACACTCTCCGAGGCAATCGCCGAGGCGGCGCTCGACTCGATGGGGAGAGTGATTCATACCTAGGGAAGGCAGGGCGCCAGGGAGTCAGGGAGGCCGTCGTGGCTGAGCGCCCGGAACATTTCAATCCCGAGGCCCCGACCGAGGACTACGTCCCGCTGGCGGCGGCCTCGATCGGACTCGGCCTCGCCGTGGGCGCCACGATCGCGGCGGTCGTCCTCCTCGGCGTACGCGCCCTCGTGGCCCAGGCCCCGCCAACCGACCAGCCTGACCCCACCCAGCCCGCCGGCCTGCTTCTCGTCTTCGGCACGCTCAGCGCCTGTGCCATCGCGGGGCTCTCCTGCTGGACGGCACTCGCCCCGGTTCCGCTCTACCGCCGCGGCGGCCTCAGCATGGTGACGGCCTTCGCGACCTTCGTGCTGGCCCTGCTGATGGCGCCGGTCAATGAACTGGGCGGCCCGATCGGACTCGCCGCGGCCGCGCTGCTGACCGGGACGGCCGCCTGGGCGCTGGGCCGCCGGGTCGCCCGCCTGCGCCAGGGCGGATGAGCCCCCCTCCCCTCCTCGTCGCCGACCTCGGTCGACGGCGCTACGCGGAGGTCCTCGACCTCCAGCGGCGTCTCTGTCGTGCCCGGCAGGATGACCGGGACCGGGAGGACCTGCTCCTCCTCGTGGAGCACAACCCGGTGGTGACGCTGGGGCGGGGGACGAAAGCGAGCAGCCTGCCGCTCTCTCCCGAGGCCCTGCGGGACCGCGGCGTCGAGGTGTTCGAGGTCGAGCGCGGCGGCGACGTCACCTTCCACGGCCCGGGTCAGCTCGTCGGCTACCCGATCTTCGACCTCACCCGTCATCGGCAGGACCTGCACTGGTATCTCCGGGCCGTCGAGGAGGCGCTCATCGAGGCGCTCGGGTCGCTCGGTCTTGAGGCGGGACGCCGGGAGGGGCTCACCGGGGTCTGGACCGGCGGCCGGAAGATCGCGAGCATCGGCATCCACGTGAAGCAGTGGGTCACCTTCCACGGATTCGCCCTGAATGTCGCGACCGACCTCGACGCCTTCGACCTCATCGTGCCGTGCGGCATCGACGGGGTCACCATGACGAGCGTCCGGCGTGAGCTCGGCGACGTCGCGCCGGAGGACATCTCCGTCGTCGTGCGGCGCGCGGTCGTGGCCGCGTTCGGCCGGGTCTTCGACCGCATGCCGCGGTCCGCATCGCCGGACGAGTGGAACATTCCCGATTCCACCGGTGTTCAGGAGGGGACCACACCCTGAGCCGGAACACCCAATGACCTCCCGCCTCGACGTCCGCACGCCAGAAGCCTCCCGGCTCCCCCCGGGCCAGATCGTCACGCAGAAATGGCCGGTCCTGCACTACGGCACCGTCCCCCGCGTTGAGCGCACCGAGTGGCGGCTCGAGGTCGGCGGCCTCGTGGACCACCCCTTCACGCTCACGTGGGACGAGCTGCTCAAGCTGCCGCGGCAGGAGTCGCTGTGCGACATCCATTGCGTGACGCGCTGGAGCCGCTACGACAATCTCTTCTCCGGCATCCCGCTCGCGCCGATCATCGAACGCGCCGGACTCCGGCCGGAAGCGACCCATGTGCTGATCCATGCCGAGCAGGGGTTCACCACCAACCTGCCGCTGGCCGACTTCGTGATGCCGGCCAACCTCCTGGCGCTCGAGCACAACGGCGAGCCGCTGACGCCGGAGCACGGAGGGCCGGTCCGCCTCGTCGTCCCGCACCTCTACTTCTGGAAGAGTGCCAAGTGGCTGAAGGGTCTCGAGTTCCTCGGGGAGGACTACCCGGGATTCTGGGAGCAGAACGGGTACCACATGCGGGGAGACCCGTGGGGGGAGGAGCGGTACGGACGCCCCGATCCGATGCGGATGCGGCGCGGCCCGCGACGTTGAAATGACGCGGGCGCGCCCGCGCCCGCGCCCGTGAGGTTGCCTTTGCCACGCCACTCCGTCAATCTCCAAGGCATGGTGGAGATTCCTCCCAGGCGCACGCCGCAGGTCATCGCGGAAGAGCGCGTCACGCAGATCCTGCGGGCCGCCGACAGCTGGGCTTCGGACGTCCCGGAGCCCCTGGCGCCCGCGGTGCGGGCGGTGTGCCTTCGGCTCGCGGAGATGATTGCCGATGCGCGCCACGAGCACCTGGTGCAACCCGAGCCGCTCGACGCCGACGCGGTGCGGGCGCTGGACCTCGTGGCGGAGCGACTGCGGGCCCCTGCCACGATCCGCGGGCTGGAGACCGAGCTCCAGGGGCTGACGGCCCTTGAGCTTCGCGCCACGGGCTCCTGGGCCACCGTTCCCTCCGCCCAGTCCGAATGGAGCGCGACCGCCATCCTCTACCTGGAGCAGCGGGCCGCATCCCTCCCGCCCGCCGACCGCCTGGCCGACTACTGGGCCGACGACCTGGTGGCCGGGGTCATCGCCTCGGTCCGGGCCCTCGTGTCGGGGTAGCGGGACACCGCCACCAGACCTCAGCCGAGTTTCTTCGGCTTCTCTTCCGCCATCAGCTCGAAGAAGCGACCGAACACCTTGATGCCGTCCCAGATCTGCTGGACGGCCACCTTCTCGTTCGGCGAATGCAGGCCATCGTCCGGCAGCCCCACGCCGGTCAGGAGCACCGGCGCGCCGGTCATGCCGAGATTCGGCACGATCGGGATCGAGCCGCCGGCCCGCACCGAGACCGTCCGGCGCCCCACCACCTCTTCGAACGCCCGGTCCAGCACCGCAAAGGCGGGGGCGGTGACATCCACCTCCACCGGATCCGCGCCATGGAGGGGACGGACCTCGACCTGGGCCCAGGTGGGGGCGAGCGCCTGCACCGTCTTGGCCAGGGCGGCCTGCACGCCGTTGCGGGTGAGCCCCGGCACGAGCCGCAGGCTGACCTTCGCGGCCGCCTTGGCAGGGATGACCGTCTTGGCGCCGTCGCCGGTGAAGCCACCCATGATCCCGTGAATCTCGAAGGTGGGCAGCGCCCAGGTCCGCTCCAGGATCGAATATTCCTTGAGGCCCGTCAGCGCCGTGCTGGTCACCTCTTCCTTCATGTACCCCTGCACGTCGAAGGGGAGGGCCTTCCACGTCATGAGCTCGGCCTCGGTCGGCGGCACCACCTGGTCGTAGAGGCCGCGGATGTGAATCCGGCCGTCCACCCCCTTCAGGTCCATCAGCAATCGGCAGAGGGTCTCGAGGGCGTTCGGCGCCACCCCGCCGTAGGTGCCGGAATGCAGGTCCCGCTCGAGGGTGCGAAGATGGATCTCGGCGTAGCACATCCCGCGCAGCGCGGTGTAGACGGCAGGGATGCCCGGCGCGTAGTAGCCCATGTCGGCCACGAGCACCGCATCGGCGTGGGTGCGCTCCGGCTCCTTCGCCAGGCGGTCCACGATCACGTCGCCACCGCATTCCTCCTCGCCCTCGATGATGAAGTTCACGTTCAGCGGCGGACGTCCGTCCTTGTCCAGCACCGACTCGTACGCCTTCAGCAGGCAGTAGACCTGCCCCTTGTCGTCCACCGCCCCGCGGGCGTACAGGTTGCCGTCCCGGATCGTCGGCTCGAAGGCCGGCGTCACCCATTCGTCGAGCGGATCGGGCGGCTGGACGTCGTAATGCCCGTAGATCAGGACCGTCGGCTTGCCGGGCACGCGCGGGCTTTCCGCCCAGACGATCGGATGGCCCTTCCCCTCCAGCAGCGTCACCTTAGGACACTTCAGCCTGGTAAACTCCTCCACCAGCCAGTCGGTGGCCTTGCGGCAGTCGGCGGCGTGGGCGGGGAGGGTGCTCACGCTCGGAATGCGAAGGAAGGCGAACAGTTCTTCGAGAAGGCGGTCCTTCTCGCGGGTCACGAAGCCGGTGTCCATGACGACACATCCTCGGAGTGGATGGAGATGACGATCGGGGGATAACTGGAGAAAGGTACACCGAACCGGACCGTGCGCGAGGCCGCCCAGAGGACCCCGCGGAATTCCCCTCTGGCGGGATTCCATCCGGCCGATACATTCGCGACATGTTCACCACATCCCAGTTCCGCGTCTTTGCCACCGAGCCCAGTGAACGCGCCCTGGCTCGGGCGCGGCACCTCCTCCGTGACGCTTCGCTCGATGAGGCGGAAGAGGCGTACCTCGAACTCATCGACCGGCAGCCCGACCTCAAGCTCGCCTGGTGCGAGTACTTCGAGATGCTGCGCGGGCAGCGGCGATTCGAGGAGGCGCTGGCGCTGTCGGCCCAGGCCGCCGACCAGTTCGGCGAGGCCGCGCTCCCGCTGGCGCTGAAGGGGGCCGCCCTCGTGGAGCTCGGCCGCTACCGCGAGGGACTCGTGGCCCTCGAGCAGGCCGCGGCGCGGAACCCGGACTTCGCCATGGTCTGGCACGAGGCGGGGTACGCCGCCTACCGCCTGGGCGAACAGGACCGGGCCCTGCTTGCCCTCGACCGCGCCTTCGCCCTGGAGCCGCACAGCGGGACCCTCCACCTGCGGGGGAAGATCCTCCGCGGAGCCGGGCGATACCTGGCCGCGGAAGTCGCCTTTGCCGGCGCCGTGGAGTCGGCGGAGTACCCGGAACAGCGCGCCGAGGCGGAGCGGCAGGTGGCGATCACCCGGCGATACGCCGCCTTCTCCGGGCGCCGCCCCACCGACCTCACGCTGACCCAGCGCTGGTTCGGCGATCATGGCGCCTCCCTCCTCACCCGGTGCGACGGGGAGCAGCACCCCGCCCCCGAACGCCTGGTCCAGGAGTTCATCACCGTCGTTCGCGAGGAGGGCTGGCAGTTCAGTCACCTGGTGGTGACCGATGAGTGGGACGGGTGGGTGGCGCTCGCGGCCGCCCTGTCGCTGCCGGGGCACGACGGGCGGGCGTTGCCCCCGGACGCGGTGCCGCTGGTGGTCGGGCTCCGACCGGCGGGCGCCGGTTCCGCCTGGGCACAGGCGACCCGCCAGGTGGCACGGAGCGAGGAGGGGCTGAGCTTCAGCGTCTTCCAGCCGGTCTCGGGACCGGTGGCGGATGTGGCGGGGATCCTGGAGGGGACGGGGCGGGTGCGGGTGGATCTCGCGGCGGCGGAAGAGGCGGTGCGCCACCCGCAGAGCCGGCTGCGCGGCCGCCGGCTACGGCGCCGGCGCGACTGAGTCGGCTGGTGGCTCGGAGGGGCGAAGCGCCTCCTCGAGCCGCGCATACGCGCTGTCGCCTTCGGCTCCGGCCATCAGCGCGCGCAGCCGCTCCACCGACAGGCGGACATTCGATTCATTCTGCAGGTACCACGCCTCGAAGAGCGCGGAGCGGGTGCGATAGATCGTCGCCGCAATGAGACGCGCGTTGTTGACCGGCCGATCGGCCACCCTTCCCACCTGGATCGTCCGGAGCTGCCCCGCCACCGGGCCCTCGAGTTCTTCGCGGGCCCACCGTCCGGCGTCCATCCGTCCCTCCGCCAGCGCGGCCGAGTCAGGCCTGGACTCGTAGAGCCGGTTCAGTCGGGTGGTGAGGGCGTCGTAGAAGTCGGCGAGCACCAGCTCATCGTGCCAGCGATCCGCCGCCCGCTGCGCGTGGGCGCTGTCACCACGCTCCCTGAAGAAGGCCTCCGCCGACCGGTATCCCACCATCTGGGCAAAGGTCTCGTTGAACGGCGTTGCGCTCTTCACATACAGCGTATTGTGGGCCACCTCGTGAAAGACCAGCGCGGCGACCTCCACCGAATCGCCGCCGAGCGCGGTGCTGAGCAGCGGGTCATTGAACCAGCCGAGCGTGGAAAAGGCCCCGGACGGCCGCAGGTAGGTGTCGAGCCCGCGGGCCTCGAGCCGGCCGGCCGCCTTGCGGGCCATCGCGACGTCGAAGAATCCCTTGTACGGGACGCGGCCGACGATCGGGTATTTCCACGTGACCGGGCAGAGGCAGTCCAGGGGCGAGGCGGAGAGGACCAGGAGCAGGGTGTCCCGTCCCACGTCGGTGTACTGGGTGTAGGTGTCGCCGGCGTCGAGGCCAAGGCCGGCGGCCGCGTCCCGCGCCTCGAGCACGAGTTCCAGCTGGCCGCGGACACCCGGGTCGAGATCGTCCCTGCGGAGCACCTTCGTGATGGCCTTCCGCTCGGTGAGGATCTGGGTCTCCTCGAGGCCCGCCCGCGTGAGATACCGGACCTCGCCACTGGCCACATAGGCCGTGGTGAAGCCGACCATCAGCGCGGCCACCAGGGCGACGATCACTCGGGCAGGGCTCCAGCGCATGGCGGGCTCACGGTGTGAGGCGGAGGCCGAAGGCGTGGACGCCCTCGCCGAAGACGTTGTCGGCCTGATAGGCATAATCGAGCCCGAGCCGCCCCATCACCAGGCCGGCTCCGACGGTCCAGCGAGCGCCGGTGGGGCCGAGGGGCGCGGGACCGTAGCCAACCCGGCCGACCAGCCCCACCCCCTTCAGCACGGCACCACCCTCCACGCCGACCAGGAACCGGGTGTCCCGATCCTCCGTCCAGACCCATTCGATCGTCGCCAGCAGCCGCGCGGTTTCCTGGGGGTCCACGAAATTCAGGGTGTAGCCGAGGTGGGTCGTCGTCGGCAGCTCGACACCGAGTCCCGAGACCAGGCTCTGCCCGATGCCCTGCACCGAGACCGCCAGCGCCATGATGTCGAAGACGGCAAGGGTGAACCCGGCATCGGTGGTAAAGGTGGCGTTCACCTCGCCGGTGGTGTCGGTGACCGAGACATACCTCCCCGACGCGCCGAGGGAGAGAAGTCCGTAGCGGTAATCGGCGGAACCCACCCAGGTCACATTCTCCCTGTACAGGGAGCTGTCGGGCAGCTGCAGGTAGGCCGTGCCGGCCCCGAAGTTGAACTGCCCGAGCCGAAACGCCCCGGCGCCCTGCCAGAGGTGGGCGCCCTCCGGCATCGGGGCGAAGGCCCCCTCGAGGCTCAGCACCTTGATCGTGGCCAGGCCGGCGGGGTTGATGAAGACGCTGCCGGCATCGCCTACCAGCGCCACCCCGGCCCCGGCGAGCGCGGCGGAGCGGGTGGACGGCGGCAGGACCGTCACGACGGCGGACGGCGCTTGCGCGGCGGCGGGGTCCACGAGCGCGACACCCAGGCCAGCGATGGCGAACCAGCGCGCCGGCGTGTTCAGCGGACCCGCACCAGGCCGACCCGCACGCCGCGGTCGGCGGGGAACCCCTCGCCGTTCTGCCGGGCGAGGACGACATCGAGTGTCGGCGCGCCGGGGGGCAGCAGGAGCCTGACGTGCCGGCCGGAGCCGCCACGCAGCGTCCCCTGGCGACTGTAGACCCCCGCCGTGACGGAGTCCGGGCTCAGGGGATACTCCCGCGGCACGAGGTCGGGGCGCTGGGCGTTGAGGGTGTCGAAGATGTACCGGAAATTCCAGCTCGGGTATCCGAGCCGCGGATCCGCCGGCGAGAACCCGGGCAGGTTGTCGAGGTAGTTGGCCAGCTGCCAGAGCGGGACCAGTTCGCTCATGGCGGCACCAGTCGCCGCCTGCACGTTGGCGCTCCCTCGCAGTGCCGTCCGCACCAGCTGCCGCGTCAGGCTGGTCCCGTTGGAGTCGGCGCCGTAGTGATCGGCCAGCCACCGCACGAAGAGCCAGTTGGCGCCCCGTTCCTCGAGCGTTCCCGTGGAGCTGCCGGGCGTGACGAGGAAGTGCGACTCCGGATCGAGGAGATAGTCGTTCGCGTTGAGCAGGTCGCCCAGGGCGAACTGCACCAGCCGCGACGACGCCTCGCCCTGCCCCGGCCCGTCACCCAGCAGGCGGGCGCCGAGTTCCTCGGCAAAGTGCGACAGCCCCTCGTTCAGCCAGACCTCTTCCCCGCTGGCGCCCGACCGGACCAGCACGTGCTGGTTGTAGGAGATCATGTGCTGGAATTCGTGGATGAAGACCGGCGCGATCTGCTGCTTGACGAAGGCCTTCGAGACGGCGCAACTGCCGCTCGCCTTCGGGACCAGCCCGTAGAAGATCTCGGCCTGGTTCGAGCCGGGATTGCCGGCCGATTTGGGAAGGAGGTCACCGCCGTAGAAGAAGCCGAGGATGACGCTGCCGCCGGCGCAGGTGCCGCTCAGGTCGTTGACGGCGTCGGTGAGGAGGAAGATGACCGTGCCGTTGCCGTCCACGTCCGATTCGCCACCGAAGGCGGTGGTGTCGATCTGGTACATGTTGGGAACGGTGCCGGCGGAGCCGCCGTCGAAGAGCAGTCCGAGGGTGTCGATGTCCGCCTGGACGAATCCGCCGGCGGGAACATCGTCGTCGAGGAAGATGGCCCCCCGGGGACCGACGTACTTCGCGGTGGCGACGACGTCCTTGAACGAGGTGCAGGAAGTGTTCCCGCACACCTTGAAGGTGTCCTTGACCCCGACCACCGGCGGAACGCGCTGCGCGAAGGGGGCCGCGGCGGCAAGGCGGGTTCCGGGGTCCGCCGCCAGCGCCCGCTCCCGTGCGCGAAGCATCGAGTGAAATTCGGCCGCCGTGGCCGGCCGCTGCCAGGCGTTGAGGATCGGCGATGGGAGGGCCGGCGCCGGGGCGGCGAGGCCGGAGCTGACCTGCATCTGGTAGTCGATGGTGACGCCGGAGGAGGTCACCGTGCCCGTGGTGGAAAGCGCGGCCACGAGGTACTCGGCGCCCGACGCCGGGGCCGGGGGAAGGCGGATGCACCCGCCGCTGGCGGCGGGATCGAGGATCCGGAACTCCCCCGCGTTCATGACCGTGGGCGCGGGACCGGGGCTGCAATCCAGCGCCGGCGTGCCCGGGCCCGTGGGGCTCTCCCCCGACGAGCAGGCCGCCGCGCCGAGGACGGCGAGCGTGAGGGCCACGGCGATCGGGCGGCGAGCGGAGAGGACCATCGGCGACACGGCTCCGGGGAGACGTCGGAAGGAGGGGTCAGGGGTGCAAAATAAGGCGTTGCAACGGCTTTTGACAATCATCCGACCGCCCGGTAGCTTCAATTCTCGACGGGCTACGACGATCGTCCCGCGTCCGGGGCGGGTTGTCAGGCCCTCCTTCAACACGCGACCATGCCGCCCGCTGGTGTCCCGCCGGACGCCGCCGGTGCACGAGCATGCCGCGCCCGGCAGGCCATGGCGTTCGCCCACCTCCATACCCACAGCGAATACTCCCTCCTGGACGGGGCCAACCGCCTCGAGGACCTGGTCGACCACGTCCGCGGCATGGGCATGGACAGTCTGGCCGTCACCGACCACGGCAACCTCCACGCTGCCTGGTCGTTCTACGAAGCGGCGCGGAAGGCCAGCATCCGGCCGATCCTGGGGTTCGAGGCCTACCTGGCCTTCGGCTCCCGGCGCGCACGCGAGAGGGCCTCGGGCGCCCCCGCCAATTACAGCCATCTCGTCCTGCTGGCCCAGAACCGGACCGGGTACAAGAACCTCATCAAGCTCAGCTCGATCGGCTACACCGAGGGGTTCTATCGGCGTCCACGGATCGACAAGGAGGTCCTCCAGGAGCACTCGGAGGGGATCGTCTGCCTCGCGGCCTGCCTGTCGGGGGAGGTGGCGCTCTGGCTCCGGCAGGGGAACTACGAGGAGGCCCGGCGGAGCGCGGCCTGGTTCGCCTCCTGCTTCGGCCCGGACCGGTTCTGGCTGGAGATCCAGAAGCACGGGATTCCGGAGGAGGACCTCGTGACCGAGGGGATGCTCCGGCTCGGGCAGGACCTCGGCCTGGGCGTCGTCGCCACCAACGACGCCCACTACCTCCGGCGGGAGGACGCCGAAGCCCACGACGTGCTGCTCGCCATCGGGACCGGCGCCGACCTCGATGACCCCAAGCGGTTCCGTTTCACCGGGCAGGAATCGTACGTCAAGTCGGAAGCGGAGATGCGGGCGCTCTTCCCCGACCACCCCGAGACGATCGACAACACGCAGCGCGTCGCCGAGCTCTGCGAACTGGACTTCGAGAAGCGGTACTTCCTCCCCAGCTTTCCCCGGCCGGAACAGTTTGCGACCGACGAGGCGCTGCTCGACCACCTGGCCCGCGCAGGGGCGGCAGAACGCTACGGCTCGCCGTTGCCCCCCCCGGTGGTCGAACGGATGGAGTACGAACTCTCCGTCATCAACACGGCGGGCTATGCCGGCTACTTCCTCATCGTCCAGGACTTCATCGCCGCGGCGCGCGAGCGCGGCATCCCCGTCGGGCCCGGTCGTGGATCGGCGGCGGGGTCGCTCATCGCCTACGCCCTCCGCATCACCGAC
Source organism: Gemmatimonadota bacterium (assembly GCA_024641745.1). Taxonomy (GTDB): domain Bacteria; phylum Gemmatimonadota; class Gemmatimonadetes; order Gemmatimonadales; family GWC2-71-9; genus SPDF01. The sequence continues at coordinate 4,327 of JAHECL010000050.1, read as the reverse complement.
GTTGACCCGCTGCGCTTCGACCTCCTCTTCGAACGGTTCCTGAACCCCGAACGCGTCTCCATGCCCGACATCGACGTCGACTTCTGCTTCGAGCGTCGCGGCGAGGTCATCGAGTACGTGCGCGAGCGATACGGGCGGGAGAGCGTGGGACAGATCGTGACCTTCGGGACGATGAAGTCCCGTGCCGCGGTCAAGGACGTGGCGCGGGTCCTCAAGATCCTCCCGGGCGAAGCCGACAAGATCACCAAGCTGATCCCGTCGGGCCCCGGGCTGACCATCACCATCCCGGAGGCCCTCAGGAAAGTGGGCGAGTTGCGGGAACTCGTGAAGTCGAATCCCGTGTACGGGCGGCTGATGGACCTGAGCTCCCGGATCGAGGGGATTTCCCGCCATCTCTCGGTGCATGCGGCCGGCGTCGTCATCGCCCCCGGCCCCCTCCCCGACTACGTGCCGGTGTGCACGACCCCGACCAAGGGTGCCGGTCAGTCGGCGGACGGCGAAGACGTGATGATCACGCAGTACGAGATGGGCGCGCTCGAGAAGGTCGGGATGCTCAAGATGGACATCCTCGGCCTGAAGACCCTCACCGTCATCCACGACGCCCTGGGCATGATCCGCGCGCGCCATGACGTCGTCCCGGACTTCGGCACGATGGACTTCGACGATCCGAAGGTGTACGAGCTCCTGCGACAGGGCCGGACCGCCGGCGTCTTCCAGTTCGAGTCGGCGCTCGCCACCGAGACGCTGCGGGCCATGCGCTGCGACCGCTTCGACGATCTCGTGGCCACCAACGCGCTCCTCCGCCCCGGTCCGCTCGACGCCGGGATGCACACCGTCTTCATCCGCCGGAAGCTGGGGCAGGAAGCCGTCACCTACCCCCATCCATCGCTGCGGGAGGTGCTGGAGCCGACCTACGGGGTCATCACCTACCAGGAACAGGTGATGCGCATCGCGAACGTGCTGGCCGGCTTCAGCCTGGCCGAAGCCGACGTGCTGCGCAAGGCGGTGGGCAAGAAGGACGAGGCGCTCATCAAGCAGGAGGTCGGCCGGTTCGTGGAACGGGCGATGGCCCAGGGGCACCCGCGGCGGCTCGCCGAGGACCTCGGCGCCCAGATCGAGACCTTCGGCCGCTACGGCTTCAACAAGTCGCACTCCGTGGCGTACTCGGTGCTCTCCTACCAGACCGCCTGGCTCAAGGCGCACTACCCGGCCGAATTCATGGCGGCGCTGCTCAGCTCGGAAATCGGCAACACCGACAAGGTGGTGCAGTACATCAACGAGGCGCGGGAACTGGGGCTCGAGGTGCTGCCGCCGGACGTCAACGAATCCGGCTTCAAGTTCACCGTCATCGGGGAGAACCGGCTGCGGTTCGGCCTCGGCGCCATCCGGAACGTGGGCGCCGGCGTCATCGAGTCGATGATCCAGGCCCGCGCGGACGGCCCCTTCCACGATCTCTGGGACTTCGTGGGACGGATCGACCTCCGCCTCGGCAACCGGCGCGTCCTCGAATCCCTGGTCGTGGCGGGCGCCTGCGACGGGCTCGGCGGGCACCGCCGCCAGTACCTCGAGGCGCTCGACACCGCTCTCGGCGAGGCGCAGCTGCGGCAGCAGGAGCGGGAGGCGGGCCAGTCCTCGCTGTTCGGCGAGGTGCTTCCGACGTCGCGGCCCGCGGGCCACAACCTTCCCGATGTCCCGCCCCTGCCCGAGGCGGAGCGGCTGACGCGCGAGAAGGAAGTCATCGGGTTCTTCATCTCCGGGCACCCGCTGGAGCGGTTCCGCACCGAGGTGGAGCTGTTCGGCACCCGCACCACCGCGACGCTCCACGAATGGAGCGAGCACGAAGTCAGCGTCGTGGCGGTCGTGACGGGGCTGAAGCGACAGATCTCGAAGAAGACCGGCAAGGAGTTCGCGCGGCTGACCCTCGAGGACTTCCACGGAACCGCCGAGGCCATCGTCTTTCCCGACACCTGGGCCAAGCTGAACCAGGTCATCCAGGCCGACGCCGCGGTGTACCTCGGCGGCGGCTACAGCGCGCGGGACCGGGGCGAAGACCGCGCCCCGTTTGTGGTCGAGTCGGCCCGTCCTCTCGAGGAACTCCGCCAGAGCGGCGCCGTGGGGGTCAGCCTCCGCTGGGAGGCGCCGGCCGCCCCGCCCCCCGACGCCGTCAAGGCCGCCGCGGCGCTCTGCGCATCCCACCCGGGGCCGGCCCCGGTCTATATTGAATGGAGTGACGGCAACGGGGAGGCGCTTCGCCTCCGCGCGCGCCGTCTTCGCATTGCCCCCGACGATGACCTCCTCCGGGCCCTCCGCGACGTGCTGGGTGCCGGCGCTGTCCACTATGTGAAGGCGGGGTAGCCATGGCCACGGCCTATACACTGGACTTCGAGAAACCGCTCCAGGAACTCGACCGGCAGATCGAGGAGCTCCGGCGCTCGAGCGCGGAGCGCGGCATCGACCTGTCCGGGGAAATCGAGTCCCTCGAAGGCAAGCTGGCGGAGCGGCGGGACGAGATCTACCGGAACCTCACCCCCATCCAGCGGGTGATGGTCGCCCGGCATTCCCGCCGGCCCTACACCCTCGATTACCTGAGCACCATCTTCACCGATTTCATCGAGCTGCACGGCGACCGCCTCTTCCGGGACGACCCCGCGATCGTCGGCGGCTGGGCGCGCCTCGCCGGCCAGACCGTCATGGTGATCGGCCACCAGAAGGGGCGGGACACCAAGGACAACCTCCGCCGCAACTTCGGGATGCCCCACCCCGAGGGCTACCGGAAGGCACTCCGCCTGATGAAGCTGGCGGCGAGGTTCGGGGCTCCCGTCATCACCCTGATCGACACCGACGGCGCCTACCCCGGCATCGGCGCCGAGGAGCGGGGGCAGTCCGAGGCGCTCGCGCGCAACATCCTGGACATGTCCGTGCTGCCGACCCCGATCGTGACCGTGGTCATCGGCGTCGGCGGGTCCGGCGGGGCGCTCGCCCTCGGCGTCGCCGACCGGGTGCTCATGCTCGAGAACTCGATCTACTCGGTGATTTCCCCCGAGGGATGCGCCGCGATCCTCTGGAAGGACGCCTCGCAGCGCGAGCGCGCCGCCGAGGCACTGAAACTGACGGCGGCGGACCTCCTGGGGCTCAAGGTGATCGACGAGATCATTCCGGAGCCGGCTGGCGGCGCCCACACCGACCACGACGCGACGGGGGAAGCGGTCCGCGAGGCCCTGATCCGTCACGTGAGCGAACTGCGCAAGGTCCGCCCCGACAAACTCGTCCGCCGTCGCGCCGAGAAGTACGGCGCGATGGGCGCGTACAGCGAGACCTGATGCCGCAGACGGTCGAGGTGCGGTTCAAGGGGAACCGGAAGGGCTTGTTCGACTGGCCGGACGACGGGGACCAGCTGCGGATGCGCGACGCGGTCATCGTCGACGCGGACCGTGGGCAGGACCTTGGCCGGATCAGCGCCGTCGGGGACACGGCGCTCAAGAAGTGCGGCTCCAGCTGCGGCGGCTGCGCCTCCGGCGAGGCCCCGCCAGGCGACCGCGCGCCGATCCTGCGGCGCGCGTCGCCGGACGAGGTCACCACGCACGAGGAACTGCGCAAGTCGGAGGAGGACGTCCGCCGGCAGATCATCATGCGGGTCCGCTCCCACAACCTCCCGATGAAGATCAGCGACACCGAGTGGCAGTGGGACCGAAAGAAGCTCACCGTGTACTTCACGTCCGAGAAACGGGTCGACTTCCGCAGCCTGGTGCGGGACCTCGCCGGACTGTTCAAGACCCGCATCGAACTGCGCCAGATCGGCGTGCGCGACGAGGCCGCGCGCCTCTCCGGCGTCGGCCGGTGCGGCCGTGAATACTGCTGTTCCACCTGGCTGACCGAGCTCTCCCCGGTGAACCTGGGCCTCGCCAAGGACCAGCGGCTGTCGCTGAACCCGTCCCAGATTTCCGGCGGCTGCGGTCGCCTCCTCTGCTGCCTCAAGTATGAACACGAGTTCTACGTGACCACCCGGAAGCGGTTCCCCAAGGAGGGCCGGACGGTCGTCACCGCCCGGGGGCCGGAGAAGGTGGTGGCCGTCGACCTCTTCCGTGAGCGGGTCTTCCTCAAGTCGGAGCAGGAAGGTCCCCGGGTCATCCCCCTCCTCCAGCTCAAGGAGGAGGTCGACGCCGCCGGAGGCGCTTCGCCCTCAACCCGGCCGGTCCCCGCGGCGCCTGTTCCCGCACCGCCCGCCCAGCGCCGCGCCCCCCCGCCCTCGCAGGCGGCGGCGCCACCCCCGAAGCAGGACGCCCCCCCGCCGCCTGCGGACGGCACGACGCCGTCTGCCCCGAAGTCG
>JAHECL010000152.1 GCA_024641745.1 Gemmatimonadota bacterium | reverse complement strand
GTCGTGCGCGCCGGCGGCAAGCACAACGACCTCGAACAGGTCGGCCACACCAAGCGCCACCACACCTTCTTCGAGATGCTGGGCAACTTCTCGTTCGGCGACTACTTCAAGCGCGACGCGATCGCCTTCGCCTGGGCGTTCGTCACCAGTCCCGAGTGGCTCGGCATTCCGCCCGAACGGCTCTGGGTGACCGTCCACGAGCAGGACGACGAGGCGCTGCAGCTCTGGCAGGGGGTGCCGGGGCTCTCCCGCGACCACCTGTTCGGACTCGGCGACAAGGACAACTTCTGGCAGATGGGGGACACCGGCCCCTGCGGCCCATGTTCCGAGATCTACGTGGACATCGGCGGGGCAGCGGGACAGGGGACGGCGATGTCGAGGGCCGAGTTCGAGGAGCAGGCCGAGGCGGGCCGCTTCCTCGAAATCTGGAACCTGGTGTTCATGCAGTTCGATCGCGGCGTCGACGGCACGCTGACGCCGTTGCCGAAGCCGTCGGTGGACACCGGGGCGGGGCTCGAGCGCATCGCCGCCGTGCTCCAGGGTCAGGACTCGAACTTCCACACCGATCTCTTCCTCCCCCTGCTCGAGGCGGTCGCGGAGCTGGTCGGCAACCCCTACGACCGCGGCCCGGCCGGCGCCTCGTACCGGGTGCTGGCCGACCACGCGCGCGCCGTGAGCTTCCTGCTGGCGGACGGGGTGGTGCCGTCCAACGAGGGGCGGGGCTACGTCCTCCGCCGGATCCTCCGCCGCGCCGTGCGCCACGCCTGGCTCCTCGGGCGCCGGGAGCCGACCCTCGCGCCGCTGACGGACATCGTCCTCCGGACCATGGGGGATGCCTATCCGGAACTGCGCGCGAACGCCGACCTCATCCGGCAGTGGACGCTCGCGGAGGAGGAGCGGTTCCTCGAGACCATCGAGGGCGGCCTGAAGCGGATGGACGAACTGCTCGCCAGCGGCCTGACCGTGATCCCCGGCGACGAGGCGTTCCGGTTGTACGACACCTACGGGTTCCCGATCGACCTCACGATGATCATCGCCGAGGAGCGGGGGGCGTCGGTGGACCTCGCCGGGTTCGAAATGGCGCTCGACAGCCAGCGGCAGCGGTCACGCGACGTGCGCACCGCCGGTCACGAGCTGCGGACCGGTCTCGGCGCGCCCTCCGTGATCACCAAGTCGGTCCAGTGGCGCGAGGTGAAGCGCGGCACGCAGGCGTTCGTCGGCTACCGGCAGGATGCCGCGGACACCGAAATTCTCGCCTTCCGCCAGGACCGTGATGCCGAGCGGGTCGAACTGCGGCTCGAGGAGAATCCCTTCTACGCCGAGTCGGGTGGCCAGGTGAGCGACACCGGACACCTCCGGGGCAGCGGCTGGGTGATGCCGATCGACCAGGTCCGCAAGGACGGGCAGGGCACCATCATCGGCGGCGCGTTCCGGGAGGCGTTCGAGCCGACCTCCGTCCATGGCGCCGTGGACGTGGCGCGTCGGCGGAACATCGAGCGGAACCACAGCGCAACGCATCTCGTCCATGCGGCCCTCCGGAAGCACCTCGGCACCCACGTGCACCAGCAGGGCTCCCTGGTGGACGATGCGCGGCTCCGGTTCGACTTTTCACACCACGGGCCAATCGAGCCCGACGTGCTGCAGCAGATCGAACGCGAGGTCAACGCCCGCATCTGGGAGAACGCGCCGGTCGAGACCCGGGAGATGCCGTACCCCGAGGCGCTCGCCATGGGCGCCATGGCGCTCTTCTCCGAGAAGTACGGCGACGTCGTGCGCGTGGTGTCGATGGGCGAGTCGTCCATCGAGCTGTGCGGCGGGACGCATGTGCGCAGCACCGGACAGATCGGGCTCTTCCAGTTCGCCTCGCAGGGTGGTGTGGCGGCGGGCGTCCGCCGGATCGAGGCGCTCACCGGACCCGAGGCCTATACGATGGTGGAGTCGCTCCAGGCGCAGCTCGCCGGGGCGTCCACCGCGCTCAAGGCGCAGCCCGACCACCTCCTCCGGAAGCTGGACCAGCTGCTCGAGGAGCGGGATCGGCTGCACACCCGCGTCAACGAGCTGCTGCGCAGTGGGGCCGCCGCCCCCGCCGAGGGCCGCACGCTCGATATTGGAGGGGTGGCGGTCACCATCGGGGAAACCGCAGTGGAGGACCGGGAAGAGGTGCTCGCCCTGGTGGATGGATTCCGCACCGGTGCGTCGGGCGCCGTGCTCGTCCTGTTCGGCACGGCGGGACGGGGCGCCGTCCATGTGGCGGTGACCGACGATCTCGTCAAGGCGGGGAAGAAGGCGGGCGAACTGGCCGGCCGGATCGCCGCGGTCAGCGGCGGCAAGGGCGGTGGCCGTCCACAGTTTGCGTCGGCGGGCGCGGGCGACCTCGCCCGCCTGCCGGCGGCGCAGGCCGAAGCGCCGGCCATCATCGCCGCCTGGCTGCGCGGGGACGGATGAGTGATGTCACCGGCTGGTTCGCGGCGCGCACCGCCGGAGCGCCCCCCCTCCTGCAGGAGCGGGCGCGCCACTTCCTGACCGGGGCGGAGCCCAACGGCACATTCGCCTCCCGTCTCGCCGCCGCCGCGCAGCGGGCACTCGACGGATTGCCGCTGCACGACCGCACTCGTGCCGCCGCCCTCGACCTGCTGACCGCCGACAGCCTGCTTACCCTGGCGCTCCTCGCCCAGGCGGAGGAATCGCCGGGAGCGCTGGCACGGTTCGCCGAGGGCATCGTGGGAAGAGCGTCGGCGTGATCGACCTCCACAACCACCTCCTGCCCGGCGTGGACGACGGCTCACGAAGCGTCGCGCAGTCGATCCGGGTCCTTGAATCGTTCACCCGGAACGGGATCACCGCCGTCTGCCTGACACCCCACATGCTCGCCAGCGAGGCGGCGTCCGGACCGACCGAGGATCACGACCAGGCCTTCGCGGCGTTGCGCGCCGCGGCACCGGCGGTGCCGACGCTCTACCGCGGGGCCGAGATCATGCTCGATCGCCCGCTGCCGGCACGGGTCGCGGAAAGTCGGCGGGTCACCCTCAACGGGACCCGGTATGTGCTGGTGGAGTTCACCCGGATGGTGACCTTCCAGGCCGCCGCGGCGGCGCTCGCGCATGTGGTGGAACTCGGGCTCACGCCGGTCCTGGCGCACCCGGAACGCTACGCCTGCTGCACCCCTGAAGCGGTGCGCCGCTGGCGCGAGCTCGGCGCGGCGATCCAGGTGGATGCCTGCACGGTGGCCGGCAGCCGGGGGCGCGCGCAGCGCGCCCGGGCGCTGGTGGCGGACGGGCTGGCGGATATCCTGGCCGGGGACAACCACGGCGACGACCGGTCCCTGGCCACGCCGCGCGACTTTCTCGCGGAACACGACGGCGCCCTGCAGGCGCAGCTGCTGCTCGAGCGGAACCCGGCGGCCATCCTTGCCGGCGAGGCGCTCCAGCCGGTGCCGCCGCTCGCCTTTCGCACGACCCTCCTGTCCCGCTTGCGTCACCTGCTCACGGAGAACAACGAATGAGCGACGCGCATATCGCGGCCGGCCTCCGGGCCCTCGCACGCCTGGCGGAAGCGACCACCGCGCTCGCCGGGGAGGCGCAGGCCATCGCGCAGTCCTACGTCCGGACCCTGCGTGGCGGCGGCACCCTCTTCTTCGCGGGCAACGGCGGCAGCGCGGCCGATGCCCAGCACCTCGCCACCGAGTACGTCGTCCGCTATGCCCGGAACCGGCGCCCGCTGGCGGCGGTGGCCCTCACCACCGATACCTCACTCCTCCTCGCCGCCGGCAACGACCTCGGTTTCGACCATGTCTTCGCGCGGCAGGTGGAGGCGCTCTGCCGCCCGGGCGATCTCCTGGTCCTGCACAGCACCAGCGGGGCGAGCCCCAACCTGCTGCGCGCCGCCGAGGCGGCGCGCGCCAAGGGGGTCGCCACGGCGGCGTTCCTCGGGAAGGGCGGCGGGGCGCTCGCCGGACTCGTCGACCAGTCCTTCATCGTGGCCGCCGACGAGACGAGCCACATCCAGGAAATCCACCTCGCCGTGGAGCATCTCCTCGTCGAGGTGGTGGAACAGGAGCTCGGCCTTGCCTGATCGTGCGCTTTTCCCCCCGGATCGCGTCGCCCTGGTCACCGGAGGCTCCCGCGGCATCGGGCGGGCCACGGCGATGCTCCTCGCCCGCCACGGCGTGGACGTCGGGATCACCTGGCACACCCGCCGGCCCGACGCGGAGTCGGTCACCCGGGAGATCCGGGCGCTCGGGCGGAAGGCGTTTGCCGGCGGGGGGGACCTGGCCGATCCGGTGGTGGTGGAGCGGATCTTCCGCGAGTTCAAGGCCTGCTTCGGTCGACTCG
>JAHECL010000049.1 GCA_024641745.1 Gemmatimonadota bacterium | reverse complement strand
GCGTGTCGAGCTTCTCGTGGAGGGACTGGATCTCGATCTCGGCCTTGAGGTTGACCTCGTAGTCGTGGGCCGCCGCCAGGCGGTCGCGCGCCGACTGGCGGTTCTGCGACATCATGATGACGGGCGCCTGGAGGGCGGCCAGCATCGACAGGATCAGGTTCAGCAGGATATAGGGATACGGGTCCCAGGCGTGCGTCCCGCGCACCAGGATGACCGAGTTGAGGACCACCCAGACCGCCAGCAGGAGGAAGGCGGAGCCGATGAAGGGCCAGGATCCCCCGAAGGAGGCGATCCGGTCCGAGACCCGCTCGCCGAAGGTCCGGGTGTCGGCGAACTCGCGGTTGATGTCCCGCGCCACCCCGCGGGTCAGGAGGACGCGCGCGACGGCGCGGCGCTGCGGGCCGGTGAGTTTTTCCCAGAGGGCAGGGAGGCCGTGCGGGGGGACCGCAGGCCCGGAAGGCGTGCTCATGGTCGTCGTCCTTGGGCAGGGCGCTTCAGGGTGCCTCGCGCAGCAGCGCGCGGATGTCCAGCGGCCCGGTCGTCATGGCCAGGGAGCCGTCCGGCTGCCTCGGCCATGCGTCGCGGGGGCGGTCGCGGTAGAGCTCCACGCCGTTGTCGTCCGGATCACGAAGGTAGAGCGCTTCACTCACGCCATGGTCGCTCGCGCCGTCGAGCTGGATGCCGGCGGCGAGGATGCGTCGCAGGGCGTCGGCCAGGGTGGCGCGGTCGGGATACCGGATGGCGGTGTGGTAGAGGCCGGTGCTGCCGCGCGGGGGAGGCGACCCGCCAAGGCTCTCCCAGGTGTTCAGCCCGATGTGATGATGATAGCCGCCGGCGCTCACAAACGCCGCGCCGTCGCCGTAGCGCTGGGTCACCGCGAACCCGAGCACGCCGCAGTAGAACGCGAGTGCGCGTTCCAGGTCCGCCACCTTGAGGTGGACGTGACCGATGTCCACCCGCGCGTCGATCGGGCCTGCGTCGCTCATGCCGGCTTCCTCTTCCTGTCGGGCCTCGTCTGCCCCGGCTGCCACCCCTGGCGCGCCAGGTCCACCCGGCCCCGGGCGTCGAACCGGATTTCCTCGCGCATCAGCAGCATGCGCTGCGTCAACGCCTGGTGATCGCGAAGACTGATGGCGCCCCGGGCGTTCACGACGCGGTGCCACGGCACGGTGGTCCCGGTCGGCAGGGCATGCAGCGCATACCCGACCTGCCGGGCTGCGTTGGTCAGCCCCGCCAGCCGCGCCACCTGCCCGTAGCTCGCGACGCTGCCGGGGGGGATCCGCCGGACCACCGCATGGATGGCCTGATACGCCGCGGATGGTGCCTTGCCGCCACTCATATCCCAATGCTAGCCGCTTGCTTACGGTGGCGCTATCAGCGCACCTGCCTCCCCCTGAAGATCCCTTCAGGTCCCGCTCCCCCTCCCTTCATCCGCCGCCCGGCACCTTTCCCCCAGCGCCCGGAATCCCTCGGGCCCACGAGGAGCGCCATGCGACCCAGGCGGCCGTCTCCCGATCAGGCGCCGGAGAGCGCCCTCGCCCGTCTTCTCGAAGTGGAATCACGTCTCGAGGCGATGCTGGAAGGGGTGCGTCTGGACGCCGACGCACAGGTTCGGGCCGCCGAGGACGATGCGAAGGCACGGGTCGCGCAGCTGGATGCGGAACTGGCCGCCGCCGAGGCGGCCCTTGCCGCCGCGCTCGAGGCGAAAGCCGAGGCGCAGATCGCCGAGGAGCGAACCGGGCTCGAGGCGGCACGCGCACGGTACGAGTCGGTGACCGACGACGAGGCGGAGGCGCTGGCGGTGTGGGTGGTGGACGCGGTGCTGCACGCGCCCGATGGGGAGGACCGGTGATTCTTCCCATGGTGCGCGCCCGTCTCCTCGGCCCGCTCGAGGAGCTCGACGCTGTCCTGGCAGCGGTGCAGGACATCGGCCTCCTGCAGCTGGACGAGGCCAACCCCACCGGGGCGTTGCGTCCCGTCGAGCCCGATCCCCGAGAGGCACGGGAGTCACGGCGATTGCGCGCCCTCGTCCAGGACGCCAACGCCCTCGTGGCGCAACTCGGGGCACCGCCCGTGGCGCCGCCGGCGCCGTCCGAGCCGTCCATCGCCGCCTGGCGACGGCAGTTCCGCCGCGCCCGCCGGGCGATGGAGCGACTGGAAGCGCGGCGCCGCGCGCTGGAGGAGGAGCGGGTCGGCCTCGCGCGGCTGCTGGAGTTCATCCGGGCCTTCCGCGGCCTGCTTCCGGCGAGCGGCGGGACCCGCACCCACGGCTACCACCTCGTGCTCCGTGGTCAGGATGCCGGGGTCGTCGCCCGGTTGCGCGAGGGGCTCGCCGCCGCCATCGGCAACGAATTCGTGCTGGAGACGGCGCCGCTCTCCACGGGCGAACTGGCGGCGGTCCTGCTGGTGCCGCCGGGAGATGCCTCGCGGGTGGAACGGCTGCTCGCCCAGGCGGGGGTGCATGAACTCCCGATGCCGGAGGGGAGCGGCGGCAAGGCGCTCGGCCAGCTCGGGCCGGGCCTGACGGCGCGTCGCGACGCGCTCGATGCCGAACTGGACGGGCTCGACCGGGAGCAGCGCGAGCTCGCCGCGGCGGTGGGGCCGGTGGTGGGGCGCGCACGGTCGGTGGCGGAGGATCGCCTGCTGGGCCTCGCCGCCAGGGAAAAGGCCGCCGCGACGGCGCGGAGCTTCGTCGTGGAGGGGTGGATTCCCGCGGCGGCCTTCCCGAAGCTCTCGGCCGGACTGGCGGCGCGCTTCGGCGGCCGGGTGGTGGTCGAGTCGGTGGCGCGCGAGGAATGGCAGGGCGACGCGGCGCCGGTGGTCCTCCAGAATCCGCGCCTCTTCCGCCCCTTCGAGACCATCACCCGGATGGTGCCGCTCCCCGCCTACGGCACGATTGATCCCACGCCGTTCGTGGCGGTCTTCTTCCCGATGTTCTTCGGCCTGATCCTCGGTGATATCGGCTATGGCCTCCTGCTCGGGCTCTGCGCGCTCTGGCTCCGGCGCGGTGGCGCGCCGGGCAGCACCCGCCGTGCGGTGGCGGAGGTGCTCGGAGCAGGCGCCGCGTTCGCGGTGGCGTTCGGGCTCGCGTTCGGCGAGTTCTTCGGCGATCTCGGCGCCCGCTGGTTCGGCCTGCGTCCGCTCCTCCTCGACCGGGAACACTCCCTGCTGGCCTTTCTGGGACTGGCCATCGCCATCGGTGCGGTCCACATCGTCCTCGGGCTGGCGCTCGGCGTCTTCAACGCGTCGCGGGGCCATCCCCGGCAGGCGGTGGGGAAGGGCGCCTCGCTGGTGATGGTGCTCTTCATCATCGTGGCGCTGCTGGCGGCGCTCGAGGTGCTGCCCCACGGATTCCTGACGCCGTCGGCGATCGGGCTCCTGGTGCTCTTCCCGGTGCTGATCCTGGCGGAGGGGATCATCGCGCCGATCGAATTCCTGTCCACGCTCAGCAACATCCTCTCGTACGCCCGCATCATGGCGCTGGGCACCGCCTCGGTGATGATGGCCGTGGTCGCCAACGAACTGGCGGGCAGCGTCGGCAGCGCGCTGGTCGGGGTGCTGTTCGCGCTCCTCTTCCACCTCGTCAATTTCGCGCTCGGCGTCTTCGCCCCCACGATCCACGGGCTGCGCCTGCACTATGTCGAGTTCTTTGGAAAGTTCCACAGTCCGGGCGGGCAGGCCTATCGCCCCTTTTCGCACTGGCGTCCCGATGGGGCCGCCAGCTGAACCCTCGGAGGTCGCATGGACGCGTTCCTGATTCCCCTCGCCGCCGCGCTGGCCGTCGGCATCCCTGCCCTGGCCACCGGGTGGGCGCAGTCGCGCATCGGGCCCGCCATCTCGGCGAGCCTCGCGGAGAAGCCGGAACTCAGCACGACCGCCATCCTGCTGGTGGCCATTCCCGAGACGATGGCGATCCTCGGGTTCGTCGTCGCGGTGCTGATCATGCTGCGGGCCGGCGCCTGACCCGATGAGCATCGACGCCCTGCTGCTCCACCTCGAGGGGGACGCCGCGCGGGACGCCGCGCGGATCCGCGGCGAGGCGGAGGCCCGTGCCACGGCCATCGGGGCACGCGCGGAGGCGGACGCCGGACGGCGGCGGGCGCGCCATCTCGAACGGGTCGCAAGCGAACAGCGCACCGCGCTGGAGCGCCGTGTGGCCACCGCGCGCGCCGATGCAAGAACCCGGTTCCTGGCCGCACGGGCGGTCCTGCTCGAGGGGGTGTTCGCGCGGGCCACGGCCGTCCTGGAGCGGATGCCGGTCGACCGCTACGCCGACCGCGTCGGCCCGCTGGCGGCGGATGTGGCGCGGTACCTGGAGGGTGCCCCCGCCGTCCTGCAGAGCCCGCCGGACGCGCTCGCGCGGATGAACGAGGCCCTGCGGACGCATCCGGCCGTCACCGCCGAGGCCGCCGACGTGCCCGCCGGCGTGACCGGACGCTCCGCCGATGGTCGCGTGTCCGTGGACAACACGCTGTGCGCGATCCTGGCCAGGCGTCGTCCCGAGCTCGCGATCGCCCTCACCGCCCGGATCGAGGGTCGCTGACGATGCGCTGGGACGAGGTGAACGCCCGGGCCCGCGGCCTCGCGACCCACCTGCTGGGCCGGGACGCGCTGGCCGGTCTGGCCGGCGCCCGTGACTGGGCCGATTTCGCCGGGCGCATCGCGGCGCTCGGCTACCCGCTCGAGGCGGCCGGTGGCGGGGCGCTGGACCCGCCGGGACTCGACCGCGCCATCGCCCGGGTGGCGGTCGCCCGGCTCGACCTGCTCGGACGCTGGCTCGGTCCTCGGCGCGAGGTGCTGGCGGTGGTCCTGGAGGAGGAGGAGCGGTCGACCCTGCGTGCGTTGCTGCGCGGCGCCGCACAGGGCGCCTCCGCGGGCGCCCGGCGTCGCACCCTGCTGCCCACACCGGGACTTCCGCCGCGCACGCTGGAGCGACTGGCCCGCGCCGCCACCGTGCCGGACCTGGTGCAGGCACTGATCGGGTGCGGGCATCCCGCCGGACGGGCGTGGCGTGCGGTGCTGGAGGAGGCGCCGGCCCCGGGGCTGCGCACGCTCGAGTGGGCGCTGACCCGGCTCTTCCTCGAACGTGCGCGGCGTGCGGCGCACCCGGGCGGGCCGGTGCTCCGACGCTACGTGCGTGAACTGGTGGACGAGGAGAACGCCAGCACGCTCCTGCTCGCCGCACCGGACGCGGCGCCGGACGTCATCGCACGGGAGTTTCTCGACGGCGGGGCACGCATCACGCGGGAGGCGTTTCTCCGGCTGCGGGCGGAGCGCGACCGGGAACGGTGCGTCGAATCGTTGCGTGGCCTGGCCCGGGGCACTCCCCTGGGGACGGCACTCTCGGCGACGCCGGTGGACCTGCCCACCCTGACCGCGCGCGCCGCGGCGGCGCGCGTCGGGTGGCTGCGCGGTGTCGCGCGGCACGATCCGCTGGGTCCCGCGCCGGTGCTCGCGGTCCTCGAACGGATTCGTGCCGAGGCGCGGGTGCTGCGTGGACTCGCCTGGGGCATCGCCCTCGGTGCGCCGCGCGCCGTCCTCGACCCGCTGCTGGCGGAGGCCGCATGACCCTCGGCGTGCGGGCGCTCTGTCGCGCGGCGACGGCGCCGGGGCTGGCGCTGGCGGGGGTGGTGCCGGACGTCGCGGAGGATCCGGCGGCGGCCGACGCCGTCCTCCGGTCGATGCTCCAGCTGCCGGAGGTCGGCGTGGTGCTGCTGGAAGAGTCGTTCTACGCCGCGCTGGCCCCCGACCTGCGCCTCACCGTGGACCGGGTGGCCCGGCCGGTGGTGGTTCCCTTTCCGGGGCCCGGGTGGAGCGCCGCCGCCTCCGCCGAGGAACAGGTGGTGGAATTGCTCCGCCGGGCCATCGGTTACCGGGTGCGCCTCCGGTGACGGGCGCCCGCGTGGTGCGCGCCGCCGGCGCGCTGGTCGAAGTCGCCCCGATGCCGCAGGCGGCACTCTACGAAATCGTCCGTGTCGGCCACCGCCGCCTGCTCGGCGAGGTGATCCGAGTGCAGGGCGACACCGCGACGGTCCAGGTCTTCGAGGACACCACCGGCCTGGCGCTGGAGGAGCCGGTGGAGGCGACCGGTGCCCCGCTGCAGGCGGAACTCGGCCCCGGCCTCCTCGGATCGGTGCTTGACGGCACCGGCCGGCCCCTCAGCCGGCTCGCGGAACATGAAGGCAACTTCCTCTCGACCGGCACGGTGGCCCCGACGCTCGACCGGGCACGGCGCTGGGACTTCACGCCGACGGTCACGCCGGGGACGGTCGTGGCGCCGGGCGACCAGCTCGGCACCGTCCAGGAAAACGAGGGGATCGTCCACCGGGTGCTCCTGCCGCCGGGGATCGACGGGGTGATCGCCGAGCTGGCGGCCGGGAGGTACGCGGTGGACGAGCCGATCGGCCGGCTGGAGGACGGTGCACCGCTGACCCTGCTCCAGCGGTGGCCGGTGCGCGTGCCGCGGCCCGTGGCGAGGTGGCTCGCCGCCGACCGGCCGTTCATCACCGGGCAGCGCGTGTTCGACTTCCTCTTCCCGGTGGCCGAGGGCGGGTCGGTGGCGGTGCCCGGCGGGTTCGGCACCGGCAAGACGGTCATCGAGCAGTCACTGGCCAAGTACGCGCTGGCCGACATCGTCGTCTACGTCGGCTGCGGCGAGCGCGGCAACGAGATGGCCGACGTGCTGGAGGAGTTTCCGACCCTCGAGGATCCGCGCACCGGGCGCTCCCTGATGGACCGCACCGTGCTGGTGGTGAACACCTCCAACATGCCGGTCGCCGCCCGCGAGGCCTCGGTCTACCTCGGGCTCACCATCGCCGAGTACTACCGGGACATGGGGTATCGGGTGGCGCTGATGGCGGATTCGCTGTCGCGCTGGGCGGAGGCGCTGCGGGAAATCGGCTCGCTCCTGCGCGAGATGCCGGGGGAGGAGGGGTACCCGACGTCCCTCGGCAACCGGCTCGGCAAGCTCTTCGAACGGGCGGGGCGCGCGCGGAGCATCGGGGCGGATCCGCGGGAGGGCGCGGTGACCTTCATCAGCGCCCTCTCCCCGCCGGGCGGCGACTTCTCGGAGCCGGTCACCCAGGCGGCGCTGCGCGTGGCCGGCGCCCTCTGGGCGCTGGATGCCTCGCTGGCGCACCAGCGACAATTTCCGGCGGTCGACTGGGAAACCAGCTACAGCCTGCAGGCCGCCGATGTCCTCGACTGGTTCGAGGAGCATGGCGGGGTGGGGTGGGGCGCGCTCCGGCGCGAGACCTTCGCCCTGCTCCAGCGGGATCGTGAACTCCGTGAAGTGGCCGGCCTCGTCGGACCCGACGCCCTCGAGGACCAGGACCGGCTGATCCTCGAGACGGCGCGCCTGCTGCGCGAGTTCCTGATCGGGCAGAGCGCCTACGATCCCGCCGACGCCAGCTCGCCGGTCACGAAGACGTGGGCGCTGGCCGATGCCATCCACCGCTTTCACCGCGACGGCACCGCCGCCCTGGCCGGGGGCGCCGCCATCGGTGCGATCGACGTCGCGGCGGTGCGGGACCGCCTGACGGCGCTGCGCGCCACACCCGAAGGAGTGCTGGCATGAGCGGCACCCCGCGCCTCTATGCCGGCGCCGGCGCGGCGGCCGGCCCGCTCCTGACGGTGTCGTCGGCACACCGGGCCGTGCTCGGGGAGTGGGTCCGGATCGTCTGTGCGGGGCAGCCGCCCCGGCGCGGGCAGGTCATCGAGGTCAGCCGCGCCGCGACGGTGGTGCAGGTCTTCGAGGATACCGTCGGCCTCGCGCCCGCCGGGGCGGAGGTGACGCTGACCGGCGACATCGCCCGCGCGGTGGTGGGTGAGGAGCTGCTCGGGCGGGTCTTCGCCGGCTCGGGCGCCCCGCTCGACGGACTGCCGCCCCCGGTCGGCTCGGCGCGGCATGCCGCCTGGGCGGCACCGCTCAATCCGGTCTGCCGCCGCAAGCCCGCCGACTTCATCGAGACCGGGATCTCCGCCATCGACGGGATGAACACCCTGGTGCGCGGGCAGAAGCTGCCGATCTTTTCCGGTGCGGGGCTGCCCGGCCTCGAACTCGCCGCGCGCGTCGTGGCCGGGGCGCGGACCACCGGCGGCGAGCCCTTCGCCGTGATCTTCGTCGCGGTCGGGCTGACCCAGCGGGAGACCCAGCACTTCCTGCAGCGGTTCGAGTCGAGCGAGGCGCTGGCGCGCAGCGTCTTCTTCCTGAACCGCACCGGCGACCCGACGATCGAGCGCCTGCTGGCGCCGCGACTGGCGCTCGCCCAGGCGGAATACCTGGCGTTTGCACGGGGAATGCAGGTGCTGGTGGTCCTCGCCGACGCCACCAATTACTGCGAGGCGCTGCGCGAACTCGGCGCCGCGCGCGAGGAGATCCCCGGCCGCCGGGGCTACCCCGGCTACATGTACACCGACCTCGCCACCATCTTCGAGCGGGCCGGGGTCGTGCGGGGGTCGGCCGGGTCCATCACGCAGCTGCCGATCCTCTCGATGCCCGACGACGACATCACCCATCCCATCCCCGACCTGACCGGCTACATCACCGAAGGTCAGATCGTGCTGAGCCGCGAGCTCGACCGGCGCGGGATCTTCCCGCCGATCGACGTGCTGCCGTCGCTCTCGCGGCTGATGGGTGCCGGCATCGGCGCCGCGACGGCGCCGGACCACCGCCGCTGGTCAGACCAGCTGTACGCGGTCTATGCGCAGGGACGGGAGGCCCGGCTCACGGCCGCGATCGTGGGCGAGTCGGGCCTGCCGCCGGCCGATCGCCGGGCGCTCGCGTTCACCGACCGGTTCGAACGGGAGTTCATCGACCAGGGAGAGGCGCGCCGCACCATCGGCGAGACACTGGAGCTGGGGTGGAGACTGCTGGAGACCTTGCCGCGCGAGGACCTGCGCCGCATCCCGGAGGCGGCCTGGGCCCGGCGGGCCGGCCCGCAGGCGACCCCATGAGGACCCTCGGCGCGCCGACCCGCTCGAACCTGATCCGGCATCGCCGTCGCCTCGAGCGGGTGCGCAAGGGGATCGACCTGCTGACCCGCAAGCGCCAGGCGCTGGTGGCCGACCTCTTTCGCGTGGCCACGCCGGCCATCGAGGCGCGGAGCCGGGTGGAGGCGAGCGCCAGCCGTGCCTATCCCGCACTGGTGCGGGCGGTCGGTGCGCAGGGGACCGGCGGTCTCGAGGCGATGGGCTGGCCGGCGCGGCGGGTGGAGGTGGAGCTGACCGTCAGCGAGTCGTGGGGCGTGGCGACCGGGGCGGTACAGCGCCTCACCCCGGTGCGGCGGACGGTCGAGGCGCGCGGGCAGGCGCCTCCCCTGACGCAACCGGCGGCGGCGGTCGCGGCCGACGAGTTCGAACAGATGGTGGAGCTCCTGCTCGATGCCGCCTCCACCGAGCTGCTGCTGCGCCGGCTCGCCGATGCGCTGCGCCGGACCACCCGGCAGGTCAACACCCTGGAAAACCGGGTCGCACCCGGCCTGTCGGCGGAGATTCACCGGGTGCGCGCCCTGCTCGAGGAGCGCGAGCGGGAGGACCACACCCGCCTCAAGCATCTGCTCAGGCTCCGGCAGGGCGCGACGTCCTAGCGCCCGATGCCGCCGGCTGCGCGGCCCTGCCTATCCCACGACCTCCCCCAGCTCCCCCGCGCGAAACTTCCCGAGCACCGCCTTGATCTCCTCCATCGTGTTCATCACGAACGGTCCCGAGCGCGCCACCGGCTCGCCGATGGGCGGGCCGGCGAGGAGCAGCACGTCCGTCCTCTCACCCTCGGCCGGTACGGCCAACCGGACCGGTCCACGATCCCCGGCGAAGCGGACCAGTTCGTTGCGTGCGGCGGCGCCCGCATCGGAGCCGAACCTCCCCGCACCGGCGAGGACGTACGCCAGCGCCTGCGTGCCGTCCGGAAGCGGCTGGTCGATGACGGCGCCGGGGGCGAGCGTCCAGAGCAGGTAGGTGATCGGCGTCCGGAGGGGGAGCCGGGCCTGCCGCCCGAGGGCCTCGCCAGCGACGATGCGCACGGTGGCCCGCCCGTCCCGGGTCGTCACGGCGGGGATCGCCGACGCCGGGATGTCGCCGTAGCGGGGCGCCATCTGCTTGTCGTGCGCCGGGAGGTTGATCCAGAGCTGGATCGCCTCGAGGGTGCCCCCCTGGTCGCGCAGCCGGGCTCCGGGCATCTCGGAGTGCACGATTCCGGCGCCGGCGGTCATCCACTGCACATCGCCTGGTCCGAGCCGGCCATGGTGTCCGCCGGAGTCCCGGTGGTCGAGGCTCCCCTGGAGGACGTAGCTCACCACCTCAAACCCGGCGTGGGGATGGGGCGGCACGCCGGTCCCGGCGCCAGGCGCGATGGTCACCGGGCCGAGGCGGTCGAGGAGCAGGAACGGGTCGATTTCGCGGGCCGCGCGGGAGGGGAAGGGGCGGTAGACGGTCATCCCCTCGCCCTCCGGTGTCTCGACGCCGGGAAGAACGCCCAGGACACGGCGACCGGGGGCGGGTGCTGGGGTGGCAGGCATGACGGGGAACCTCCGGATTCGTTGCCCTTGACAATAAGTGTTGCAACACATAATATGCAGACATGAGCCAGCTCGCAAGGGAATTGAAGCAGACCCGTCCGTTTGCCTCGCCGGCGCATGAGGCATTGGTGAGCATCCAGCGGACGGCCGCCATCGTGGAGCTGCGCCTCGCGGAAGCGCTTCGCCCGCTCGGGATCACGCCGACACAGTACAACGTGCTCCGGATCCTGCGCGGGGCGGGGGCCGACGGCCTCCCCCGCTGCGAGGTGCAGAGTCGCCTGATCGCGCCGGTCGCGGACACCACGCGGCTGCTCGACCGGCTCGAGAAACTGGGCCTGGTGGCCCGGGCGCGGGACGAGGTGGATCGCCGGATCGTGCGGTCCCGCATCACCCCGGGCGGACTCGCCGTGCTGGAGAAGGCGGCGGCCCCCCTGCGGCAGATCGAGCAGGGTGAGGTCGGGCGGCTCTCGGAGGCCAGGCTGCGCACCCTGATCAGCGTGCTGGACGACATCAGGCGCCTGACGCCCTGCCGTCAGGGCTAGGCCGGAGCCCCGCAACTCGGGGCCATTGTTCAGATAAATATGTGTTATCACACTAATAAGGAGAACACGAAGATGAACACCACCGCATTGGGCTCCGCCGTCATCGAGGCTGCCGAGTCCCGGCACTCGGTCCGGAAGTACAGCGATGAAGCGGTGACCGAATCACAACTCCGGACGCTGCTCGAGGCGGCGGGCCGCGCGCCGTCGGCCTTCAACGTCCAGCCGTGGCGCTGGGTGGCGGTCCGGGACCAGGAGGTGAAGGACCGGCTGCAGGCTGCCGCCTTCGGGCAGGCAC
Organism: Gemmatimonadota bacterium; assembly: GCA_024641745.1. Classification (GTDB taxonomy): domain Bacteria; phylum Gemmatimonadota; class Gemmatimonadetes; order Gemmatimonadales; family GWC2-71-9; genus SPDF01. Next base: position 5,245 of record JAHECL010000049.1, on the reverse strand, counting down.
AGGTGGGCGCCGCGCCGGTCGTGCTGGTGCTGTATACCGACATGCAGGACGCGCTCGCCAACATCGAGGAGACGTTCTCGGCGACGCTGCCCGCCGAGAAGGCGGCCGGCACGACGGCCCACCTGCGGCAGACGTTCGGCAGCCAGAGCGACGACGACCGGGAGACCTGGGGCGCCGGCCAGAGCTACATCGCCCTCGGCTACCTGCTCCTGGTGGCCGAAAGCCTCGGCCTCGGCACCTCCCCGATGCTCGGCTTCAACCCCGACGAGGTGAAGGCGATCCTCGGATTGCCGCCGTATGCGAAGATCCCTGCGCTGATCGCGGTCGGGCATCCGGCGGAGGCGGGGTTCGATTCTCCCCGCCACCGGGTGGAACGGGTGCTGTCGGTGGTGGGCTGACTAGCGGAAGGTCGTGCGGAGGCCGGCGGCTTCGAGGGCGCCGGCCAGGGCGGCGGAGAGGTCGCGGCGCACCGAATCGGACGGGATGAGCTGGAGTCGCGCGCATCCATTGCAGGTGCGGACGGGCCCCCGGACGGTGAGGTCGATCGCCGGCACGCTGGGCAGGCGAAGCGTTCCATGCACCTCGCCGCTGTCCGGCCCCGGCCGCCAGACGCGGCTCGCGCAGGCATAACAGCTCAGGGCGCCGCCCGGCACCGTCGGATGGGCCATCGGCAGGTGGCCGCCGTCGAGCAGCGCGCGCTCAAGCTCCCCGGCGAATCCGGGACGGGGTTGCCGGCGGTCGGTGCAGCCGTTGCCGCAGACGAGGAAGGGGAGGCCCTGCAGGGAGAGTTCGATCTGCCCGGCGCTGGCGTGGCACCAGGCCACCGCCTGCCGGGCGAGGGGGCCGCCGCACCCGAGGCAATGCTCCGGCTCGCGGCCGAGGAGTCGCCACCGCCAGTACCAGAGTCGCTTCACGCCCGGTGCTGGTGGTGGCGGCTCAGGCGGCGGCCGCCAGTGGCTGGCGGCCGAGCCGCTTCAGCGACTGGTAGTGGGAATGCACGGCAGCCCGCAGCGTCTCGTGCTGGTTGTAGGGCAGGCCATGCGCCACGGCCGTTTCCCGCACGATGCTGCTGATCGCAGGGTAGTGGATGCTGCACACCTTCGGAAAGAGGTGGTGCTCCACCTGGAAGTTCAATCCGCCCACATACCAGCAGAGGAGCCAGTTCTTCGGCCCGAAGTCGGACGTGGTCTCGAGCTCATGGGCCATCCAGGCGGACTCCATGGCCCCGGCGGCGTCGGGCGTCGGGTAGGTGATGTCCTCGACCACGTGCGCCAGCTGGAAGACGACGCCGAGGATGGTGCCCGCCACCAGGTTCATCACCACGAAGCCGATGGCGAACTGCCACCACGGCACGTTGACGACGAGCAGCGGGATGATGATGGCCCAGCTGTAGTAGAAGGCCTTGCCGATGAAGAGGCCGGCAATCTCCTTCGGCGGGTTCTTCCGGTCGAGGAAGGGCCCGATGTCCTTCTGGAGGAAGTACTTGTAGTCCTTGACGAAGACCCAGAAGAGGGTGGAGAAGCTGTACGCGAGGAAGCCGTAGAGGTGCTGAAAGCGGTGGAACGGCTTCCACTCGGTGTGGGGCGAGAGGCGAAGCAGCGGCGAGACCGTCAGGTCCTCGTCGAGGCCCTCGATGTTGGTGTAGGTGTGGTGGATCACGTTGTGGGTGACCTTCCACATGTAGCCATTGGCGCCGCAGACGTCGAACGACCAGCCGATGACCCGGTTGACCCACGGGATGTTCGAATACGCACCGTGCAGGGCGTCGTGGGAGACGCTGAACCCGATGCCCGCCACGCCGATGCCCATCACCACCGCCAGCCCCAGCATCGTCCACGGCCCGAACCTGTTGCTCAGGATCATCCCGTACGGCACGAAGGTCATCGCCACGAGGATGACGCCCTTGAGCACCATCCGCCAGTCGGCCTTGTCGGAAAGCCCGCGCGAGGTGAAGTAGTCGGCGACCCGTGCTTTCACGTCATCCGAGAACGATGCCGCATCCCGGCTGGGGAAGGTGACTCGAATGCTAGCCATCGGGGACCGCGCCTTCCGCCCGTTGAGGGCGGCCAGAGGAGGGGCGTACCAGTTGAATATAGCGCGTGGTACCGCCGGACGCCCTCCGATTCCCGAGTCAGCCGTTCAGGATGCCGATCACCCCGGGCACGTCGCCCGGGTCAGTGACCGGCTGCCGACAGGCGAAGTCGCGACAGACATAGAGGGCGGGACATCCCGCCACGAGCGACTTCCCGGCCAGGAGCGGGTGGCCCGACGCGCCGCTGGCGGGATCGTGGTGGGCGATGAGGCGGTGTGGCAGGAAGCTGCCGGCCGCCGTGAGGCGGAGCGCCTCGAGGGCCGGGTGCCCCGCCGGGCCGATGAAGGCCAGCTCCACCGGACCGCTCCGGAGGAAGTCGAGCGCCAGCAGGCTCTGCGCAAAGGCCCGCGGTTCACGGGCCATCGGGGCGCCCCACGCGAGGAGCGCTGCCTCGGCCGTCTCGCGCCAGTCACGCCGACCGTCATGCACCGCCAGCCGGGCGAGGAGGTGGGCGGCGGCGGCGTTGGCCGACGGCATGGCGCCATCATGCCCCTCACGATGGCGCACCAGAAGCGATTCATGGCCCGCCGACGTGCTGAACAACCCGCCGTCCGCCGCCGCGAAGTCCGCGAGCATCCGTTCGGCGATGTTCCGGGTCTCGGTCAGGTACCGGTCCCCCCCGCCCGCCTCGTAGAGATCGAGCAGGCCGCCGCCCAGGAAGGCGTAGTCCTCCAGGTAGCCGTTGAGGTGCGACGTGCCCTGACGATAGCTGCGGAGCAGCCGGCCGTCGGCGTCGCGGAGGCGGGCCAGCAGGAAATCCGCCGCCCGGGTGGCCGCCTCGAGCCATCGCCGTTCACCGAGCACCCGCGCGCCCTCCGCCAGGGCCCCGATCATCAGCCCGTTCCACGAGGTCAGGACCTTGTCGTCCATCCCCGGGGGGATGCGCCGGGCGCGCGCGGCGTAGAGCGTCGCCCGCGCCTTCCGAAGGCGGCGGGCGGCGGTCGCCTCGTCCAGCCCGAACTCACCCGCCACGTCGGCGAGCGGTCGCGGCGTGCGCGGGATGCTGGTCCCTTCCCAGTTCCCCGTCGGCGTCACATCGAACCAGGCCGCCGCGAGCGGCGCCTCGGGGCCGAGCACCTCGGCGAACTCCGCCGGGGTCCACACGAAGAACTTCCCCTCCACCCCCTCCGAGTCTGCATCCGTCGCGGAAAAGAAGCCGCCGTCGCGGTCGGTCATCTCCCGGAGGATGTAATCGAGGATGTCACCGGTCACCTGCCGGTAGAACGGGTTGCCGGTGACCTGGTAGCCCTCCAGGTAGGCGCGCGCCAGGAGGGCGTTGTCGTACAGCATCTTCTCGAAGTGGGGCACCAGCCACTCGTCGTCGGTGGAATACCGGCAGAAGCCCCCGCCGACCTGATCGTACATGCCGCCCCGCGCCATGCCGTCCAGCGTGCGCTCCACCATGGCCAGCGCGCGGGGGTCCCCCCCACGCTGGTGGATGAGGAGGAGCAGGCGAAGGAGGGTGGAGGGCGGGAACTTCGGTGCCGCGCCGAACCCGCCCCACGCCGGGTCGAAGCTCCGTGCGAGCTGGTCCCGCAGCCGCGCGAACACGGCCTCGAGGTCCACGTCGCCCGGCGAGGGATCGGTGGCCTGCCGGAGGTGGGCGCTGAGCTCCCCCCCGACCCGCTCGAGCGCGGGGCGGTTGTCGCGCCAGAGCTCCGCGATCCGTCGCAGGATGGCGGGAAACCCCGGCCGCCCGTGCCGGTCCTCCGGCGGAAAGTACGTCCCCGCGAAGAACGGCTGTTGATCCGGCGTGAGGAACACCGTCATCGGCCAGCCGCCGTGGCCGTGGTTCATCGCCATCGTCGCGGCCATGTAGATGTCGTCGAGGTCGGGGCGTTCCTCCCGGTCCACCTTCACGCAGACGAAGTCGGCATTCATCTGCGCGGCGATGGCCTCGTCCTCGAACGACTCGTGCGCCATGACATGGCACCAGTGGCACGCCGAATAGCCGATGGAAAGCAGGATCGGCTTGTCCTCGTCCCGCGCGCGGGCCAGCGCGTCCGGACCCCAGGGGTGCCAGTCCACCGGATTGCCGGCGTGCTGGAGCAGGTAGGGGCTGGTCGAGCCGGCCAGGCGGTTGGCGCGGCCCATCAGTGGTACCCCAGGCCGGGGTAGAGCAGGTTCAGCACGAAGAGGAAGGCGGGGTCGAAGGCGTACTTGAACAGTTGCCACGCAATCAGGATCCCGATGAGGCCGAGGGCCCGGTTCTTCCAGAGGAAATCCTGGTAGTGCACCGTGGCCCGGTCGCTGAGCAGGAGGGGGACGGCGCCGCTGCCGTCCAGCGGCGGGAAGGGAAAGAGGTTGAGGACGCCGAGCAGGAGATTGAGCGAGAGCGCCACGCTGAGGACGAACGCGAGCCCGGCCCAGAACGCTCCGCCGGCGCCGGCCGCCAGATGGTCGAAGCCGGCGCGGTCCGGTGCATGGAAGACCCCGGCGGCCGCGCCGATCCGGATGGCGGCAAAGGCAAGCAGGACCAGCAGGAGGTTGGCCCCGGGACCGGCCAGGGCCATCCAGGCGGCACGTTTGGGGTGTCGCCGTGCCCAGGCCGGGTCGTACGGTGCGCTGGCAAAGCCGATCGGCCAGCCGGACAGAAAGACGCTGATGAGGGGGATCCAGAGCATCCCCATCGGCTCCCGCTTGATGTGCGGCCGGGGGTCGAGGGAGACCTGCCCGCCGTGATACGCCGTCGGGTCCCCGCCCACCAGCGCGGCCCAGGCGTGGGCCGCCTCGTGGATGGTCACGGAGAAGAGGAACACCACGTAGTAGACGAGGGCGCTGCCGGGATCGGGCATGCTGGAACCTGTCCTCGGTTCGGGAAATGTTCGGTTTTCGGTTTGGCTCTTGTGCGCCGTCTGGGCTGGCCTTAGCTTGGCTCTGCGGAAACACGCCGTCTGGCGTGGACTAGTGCCGGGTTTCAATCAGGGGCTCGCTTTCGCGGCGCCCTTTTTTTGATTCTCCCTGCCGCACACGGCGGCCACTCGTCATCCGCTCGGGCCCCCACCGGCTGGTGGAGCGCCCGGATACCACCGTAGTCGGTCAGGACGGCGCACCCGGACTCCGATTACACCACACCATCAGGAGTACCGCATGCGTACGACCGGCACCGTGAAGTGGTTCAACGACGCCAAGGGCTTCGGTTTCATCACCCCC